>DATLFC010000191.1:0-21541 GCA_035525015.1 Thermoanaerobaculia bacterium | reverse complement strand
CGGGCGCCCACAGGGCTGCCAGTCCGAGCCGCGCGTAGTTGATGCTGAGACCGAGGACACGCAGCGCTTCCTGATCGGCATGGAAACCCATCGAGTTCTCCGCTTCGATGAAGTCCGCCAGGAACTGCGAGCGGCGCTGGTAGGTGCGGGCGGCATCGAGTCTGCCCGCCTCGACGCCGGCCGTCTGTGCGGCAGGGATCGCCCTGGTCAGTTGCAGCACCGCGTCGATGGCAATGTTGCGCATCTGATACGTACGATCCTGGATCGTGTGCACGCGGTTGATCAGCTCTTGTTCCGAAAACTGATGACAGGTGCGGCAGGCGTTGTCGACGTTCAGAAGAGGGCTGCGCACCCAGTGATCGCTGACCTTCTTCGCGCCGACGCGAAGATACGGCATGTGGCAGTCGGCGCAGGTGACGCCGCTCCGGGCGTGGACTCCCTGCATGTAGAGCTCGAACTCGGGGTGTTGCGCCTTCAGAACCGCGGCGCCGCTCGTGGCGTGCGTCCAGTCGGTGAATCCCACCTCTTCGTAGTACGAGAGGATCTCGTCCGCGCGGAGCCCGTTGTGCCACGGATAGGTAAGCCGCTTCTCGGGGCCCTTGAAGTAGTACTCGACATGGCACTGCGCGCAGACGTAGGTGCGCATCTCGTGGCGCGAGGCCTCGGCGTTCACGTCGAACTTCGGATCGCGTCGCAGCACGCGCATCGCCTCGATGAATCCCGGGCGGGTGATGCGGAGCGCCATGGTCGTGGGGTCGTGGCAGTCGATGCAGGCGATAGGATGTTTCGCGAGGGCCGCCGCCTCCGCGTACGGCATCTGGTTGACCTTCTCGAAGCCGGCGATCAGGTCGCCATCCCCGGCGTCGCGATAGACCGTGTAGACCGACGCGTGACAGTGAAGGCAGGTTCCGGGCTGTTTGGCCACATCCTGGCGTTTGGTGAAGAGCTGGTCGATGAACATGTAGGCGTGGCCACGCTCTTCGCGAAAGTCCTCGGCAAAGGCGTACCCGGCCCAGAACTCGCGCAGCCGCGGATCTTCCACCAGACGGGAGGTGGAGACGGTTTCACGCGGATCGCGCACTTCGGGCTGTTTCGGGATCGCCTCGCTGCCGCCGTAGCGGGTGCGCACCATGTCGACCGTGCGGCTGTAGAGATCGTAGTGAATCGGAAAGTTGCGCCCCCAGATCGCGGGGTCGACGGTGTCGTCCGTGAGCTGGACGATCTGCACGTAGGGATCGCGCGCCTCCACCTTCCGCTCGAAGATGTTCGTCAGCAGGAATGTGAGCCCGAGCGTCAGCACCGCGGCGACGACGGCAGCGGCGATCAGCCACCTTGCTCCGAAGCGGCGGCGGAGGGGGCGCGGCGGCGAATCGGGAGTGTGATCGGTCATCGGTATCTCCTCTGTCTCATCTCACCCAGTGCCCCACGTAGCGGTGGCATCTCGTGCAATGAAGCGCCTCGGCCCGGCCGCCGCTTGCGTGCGATGCGTGGTCGACAAAGCCGGTGATCCGCTCGTGGCAGTTTCTGCATGCGCCTTCCACGACCTGGTGGTTCGGCGGCGTGATGCGCAGCGGGTACGGGAAGTTTCCGGTCGTGAAGTAGAAAGAGTGCCAGAAACCGTTCTTCCCCTTCACCATCCACTTGCCGGCGAAATCATGCGGAGTGTGGCAGTCGTTGCACGTGGCGGCCAGACGGTGACTCGACTTGACCCACGCCGCGTAATGCTCGTCCATGATGTGGCAGTTCGCGCAGGTGGCGGGATCGTTGGATAGGTACGAATAACCCTTCGCATAGACGAAGGTGAACGACCCCACGCCGATGGCGGCCCCGATCAACAGCGCAGTGACGAGTAGAGTCCATCCCCGCCAGCTCACGAAGCCACTCCCTGCAAGATCAACTCCGAAACTCGTCGGCGTAATCGGCCATGGCCGCTTCGATGACGCGGCTGGCGTGACCGGAGTCGTACAGGCTGGCGATGCGGATCGGCGACTCCTGTCCCGGCAGCATCTTGTAGGTGCTGAAGTAGTGCTCGAGCCGCTCGACCAGCACCGGCGGCAGGTCGCGCAGCTCTCTTACCTCACCCCAGACGTAATCGCCGACCAGGACGGCGATGATCTTGTCGTCCGCTTCTCCCCGATCGAGGAGCTGCAGCCCTCCGACGACGCGGGCCTGCAGAACGATCTCCGACTTATTGATGGGCCGCTCGCTGATGACGCAGATGTCGAGAGGATCGCCGTCGCCGCGCGAGGCCTCCGGCGCCAGCTCTCCGACCCGGCGGCCGCAGTAAGTGCGCGGCACGAACCCGTAGAGGGCGGGCGGCTGGGACGAGGTCCGCTGCGGGCGGTCGACACGGAGATAACCGGTCTCCTTGTCGACCTCGTACTTCATGACGTCGAACGGCGTGATCTCGATGTAGGCGTTGACGATGCGGGGCGCGTCGGGCCCGGCATCGAGCCCGTGCCACGGGTGAGGTCTCCACGAAACGAACTTCTCGCTCAAGGCGGCGGTCCGAACGACTCGGTGATGATGCTTGCCGCATCGATGCCCACCCGCCGGAGCGCGGAGGCGGCGCGTTCGAGAAAGGGATCGAAGCCGGCGGCCATCAGAACCGACTCCGCGCACCGCTCCCGGTTGCGCTCGATCAGCATCTCGATCGCTCCGCTCTCGTGGACGATCCGTCCGGCGCGGGCCAGCGGATCGAAATCAGCGGCGTACAGAATCTGGCGCTGATCCGGCTCGTACAGCACGACGATCGGCCGGGGATCCTTCGTGGCGAGCATGTGCAGCACGTTGCTTCGAACGGGGGCGATCCCCGTGTCGCCCGCCAGGAACACGACGCTGCGGCCATCCCCCTCCGGGAGAACAAAGTCGCCGTGCGGCCCGTCGACCCTCACGCGCGCCCCCGCCTCCAGAGTCTGCAGCGCCGCGCTTCCGCGCCCCTCTCCCCGCCGGATGCAGAGCTGAACCGCCTGCGGCCGTTCCGGAGCCGAGGCAATCGTGTAAGCGCGCGAGACCCCCTCGGGGAAGCGGAAGTTGACCCACTGTCCAGCCTTGAACACGAACCCGCCGTCGTGCAGCGATACCGTCAGCTGCACGACCTGCGGAGTGATGTGCTCGATCTCCGTTACCGTGGCGCTCCAGGACATGACGGAGCTTCTACCACATGCCCGCGCGGGCCATTTTCTGAATCTTCCTGAGGATGCGGTCCCGTTTCAATCCACGGAGATGATCGACGTACAGCCGGCCGTTCAGGTGATCGGTCTCATGACACATCGCCCGCGCCATCAGCCCTTCTCCCCACATGACCCGCTCTTCCCCGTTTCGATCGAGGTAGCGCAGCTTGACCCGCGCCGGTCGCCTCACGGTCTCGATGAAGTCGGGAATGGAAAGACACCCCTCATCCTCGACGACTTCCCCCTCCGCTTCGACGATCTCCGGATTGATGCAGACGTGCAGTTCGCCGGGGCGCTTCCCGACGGAGAGGTCGATGATCATCAGACGTCTGGAAACCCCCACCTGATTCGCAGCCAGCCCGACGCCGGGCGCCGCGTACAACGTCTCGACCATGTCGTCGATGAGCTTCTGGATCTCCTGACCGATCTCCATGACAGGGGCGGTCGGGTAACGGAGAACGTCATCGCCGTATTTGACGATCGGGAGGACAGGCAAAGATGGCTCCTTGAAAGAAAGGATGAAGGATGAAGGATGAAGGATGAAGTTCCCATAACCTTCATCCTTCATCCTTCATCCTTTCTTCTTCAGGCTCTCGATCATCGCTTCCACGGTGTGGGTCGCGCGCCTCTTGTAGAAGTCGTCGAGAACCTTCCTGATCCGGGGGAAGTTGGCGAACGCGTTTTCCAGCTTGTCCTTGTCGAGACGCAGCAGCTCGGTCGGTTTCGATGCCGTGATGGTGGCGGTGCGCGGCTTCCCGGTGAGCATGCTGACCTCGCCGAAAAAATCGCCTTCACTGAGCTTCGCCAGATAGACGCTGCCGGTCTTGCCGGTGCCACGCGTGTAAACCTTCACTTCGCCGGAAGTGATCACGTACATGGAGTTCCCGGTGTCGCCTTCGCTGATGATCACGGCGCCCTCATCGTGCGTCTCGAAGTCCATCTCCCGGACCAGCGCCTCCCGCTCGTCCTTTTCCAGGACTTCGAACAGAGGGCTCTTCGGCACCGAGGGACGTGAGAACAACGGCTCGCTCTTTCCGGCCGCCGATTCGGAAGCCGACGCGGACGCGGGCATCTGCGGTTGCGCCTTCTCGGCTTTCTTCCGGACCGCGATGGCCTGCACCGTCAGGCCGTTGTCGTCGTAGTACCTGGCCGTCGCCTCGTACTGTTCGGCGGCCTCGCGGACGCTTCCCGCGCCGAGGAGCGCATCGGCATACTGGAGGCGGATGCGGGGATTCGACGGATACTTCTCGTGCTCCCGCTTCAGCAGCGGGACGGCCCGCGTGTAATCCTTCTTGGCGAGCAGTGTCGCTGCGTTTTCTTCCTCAGCCATCTCAGTATTTTATCCGGTCGAGCTCTGCCTTCGCCGAGGCCGCCGGTGTGGAGTACGGATACCGCGCGATCACTTCCTGCAGCGCCTGCCGCGCCAGAACCAGGTCGCCCGTCTTCGCGTAAGCCAGCCCGAGCTTGTATACGGCGTCGGGTGCCTTGTTCTGATCGCCGTACTCCTGCGAGACGCGGCGGTAGTGGCTGATGGCATTCGGATAGTCACCCTGCCGGTAATACGTCTCGCCGATCCAGAACAGGGCATTGTCGGCCAGCTCGCCCGAAGCATCGGCGGCGAAGACCTTCTGGAACTCGCGCCGGGCCTCTTCGATCCGATTTCCGCCGAGCAGCATGATCGCCGAACGGTACTGCTCGGCGATCTCGGCCCCGCGCAGGGGGCTCGAGACGGTGGCGGCGACGGGAGGCCGCGATGAAGGCGAGGGAGAGAGCTCCGGTGAGGACACCGGCGCTCCAGAGGCTTCCCGAGAGCGCTCCAGGCGCGAGAGGCGGTCGTTGATGACGTCGAGGCGCTCGAGCAGCTCGGTCAGCGATGTCTGCAGCTCGACGAGCCGTGGATCGGGAGCCGCCGCGGCCGCTTGTGGAGGTGGCAGATCGGGGGCCGCCGACGCGCATCCGACTGCGATCAGGACGACGACCGCGGCAGCCTTCCTCATGCCTTCATGTCATCGAGACGCCGCTTGGCGCGATCGGCGTAGGAGCTCTGCGGGAACTCCAGGAGAACGCGCTCGAAGTAGAGGCGGGCCTCTCCATCCCGGCCGAGCCGCGCGAGCGCGTGCCCGAGGTCGAAGAAGGCTGCGTCGCGCTGACTGTAGGTCGGATAGGTGTCGATGAGGAAGTTCAGCCGCTGCACCGCTGCGTTCCAGCTCCTCCGCCTCGCGTAAAAGCGCGCCACGATGTGCTCGTGCGAGGCCAGCCGGTCGAGCGCCTCGGCCAGCTTCGCTTCCGCCTCGGCACGCAGCGGGCTCCGGGGGTAGGTGCGGATCATGTCCCCGAACTTCTCGACCGCTTCGCGGGTCTTCTGCTGGTCGCGATCCGGTCTCTCCATCTGCTTGTACGCCACCATGGCGATCTGCAGCATGGCGTAGTCGGCGCTCTCGCTTCCAGGGAAACGATTCAGGAAATCGCGGTACTTGTACTGCGCTTCGACCAGGCTGACCGGATCACCCTGGCGGTAGAAGGCGTCGGCGACGCGCAGCAGGCTCCGGCGCCCCAGGGGGTCGTTGGGGAAATTTTCGTAAACGTGCGAGAAATGAGTTCGCGCCCGCAGCCACTTGCGGTCGGCGAAGAGCTCTTCTCCACGCTCGAAGATCTGCTCTTTGCTCAGGTTGAGAAACTCGGGATCGACGACCGGCCGCATCGGGCGCGGGCCGCGGTTGCAGGCCGCGACGAGCAGCAGGGCCAGCACAGGAATCACGATTCGGGTCAGCTTCAAACGTCCTCCACAGTCACTCTAAGCCCTCACGCTGCCAACAGCATTCCGCAGCGATTCCATTGCAGCGATCCGATCGGGGCGGCCGAATACCGCCGAGCCGGCCACGAGCCACGTCGCGCCCGCCGCGGCCACCGCCGGGGCCGTCCGCGGGTCGATCCCCCCATCCACCTCGACGGCGACCTCCAGTCCCCGCTCCCGGATCAGCCGCGAGATGTGACGGATCTTCGGCACGACAGGTTCCAGGAACCGCTGGCCGCCGAAGCCGGGGTTCACGCTCATGACGAGGACGTAGTCGCAGAACTCGATGGCCGTCGACAGCGCTTCGGCCGGCGTGGCCGGATTGATGGCGATGCCGGCCTTCGCGCCGCCGTCACGGATCAGCTGCAGGGCCCGCTGGAGATGCCGCTCCGCCTCGATGTGAATCGAGATCAACCCGGCGCCGGCATCGAGAAACTGGTCGATGTACCGCTGCGGCTCCTCGATCATTAAGTGGCAGTCGAAGGGGAGCTTCGATACGGCGCGGCAGGCCTTCACGACCGCCGGGCCGATGGTCATGTTCGGTACGAAGTGACCGTCCATGACGTCGAGATGCAGCATGTCGGCGCCCGCCTCGACGGTCGCGATCTCGTCCGCCAGCCTGGTGAAGTCGGCGGAGAGCAGGGAGGGTGCGATCCTGATTTCATTCACTGGAAGGGAGACTCCTCGGACACCGGCTCCACGAAACCACTCTCCTCGGCCCGGCTGACCACGACCGTGATCGGATCGCGGCTGCTGACCGGGGCTCCGCGCAGCGGGTACTGGCGGATGATTATGCCATCCACGATTCCGGGATAAGCCTCGAACTTGACGGTCGACATCTTCAGCCCGCGCCGCTCCAGCAACGGACGGACGCGGTCGAGCGGGGTGTCGATCAGGTCGGGCATGACCCAGGTCAGCGGGGCCGGCTCGACCGCGATGAGCAGCGAGATCGGGTTCTGCGCCTCGACCACGGTTCCCTCCGGCGGATCGGCGGCGAGGACTCCCCGCTCCTGGCCACGCTCCACGTAGCTGATCGGTCCCGCCTGAAGATTCTGCTGGCCGAGCCGGAGCACGCTCGTGCCCTGACTCTGCCCGTCGAGCTCGGGTACGCGCAGCACCAGGGGGCCGGCGCTCAACTCGACCCGCAGCGCGGAGCCACGTTTGATGAAGCTCGTCGCGCCCGGGCTGCGGTTCTGCCAGACGATGTGGCCGTACGGGACGCGGTCGGAGTTGCGGCGGTGATCCTCGTCAACCTCCAGACCGATGCCGAGATCGGAAGTGATGGCGCGCGACTCGACAACCGACCTGCCGATCAGATTGGGCGTCGGAATGGAGCGGCCCTTCACGAAGAAGAGGAACCAGAAATAGGAGCTTCCGCCGAACGCGGCCAGGAGGAGTGCGGCGAAGATCAGATTGCCGATGCAGCCGCGTCTTACGGCCGCTCTTCGGGTCGATCGCTCTTGGCCTTGTCTGCCCGGTACTCCGCCTCGTCGTACTTCCGGTCGCGGTTCCGGACCAGGTACAGCGGAATCAGCGCTTCCTTCCACACATCCTCCACGCGCGCGGCGAACACGAACTCCAGCCCTTCTTTCACGTCCGCCGGCACTTCGTTCAGATCCTTCCGATTGCCTTCCGGCAGCACGATGGTCTTGATGTTGGCGCGCTGCGCCGCCATGACTTTTTCCCTGATGCCGCCGACGGAGAGCACTTTCCCTCGGAGCGTGATCTCGCCGGTCATGGCCACATCATGCCGGACGGGCCGCTCCCCCATGACCGAGGCGATGCAGGTGGCGATGGCCACGCCGGCGGAAGGGCCGTCCTTCGGAATCGATCCCGCAGGAAAGTGAATGTGGATGTCGTGCTCGCTGAACATGCGATCTTCGATGTCGAGCTCCTTCGCCTTCGAGCGGACGTACGAATACGAAGCCTGCACCGACTCGCGCATGACGTCACCGAGCTGGCCGGTGACCGTGGTCCGGCCGCTGCCGGGCATCCGTGTGGCCTCGATGAACATGATCTCGCCGCCGAACGAGGTCCAGGCCAGACCGGTGGTGACACCGATCTCCGGATGCCGCTCCGCGAACTCGTGCTCGAACGACGGAAGACCGAGATACGGCTCCATCTCGTCCACGCCGATCGCGGTCACCCCTTCGGACTCCCCCCCTGCCACCTTCCGGGCAATCTTGCGCAGGACCGTAGCCAGCTTCCGCTCGAGATTCCGCACTCCCGACTCGGCGGTGTAGCCGCGGATGATCGTGAGGAGAGCCTCGTCGGTGAAGGTGGCCTGATCCGGCTGGAGCCCGTGATTCTCGAGCAGTTCCGGGATCAGGTGCTTCTTGGCGATGTTGAGCTTTTCCGTCTCGGTGTAGCCCGAGAGGCGGATCACTTCCATCCGGTCGCGCAGCGGCCCGGGAATCGAGTCGAGTACGTTGGCGGTGGCGATGAACAGCGTGTGCGAGAGGTCGTACGGAATCTCGAGGTAGCGATCGACGAAGGCGTGGTTCTGCTTCGTATCGAGGACCTCGAGAAGGGCCGAGGCGGGATCGCCACGGAAGTCCTTCCCGATCTTGTCGATCTCGTCGATCATGATCAGGGGATTGTTCACGCCGACCTGGATGTAGCTCTGAACGAGTTTGCCGGGCATCGCCCCGATGTAGGTCTTGCGATGACCGCGGATCTCCGACTCGTCGGTGATGCCGCCGACGGCCATCCGGACGAACTTGCGGCCCAGGGCGTCGGCAATCGCGGCGCCCAGCGACGTCTTTCCCACTCCCGGCGGGCCGGCAAAGCAGAGAATCGGTCCCTTGAGATCGCCCTTGAGCTTGAGCACGGCCAGGAACTCGAGAACGCGTTCCTTGACCTTCTCCAGGCCGAAGTGGCGTTCGTCGAGAATGGCCTCGGCCTTCTTCAGATCGACTTCGTCGTCGGTCTTCTCCCCCCATGGCACCTGGAACACGGTGTCGAGATGACCCTTGATCACCGCGTAATCGGATGAGGAGGGGGAAAGCTGCCCCATGCGATTGACCTCGCGCCGGAGCTGCGCCTTCTGCTCTTCCTTCAGCGGGAGGGCCTCGACGCGCTCCCGGTACGTGTCGGCTTCACGCTCGGCGCCGTTCGATTCGCCGAGCTCGTCCTGGATGACGCGGAGCTGTTCGCGGAGATAGTTCTCGCGCTCGCGACGATCGATGGACGTTTGAGTCTGGCGCTGCAGCTCTTTGTCGACAGTCGCCTTGCCGAGATCGCGCTGGATGTATTCGATGAGGAGCTCGATCCGCTCGATTGGATTCACCGTCTCGAGGAGCAGCTGTTTCTCCTCGAGCGGCAGGTTGACGAACGACGACAGCAGATCGGCGAACGTATCGGGACCTTCGGCGACGTTCATCCTGAGGATGTTCAGCAGCTCGTTCGAGTACTTCGAGTCGCTCTCCACCAGCTTCTCGAACAGCGACGTCGCTTTGTTGACCAGATTCTCGGTCTTGAGGTTCTTCGGGGTCTGTTTCGGCACGACCTCGCGAAGGCGGGCCTCGAAGTAAGGCTCGGTCTGGATCATCTGCACCAGCTCGACGCGCTGGCGGCCCTGCAGGAAGAGCTGGTAGCGGTCCGCCGACAGAGGAAGCCGCTGGACGATCGCGGCCAGGACGCCGATCGGCGCGAGATCCTCCGGCCGGGGGTTCTCCTTGTCCCCCCCCTTCTGGCAGAAGGCGGCGATCAGGTTCTGATCGTCGGGAAGGTTCTGCAGAAGGCGAACGTTGCGATCGATCCCCACCTGCAGCGACAGCACGCCGCCGGGGAAGAGCACCGAGGAGACGAGCGGGATGATCGGCAGCCGGCTCGGGACATCGAGCTCGATCCAATCGGAGACGTTCGGCGGATTCGGCAGCTTGCCGCGATTGTGCTGGGCCATGAACGGATGGGCTTCCGTATACTGATCGCCCGCGCCGAATTGTTACTCGGATCACTACACGGGCACGCGAATTGTAGAAAATCGAGGAAGGCTGAAACAATCGTCCTGTGAGCCCCGACCACAAATCAGGAGAAATGGTGCTGGAAGATCCGGCTTTGAAGCGAGCCGATCTGCACTGCCACAGCCGTTTCTCCGTTTTCAAGTACTTCCGCAGAGCGAACACCCGTGACTGCTACAACGCGCCGGAGGACGTCTACCGGACCGCCAAGCAGCGCGGGATGTCGTACGTGACGATCACCGATCATGACTCGATCGACGGCGCCCTCCACCTCCTGAACACCCATCCCGACCTCGACGATTTCTTCATTGGTGAAGAAGTGGAAACGTACTTCCCCGAGACAGGGCAGCGCATCCACGTCGGCGTCTGGGGCCTCACTGAGGAACAGCATCGGGAGATCCAGCGGCTCCGCCCCGACATCCGCGAGCTCGTACCCTACATGAAGTCGCAGCGGCTGATCTTCGGCGTCAACCATCTCTTCCAGAACTACCGGATGAAGAACGTCGCGGCGCGCTACATCGCCGAGTTACTGGTGATGTTCGATACGTTCGAGGTGCTGAACGGGGCCATGGCCTCGTTTCACAACCGCATGGTCCACCAGCTCGTCACCGCCGTGAAGGAACATGGCCGCCGCGTCTCGATGGTCGGCGGATCCGACGCGCATACGCTCAAACACGTCGCCAAGGTCCACACGGTCTCGAAGGGCGAAACGGTGCAGGAGTTTCTGGAGAACATCCGCAACGGAGAGTGCTTTGCCTGGGGATCGGAGATGCGGTTCCGCGAGCTCGTGGCCGACATCTACCTGCTGACGCTCGCCTATCAGAGCGAGGCCCGGGCCGATCTTTTCTCCGACCAGTACACGACGATGGACAAGACCATTCAGCTGGCCGGGCGTCTGGCCTCGATCCCGACGGCCATTGCCGGCATTCCGGCCGCCATCACGTCGCTGAACTATCTCAAGCAGATCGTGGTCACGAAGGGGATCTCCATGCGGTTCGCGAAGCTGGTGGAGGAGATCAGGCCGGGGCTGGGGGGCGAGCGGTAGGTTCGTTGTTCGTTGTTCGTTGTTCGTTGTCCGTGGGAGGGTGGGACGAACAACGAACAACGAACAACGAACAACGTCAGAAATTCAACGCCAGCCCGCCGACGTACCGGCGTGACGTCTCATCGGACAGCATGGGGTCGAGCAGGAACGGCGAGTTCTCCACGCGCGCGAGCTCGACACCGAGCAGCAGCTTCACATCGATCGGCAGATAGAGCGACTGCGCCATCCGGACGTTCATGCGCGTGCTGTGATAGTCGAGCCTGTCCTCGACGTCGGGCTGCTGGATCTCGCGGTAGGAGATGGCCAGCGTCGTGCCCGTGGGAACGAAAATCGTCTGCAGATCGCCCGTCACGTAGACCTTCTGATCGCTTCCCGTGTATCGCGGCGTCGCGCTGCCGGCCGTCGTGGCGATGTCGATCGCGAAGTGAGGACCGAAGTCGCGGCGGTACGCCAGGCGGATATCGTGGCGGACGTCGCCCGTCTCGATGTACAACCCGTCCCAGAACTGGCTGAACCCGTCGTTGAACACCACGCGAACAGGCGCGTCGGCCGCGCTGACGGTGGCGATTGCCGAGAGCTGATTGTTCTCGTCGCGTAAGGAGACGATGCCGAACGAGTAGCTGTACTGCGGCAGGACGCGATAGTCGTCGGACCAGACCGCGATGCTCGGCACCATCATCGCGGCCGGCACCGAGTCCACGACCTTGTACTCGAGCGCTGCGATGAGCGAGGTGTTGCCGGTCAACCGCCACGCGAAGCCGGTGCGCGGCGCCCATTCCGTCCGGTCGATGCCCAGCCGGCTCGCCATCCCGTAGTTCACAGCGAAGGACGGCACCAGCTCGACGGTGCCCTCGGCCGCCAGATCGGCCGTGCGGAACGTGTCGACACTCGTCGAGCGGACGTTCTCCTGCCGCACGCGCAGCGACACGCCGAAGTCGTTGCGCGGCGTGCTCACCAGATTCGTGCCACCGGCGATCTCGATGACGTCCGATCCGCCGAGGTTCTGGAAAAGGTTCGCATGCTCGAAATAGCGCACGTTCACCCGCGCGTCGCCATGCTCCCACTCGAAATTGTGCGAGCGGACCGCCGCTTCACGCGAGCCGGCAGCTTCCGTATCGCGCAGAACCCACGATGACTGCGTCGTGGCGACGCGGTACGCGGTCGTCGGCGACGAGCGCAGCTCCATCTCCATCACCCCCGCCTCCGCCGCCGCGCTTCCGAACGAGCTGCTGTCGGTGGGATCGTCGATCCGCTGTATCTCGCCGCGGATTCCTATCTGCCATCCGTCTCCCAGACGGCTGTGCACCCCGACGCCGGTCTGCGCGAACGTAGCCGCGGTCCTGGCGTTCGCCACACCGGTCATGGAGACCATTTCGCCGCGAAACCGCGGCATGTCGTAGGCCAGTGTCTCCGGCTGCTCGGCCGCCGCCATGACCAGGTCGATCTCCCGCAGGATGTCTTTCGGCAGCGATCCGCGCAGTTCCCAGATCTCCTGGTTGACCGTCTTCTTTCCCGCGGCCTGTTTCTCGGTCAGCATCCGCAGGTTCACCCGCTGGCTTTCCTCGTGCGGAACGACCGTGGCGCTGGCGGGGGCGAAGCCGTACTTGACGGCCACGATTCTGTAGATGCCCGCCCGCAACGGCGGGAGATGGAACGATCCGTCGATGGCGGTGTAGGTCTGCACCGCGTCGAAGTTCGTGAGGTTGAGGGCGATGACGAGGGCGTTGCCGACGGGACGGGCCGCGTTGGTGACCTGGCCGAGGATTTCGAGCACGCTCGGCAGCGGCTCAGGACGCGCCGGCATGGCGACGGCGGTCAGAGCTGCTGCGATGGCGATCGCACGGACTCGACGCATGGCTCCTCCTATGCTTCCTCCTGGCCCCGAGGACGGGGCGCTCGTGCGGGGGCTCATCTTACACAAGAACGGCTCCCGCACGCCCTGCACTTCCCTCGCCACCAGACTAAGCCTTTATGGCCGAGTCGGCACCAGCGTCACCGGATTGTTACGACCGTGGTGTCAGTGCCGCTCCCCGAACCCGGTGCACCCGGAGCAGATTGGTCTTGGCCCGCTGGTAGATGGGCGAGCCCATCAATATCACGAGCCGGTCGCCGGGGCGAACCACGTCCTTCGAGATCAGGTACTCGTCGACGCGGTCGACGATCTGCTCGTGGAACTCTCCCGCCTCCTTCAGCACGAACGGCTGCACGCCCCAGAGGATGTTCATCCTGCGGGCCACCCAGCTCGAGGGCGTCAGTGCGATGACCGGCGCCTTGGGGCGGAACTTCGACATGAGCTGCGCCGCGAAACCGGTCTGCGTGAAGACGACGATGAATTTCGCGTCGAGCTGCTCGGCCGCGTAGTTCGCCGCGCCGGCGAGGGAGTCGGTGAACTCGTCGGTCTCCGAGGTCTGGCGGAAGGGGGCTCGCGTCTCGGTATACTCGATGTGCCGGTTCGTCTCGGCGGCGATGACGATGCGCGACATCATCTGCACGGCCTCGACCGGGTACCTGCCCGCGGCCGTTTCGCCGGAAAGCATCACCGCGTCGGAGCCGTCGAAGATGGCGTTCGCCACGTCGGACGCTTCGGCTCTTGTGGGCCGCGAGTTCGTGGTCATCGATTCCAGCATCTGCGTGGCGGTGATGCCGAATCTTCCCCAGCGGCTGGCGGCCGCGAGGATCTTCTTCTGCGCGATCGGAACCGCCTCCGGCGGCAGCTCGACGCCGAGATCGCCCCGCGCCACCATCACCCCGTCGCTCACGTCGAGGATGTCCTCGAGGTTTTCGAGCGCCTGCGGCTTCTCGAGCTTGGCGATGACTTTCAGCTCGCTGCCTCCGCTGTCGCGGAGAAAATCGCGAAGACCTTCGATGTCGCCGCGGCGCCGGATGAACGACGCGGCGATGTAGTCGAGCGTGTGCTGCACGGCAAAACGGATGTCCTCCCGATCCTTCTCGGTGATGGCCGGGATGGTCAGTTCCGAATCGGGGAAGTTCATCCCTTTGTTCGAGGAGATTGGCCCGCCGTGAACGACGCGCGTGGTGACGTCATCCTCGTCGACCGCCGTGACCACGAGCTCGACCAGCCCGTCGTTGATGAGGATCCGGTGGCCGACCCGCACCTCGCGCGGCAGCGGCGTGAAATTGGTGGAGACGCGGCTGGCGTCACCCGGGACCGGCCGCGTGGTGATGACGAAGATCTGCCCGCTCTGCAGGTTCGGGGCTCCTTCCACCTCGCCGATGCGCAGTTTTGGACCCTGGATGTCGCCGATGATGGGGATGTAGCGTCCGATCTCGGTGGCCAGCCGGCGGACCCGCGCGATCGTCGCCACGTGATCCTCCGGCTTTCCGTGTGAGAAGTTCAGACGGAACACGTCCGCTCCCGACGTGAGGAGCCGGTAGACCATCTCGTCGGAGTTGCTGGCCGGTCCCAGGGTGGCGATGATTTTCGTTCTGCGCACGATCGTCACGAAGCGGCCAGCGCCGGCTGCAACGATCGTCCCAGCACCTGCGCGATGGCGTCCACTTCGCGGACCAGCTGGTCGAACACGTCCGGCAGAATGGCCTGCGGTCCGTCGCTGAGCGCCTCTTCCGGCCGGTGGTGCACTTCCACCAGCACTCCGTCGGCGCCGACGGCAATCGAGGCCCGGGAGAGCGGCAGGACTTTGTTGCGCTTGCCGGTTCCATGGCTCGGGTCGATGAGGATCGGCAGATGGGTGATCCGCTTCACGGCCGGGACGATCGACAGGTCGAGCGTGTTGCGCGTGTGATCGGCGAACGTCCGCACACCCCGCTCGCACAGGATCACCTGGTAGTTCCCTTCCGACATCACGTACTCGGCGGAGAGGAGCAGCTCTTCGAGCGTGGCCGACATGCCCCGCTTCAGGAGCACCGGCTTGCGCGACCGTCCGGCGGTCTTGAGCAGGGAGAAGTTCTGCATGTTCCGCGCGCCGATCTGAATGCAGTCGGCGTACTGCTCGATCAGCCGGAGCGACGTCTCGTCGACGGCTTCGGTGACGACGGGGAGGTCGAACTCCTCGCGCACGCGGGCCAGGATCTCCAGACCCGCTTCGCCCAGACCCTGGAACGAATAGGGGGAAGTGCGCGGCTTGTAGGCGCCGCCACGGAAGAGCTGGCCTCCCCCTCGCTTGATCCGCTCGGCAATGGTCCGCGTCTGGTCGAGCGATTCGACCGCGCACGGCCCCCCTACCACCACGATGCCGGCGCCTCCGACATCCACCCCCCCTACGCTGACCACCGTGTCGTCAGGCTTGGCCTCACGGCTGACGAGCTTGTAGCCGTGCGAGACCTGGATGACTTCCTTGACGCCGGGGAAGTTCTCGACGATCTCCGGATTCTTGCCGCCCTGATGGCCTGTGACACCGATCGCCGTCCGGTGCGCGCCGGGGATCGGATGGGCCTTCAGGCCCATCTTTTCGATATGGCGCACGACCGCCTCGATCTGTTCCGGCCTGGCGCCGGACTCCATCACGACGAGCATGGGGGAATCTCCTGGTGCCCGCGCAGGAATCAGTTCGAGCGGTCGCGCGGTTGCGGGAAGTATAATCAATCGTTACAACTAGCGGATTCCGGAGCCCTCCATGAAAACAGTGCTGACTGCCCTTCTTGTCCTCTTTGTCGCCGTGCAGTCGTTTGCCACCTACACGGTGGTGATGAAGGACGGCACGCGCTACCAGGCCAAGGCCAAATGGACGGTGGTCAATGGAAAGGCGCTGATCCATCTCGAGAACGGGCAGTCGGTCTCCGTCGATCCCGCGCTGATCGACATCGCCAAGTCGGAAGAAGTGACGAGGCTCGGCCTCGGCGATGTGAAGGTGCTCGGCGTCGAGCAGACCACGCAGTCTCAGTCGCAGCAGCAGGCACCCTCCCTCGGCTCGACGGTCAAGATGCGTCCCCGCGTTCCCTTTGGCAACGAGGCCGAGCAGCAGCAGCCGGCGGCCACCGCCCGCCCGGCCGCCGTCACCAACCAGCTCGACAGCCGCCTCGCCGGTAACTTCGAGCGGGCCTACGAGAACGTCGGGATCTTCGAGCGCAAGATGGCCGGAACGAACCGCGTCGTCCGCGCCGAGCTCACCGCCGATAACGAAGACCGCGTCTTCAACGCCATCTCCGCAACAGCCTTTCTGATCGTTCGCAACGCCGGCGTCGACGGCATCGAAATCGAGAACGTGGAGCTGTTCATGAGAACCACGAACGGCGGAGCGGCCGGTCGTTTCGTCATGAGCCGCGCCGATGCCGAGGCCATCAACAGCAAGACCATCACGATCGAGGATTACTTCGTCCGCAAAGTAATCTACTGATCGCCCCACTCTCATGGGCACGCCACCGGGACGGCCGAGGCCTCGAAGTAACGCGCCCGCGCGATATCGGCCAGTCTCCCCCGTTCCCGGATGAAATTGCGAGCGCACGGTGAGCTCGACAGCGCGTCGAGGAGCAGATCCCCGTTGCCTTCCGCCGGCCGGTCGCTCAGGTCGACCACGCCACGGCCTTCGCGGTAGTAGGCAGCAAACGGCAGCACGCCCGGAACCGCGTAGACCACCCGATCGGGCTCGATCGAGCGGATCGCCTGCAGGAGCGGCGGATCCTCGGTTCTGACCCTCTGCAACGGCTGCCATGCCAGAAAAGCGAACCACAGCGCGATCGCACCGCAAACCGTGACCGTCAGCCACTCCCGGCCTCGCACGAGGCCGTCGATGGCCAGCGCGGCGAGCAGTCCGAACATCGGCACGTAGGCGACCGTGTAGCGTGAGGCGGCATTGAGGTCGAGCATCAGCCAGGAGAAGACCGCGAGCGGTCCGAACATCGCCAGCAGGAGCAGCGCGCCGGCGCGCCGCCGGAAAAGCGCCAGGACCACGCCGGCCGCGGCGAGCAGCGGGATGATCTTGTCGACGACTCCGCCGCCGCGCGTCGGTTTGAAGAACGTCCGCGTGAGAGACGCGAGCGACGGGCGGGTCGGACTTCGGAAGGAATCGACGCGCGCCACGTAGGCCTGCTGTTCACGCACGGCGTCGGCGTATGCCGCGGCCGACGAGGAGGCGATGGCGGCGCCGGCGTAGCTCGCGATGGGAATGGCCACCAGCAGGGCGAGGCCGGGAACGAGCCGCCGCCGGTTCGCCCAGGCGGCCAGAATCAGCGGCAGCGCGCCGATCAGGACGAGTTGCGGACGGAAGCCGGCCGCTACGCCGAGGAGGGCCGCTCCCGCGATCCAGGCCCGCTCGTCGCGTCGTCCGCGCAGGAGCAGGAGCGATGCGCCCAGGATCAGCGCAAGAGCCGGGACATCGCTGAACGCGGTGCCGCCGTAGTACCAGACGTTCGGCGCGAAGGCGGCCACCAGCGCGCCGCCGGCCGCCACTCCGTCGCCGAGCCCTAACTCCCGCCCGAGGAGAAACACCAGAGGAAACAGCAGCATGGCCCCCGCCACCACCACCACCTGCAGCGCATGGAAGTCGCTGAACCCGGCGATCGAAAACAGCTTCGCCGCGGCGATGAACAGCGGGGATCCGGGGGGATGGGGATGGTGCACGGCCACGTCGTACTCGCGGACCCCCGAAGCAAAGAGAATCTCGTCCCACTCCCACGGTGCCCGGGAGATGGCCAGGAATCGCGTCGCCGCGGTGATGACCGCCATCGCAACGACCAGCCTGCGCATTTACTGCAGCACCTCGGCGTGGGCACGCCCGCCGAATACGATGACGTAACGGAACTGGCGCTCCTCCGGATCGGTGACGGTGCGCTCTCCCGGAGCGAAGACGAACGGCATCGAGGCAGGCTCGATCAGGCGGAGCTCCTCCGGAGCATTCGCGGTCCGCGCCTCGATCACGCGGGCCACGGGGGAATCGAGCTCGGCCGTGATCCGGACCCGCCCCATCGTGGGACCAAAGTCGAAGGCGGTGGCGCGGAGCGGCTTCTGCCCTGCCACCGCCACGCCCGACACGATCTCGACCGTCGGGACGGCGGCCCGATACGACTCGGCGGAGCGCGGCTGGACGACGCGCGTCACCGGCTTGACGCGATCGCCCTTGCGCGGTGTCAGGAAGTTCCAGCGGCCGGCCGGCGGCCTGCCGATCACCATCGGCGGCGCGGCCGTGCCGGCGTCGCGAAGAGGGAGAGCCTCATCCCACCTGCGGAACAGCTTCCACCCTTCGCCCGTGACGATGTAGTTCTCGATGTCCGGTTTCAGATCGACGGAGGCGATCAGCCCACCCACGCCGTTCGTGCTGCGCACGGCCACGAGCATCCGGTTGCCGCTGTTCCGGGCGATTTCCGAGACGTCGAACACGTCGAGCTGGCGGTCATCGCCGACGCGGCGCCCCCCGATCAATTGTCCATTGAAATAGAGGGTGTACTCGGGATCTCCGAGGATCTTGATGCGCGTCCAGGCGCGGTGCTCGGGAAGGTCGAAGTCGTGCGCGGCGAAGAAGACGACCGGCACGTTCCGGCTCAGCCGGTGCTGCGGCCAGATCCAGGCCGCGTTGCCGGTGATGTCGTAGAACTTCGTGGCGTAGAGACGCCAGAGATAGCTCGAGGCGGCGGTGAAGAGGATCAGGAAGACGATCGCCGCCGTCAGCCGGCGCATCAGATCGCGGTCGGCCGGTGAGATTCGAGGGTTAGAATCCGCCGCGTCCATGAAAGCGGTCATTCTAATTCCGGCGCGATGGGCTTCCACCCGATTTCCGGGCAAGCCGCTCGTAGCCATCGCCGGCGTCTCCCTGATCCGCCGCGTCTACGAGCGCGCGGCCGGGGTCGAGAGGGCCTCGGCCGTGTACGTGGCGACGGACGACGATCGGATTGCCGATCACGTGTCGGCGTTCGGCGGAGGGGTGCTGCGGCCGGAAGGAGATTTTCAGACCGGCACGGACCGGATCGCCGCCGCCGTCCGTCTTCTGGGCGACGAATTCGACCAGGTGGTCAACGTGCAGGGCGACGAGCCGCTGCTCGACGCCGGCGCCGTGGGACGGGTGATCGAGACGCTGCAGAGAGAAGAGGAGGTCGACATCGCCACGCTGGCCTCGCCGATCGGGAACGAGGAGGAGTACCGGAGCCGCGACGTCGTCAAAGTCGTGACGGACCTCGCGGGGAACGCGCTCTACTTCTCGCGCGCGCCCATCCCGTTCGGATCGCGCGACGAGGCCCGGCGGCATATCGGCCTCTACGGCTATCAGACCCGGGCCCTGCTCCGCTTCGCCGAGCTGCCGCAGACCTCGCTCGAACGCGCCGAATCGCTCGAGCAGTTGCGAGCCCTGGAGAACGGTCTTAAAATCCGTGTATTGCACACGGACAAGCCGCACCTCGGAGTGGACCGGCCCGAGGATGTCCTGCGCGTCGAGAGTGAGATTGCGAAACTGCGCTGATCCTGGAGTTGATTCGTGAGCCTGAGGCTCACGATGAAGAAGCACTCTCACCACCCTCAGCTGAACTCTCCTCCCACTGCCCGCGAATTCCGTCTGGAGGTCCGCATATGAGCACGAAATACATCTTCATCACCGGTGGTGTGGTCTCGGGACTCGGGAAGGGCATCGCCGCCGCTTCGATCGGTGCCCTGCTCGAGGCGCGAGGGTTCAAGGTGACGCTTCAGAAGTTCGATCCTTACGTGAACGTCGATCCCGGCACCATGTCGCCGTTCCAGCACGGCGAGGTCTTCGTCACCGACGACGGCGCCGAAACCGATCTCGACCTCGGCCACTACGAACGTTTCACCTCGATGCGCGCCACCAGGCGCAACAACTGGACGACGGGCCGCATCTATCTCAAGGTCATCGAAAAGGAGCGGCGCGGCGACTACCTCGGAAAGACCGTGCAGGTCATTCCGCACATCACCGACGAGATCAAGAAGTGCATTCGTGAAGTCTCCGACGGCGTGGACGTGGTGATCGTCGAGATCGGCGGAACGGTCGGCGACATCGAATCGTTGCCGTTCCTCGAGGCCATCCGCCAGTTCCGGCAGGAAGTCGGCCGCGGCAACGCCATCAACGTTCACCTCACGCTCGTTCCCTACATCAAGGCGTCCGAGGAGCTGAAGACGAAGCCGACCCAGCACTCGGTGAAGGAGCTGCGGGAGATCGGCATCCAGCCCGACATCCTCCTCTGCCGCGCCGACCGCCCCATCCCGGAAGACATGAAGAAGAAGATCGCTCTCTTCTGCAACGTGGAAGAGAGCGCGGTCGTATCGGCGCTCGACGTGGAGTTCATCTATCAGGTCCCCCTGGCGTTCTCCCGCGAAGGCCTCGACGGAATCCTCCTCGACAAGCTTCATCTGCCGCACGAGGAGATCGGGTCGCTGGCGAAGTGGGAGGAGATCGTCCGCAAACTGCGGCATCCCGAAGGCGAGGTCCGGATCGGGTTCGTCGGCAAGTACGTCGAGTTCGGCGATTCGTACAAGTCGCTCAACGAGGCGCTGGTGCACGGCGGAATCGCGAACAACGTCAAGGTACGGATCGTCTACATCGACTCGGAGTCGCTCGAGGAAGAGGGCTACCACGGGGAGCTGGCCAGCGTGGACGGCATCCTGGTGGGACCCGGCTTCGGAGCGCGCGGCGTGGAAGGGAAGCTGCGGGCCATCCGCTACGCCCGCGAGAAGAGAATCCCTTACTTCGGGATCTGTCTGGGCATGCAGTGCGCGACGATCGAGTTCGCGCGGAACGTCGCCGGCATGGTCGGCGCGAACTCGACGGAGTTCGACGACGAGGCGCCGTACAAGATCATCTACAAGCTGCGCGACCTCATCGGCGTCGACGCCCTCGGCGGCACCATGCGGCTCGGCAAATATCCGTGCGATCTGCGCCCCGGCTCGATCGCCTACGAGGCTTACGGCGTCGACAGCGTGGAGGAACGGCACCGCCACCGCTATGAGGTCAATCCCGAGTATGTCCCGGCGCTGGAGGACCGCGGCTTCCGGGTGACGGGGCTCTCGCCCGATGGAAAGTTCGTCGAGATCGTGGAGCTGGAAAACCACCCGTGGTTCGTCGGCTGCCAGTTTCATCCCGAGTACAAGTCACGGCCGGCCGCGCCGCATCCGTTGTTCCGCTCCTTCATCGCCGCCGCGGTCAGCTACCGGCGCTCGAACAAGACGACCATAGCGGCGTCCAGACCGGCCGAAGTCATCTGATGCCGCGCGCAGGGGCGCTACCCCGACCGACATGACACGCACGATTGCCATCACATCCGAGGTCTCGTTCGGAGGAGACAACCCTCCCCTCTTCATGGCCGGACCGTGCGTCATCGAGTCGCGGGAGCACGCGCTGATGATGGCCCGCACGCTTCTCCGCCTCCGTGATGAGCTGCAGATCAACCTCGTCTTCAAGTCGTCATTCGACAAGGCCAATCGCTCGTCGGTCGACTCGTTTCGCGGCCCCGGGCTGAAAGAAGGCCTCGAGATCCTGCGCGCGGTGAAAAAAGAGACCGGGCTGCCGCTCATCTCCGACATTCACGAGCCGCAGCAGGCGGCGCCGGCGGCCGAGGTGCTCGACATTCTGCAGATTCCGGCATTCCTCTGCCGCCAGACCGATCTCATCGCCGCCGCGGCGCGCACCGGGAAAGCGGTGGCGGTGAAGAA
>DATLFC010000172.1:0-24594 GCA_035525015.1 Thermoanaerobaculia bacterium | reverse complement strand
GCTTGCGGGAGAGCACGGTCAATCGGGAGACCGACGGGTCATCGGCCAGGAGCTTCAGCAGCTCGCTTCCAACCAGGCCCGTGGCACCGAGGAGCAGTACGCGACGCATTGGGAGTGAGATGTTAATGCGCCGTGAGGATGTACGCACCGGCCGGCG
Source organism: Thermoanaerobaculia bacterium (assembly GCA_035525015.1). Taxonomy (GTDB): domain Bacteria; phylum Acidobacteriota; class Thermoanaerobaculia; order Gp7-AA8; family Gp7-AA8; genus DATLEX01. The sequence goes on along the minus strand of DATLFC010000172.1, from coordinate 24,437 downwards.
TGCCGCGCTCGAATCGAGTGGCGATGAACCCGCGCGCAAACGCCTTCTCGAACTCGTCCCGCGTCTTCTCGCGCCACGCGCGAGCCTCCTCGACCGGCAAAGCGCCGACATCGGCCGGAATCTCGATCCGGATCGTCTCCGAGCCCCGAGGCCCGAGCCCCGAGGACTCCGAAAGGTTCCACTCCACCCAAAGCCTGTCCGTCCCGATTCCGCGATGCAGCGGGCTGGTCGTATCGCCGTAGAAGTCGCGGAGATAGCGCTTCGACGTCACGCCGAAGCGGTTGAAGTTGAGGTGCGCGTTGCGCGCCTGCAGCGGATCGAACGTCCAGGTGATGCGGCGGACGCCGGCGTCGAGCGCGGCCTGCCGCTGCGCCATCTTCAGGCGCCTGCCGAGTCCGGCGCCGCGGTAATCGGGCAGGACGGCCAGCATGTCGGAGTGGATGATGCGCGCCTCTCCCTCGAAACCGGGGAAGCCATAGACGAAACCGACGAGGCGCTCGCCGTCGAACGCGCCGAGAAGGATCGCGCCTACGGCAGTTGCCGGGATGAGGTGCAGCGTGGGGACGACCTCGCGATCGACGACGTTCCAGATCTCCTGCTGGAGCTGTTCGACCGCGCGGAACTCCTCCGCGCGGCGGATCGGGCGGATGTCAATCAATGGTGGCTCGCCTCACCGCGAGCTGGTCGATGCGATCGCGCTTCACCCGGTAACCGATTCCGGGTAGTGACGAAGGGCGGATCGTCCCCTGCGCGCTGACCGTCACGGGCGGATCGATGATGTCCTCATCCCAGTACCGCGCACTCGCCGAGACGTCTCCGGGAAGCGTGAAGCCGGGAAGCGTCGACAGTGCGATGTTGTGCGCGCGGCCGATCCCCGATTCGAGCATGCCTCCGCACCAGACCGGGATGCTCTTTCCGCGGCAGAGATCTTCGATTTCCCGGGCCATGGCATGCCCGCCGACGCGGCCCATCTTGATGTTGATGACGCGGCACGCGCCGAGCTGGATGGCATGCTGCGCGTCGCGCACGTGGCGGATCGATTCGTCGAGGCAGATCGGCGTCTCGATCTGCTGCTGGAGCTTGGCGTGGTCGACGATGTCGTCGTGAGCGAGCGGCTGCTCGATCATGGTCAGCTTGAAGGCGTCGAGCTTCCGGAGCAGCGGCGCGTCGGAAAGGCGGTAGGCGGAATTGGCGTCGGCCATCAGCGGCACGTCGGGGAAGCGGTCGCGCACCGCGGCGATGAGGTCGAGATCGCGTCCCGGCTTGATCTTGATCTTGATCCGCTGGTAACCGGCGGCAAGCTCGCGCTCGATGTTCGCCAGCAGCGCCTCGGTTGAATCCTGAAGGCCGATCGAAACGCCGCAGGGAATCTCCCGGTCGATCCCGCCGAGAAGCTCCCAGAGAGGAACCCCCCCCTGTCGCGCCCGCAGATCCCAGGCTGCCGATTCGATGGCCGCTTTCGCCATCCGGTTGCCGCGGATCGGCTCGAACAGGTGACGGATGCGTTCGGGATCGGCACCGGCGGCCATCGGCGCGAGAATCGTCTCGAGCGCGGGCCAGGCGCTGCCCGTCCATTCCTCACTGTAAAGCGGGAGCTCCTCGGCGACGCACTCGCCCCACCCCTCGATCTCCCGGTCATCCTCGACCCGCACCAGGATGATGCGGCGCTCCGTCGTCCGCCCGACGCTCGTCTCGAACGGCGTGAGGAGCGGCAGCCGGATCTCGACCAGGTCGATGCGGGTGATGGTCACAGCCGTCGGCGAGCCTTCGACGCGTCGCGCTTGATCTCCACCCAGGCCTCGACGCCGGGCACGGTGCAGCGCGGAAGCTCTTTGCCGATGTGCTTTTCGATCTCGCGGACCATCATCAGGTCCTGCCAGCTGGCGATCGTGGCGACGATGCCTTCGCGGTCGACCCGCGCCGTCCGCCCGGCGCGGTGCACGTAGTCCTCGACCGTCTCGGGGATGTCGAAGTTGATGATGTGCTCGATGCCCGGCACGTCGATGCCGCGCCCGGCGATGTCGGTGGCCACCAGGATGCGATGCGATCCGGTCCGGAAATTGTCGAGCGCCTGCACGCGCCGGCCCTGGGAACGGTCGGAGTGAATCCGAGTCACCGGATGCCCCTGCCGTTCGAGGATGTGGTAGAGCCACTCCGCGTCGACCTTCCGGCGGGTGAAGACCAGCGTGGTGCCGAGCTCCTGCAGCAGCAGAGCCACGAGCGCGGGCCGTTTGTTCTCCGGCGAGACGATGTAGAGGCGGTGGTGGATGCCGACCGCCGCCTTCCCTTTCGGCGTGATGTCGATGCGGAGCGGATCACGGAGCAGCGTGCGCGCCAGTTCTTCGATCGCGCTGGGCATCGTCGCCGAGAACATCATCGTCCGGCGGTCGCGCGGAAGACGTGCCACGATCTTTCGTACCTGCGGGAGAAATCCGAGGTCGAGCATGTGGTCGGCTTCGTCGAGGACGAGCTCCTGGACGTCGTCCACGCGGACGGTCTTTCGCTCGATGTGGTCGAGGAGGCGTCCGGGCGTGGCCACGACGATGTCGGGCTTCTCCTTCAGAGCGTCGAGCTGCGGTTGCATCCGCACCCCGCCGATCAGGCAGGCCGCAGTCAGGTTGTGGTTGCGCCCGAACAGCTCGACGAAGGCCTGCGTCTGCAGCGCGATCTCGCGCGTCGGCGAGACGATCAGCGCCCGCAGTCCGCGGCCGTGCGTCAGTTTCTCGGCCAGCGGAATGACGAAGGCCGCGGTCTTGCCGGAGCCGGTCTGGGCGAGCGCGATCAGATCGCGCCCCTCCAGCGCGGGAGGGATGACGGCGGCCTGGATCGGCGTCGGATGCTCGAAGCCGACGCTGCGGATCGCCTCGAGGATCGGGGCGCTGAGCCCCAGCTGCGTGAACCCGAGGTCGGTCGTGGAAACAGGGTGATGGGGAATGCGTTCGTCTTGCACAGGCTGCATAGCTTAATAGATGGGGTCAGGCCTTCCCTTTTACCTTTCTCTCCGACCCGGAGAGAAAGGTAAAAGGGAAGGCCTGACCCCATCTACCCGGTGTTGCGCATGCCGGCGGCGATGCCGTTGACGGTGACGACGAAGGCGTCGCGCAGGGTGGGGTCGGGGTGGGCGCGGTAGCGGCGGAGGATCTCGACCTGAATCAGGTTGATCGGGTCGACGTAGGGATTGCGCACGTCAATGGAGCGGCGGAGAACGCTGTTGGTCTCGAGAAGGCGCTCGTGGCCCGTGACGCGGCGGATCAGGGCGGTGGTGCGGGCCAGGCGCTCGCGGAGATGCTGCCCGATCGGCCGGAGCGCGGGGGGCGCGAGCGCCCGTTCGTAGTGCTCGGCGATCGGCGGCTCGGCCTTGGCGAGGACCATCTCGGTCAGCTCGATGAGCGAGCGGAAGAACGGCCACTCACTCATCATTTCGGCGACGATTCCCTCGTCGACGGCGCCGAGGGCGTCGCTCGTGCCGAGCCAGGAGGGGAGGAGCAGCCGGTTCTGCGTCCAGGCGAACTGCCAGGGAATGGCGCGGAGCGATTCCACGCCGCGCTTCCCGCCGCCGCGGCGCGCCGGACGGCTGCCGATGTTCAGCTCTCCCAGCTCGACCTCGGGCGTCGCGGTCCGGAAGTAGTCGAGGAACTCCGGCGTCTCGTAGACGATCGATCGATAGGCGCGCGCCGCGGCGAGGGCCATCGCATCGATCGCCTCGCGCCACTCCTGTTTCGGGGGATCCGCCGGCGCGAGCGTGGCGTCGACGGTGGCCGTCGTGTAGATCTCGAGCGTGCGAAGGGCGATGCCGGCGAGGCCGAACTCGGCCTGAATCATCTCTCCCTGCACCGTGACGCGGAGCCGGCCGTCGACGGTGCCCGGCGGCTGCGAACGGATGGCGAGATAGGTCGGACCGCCACCGCGTCCGACGCTTCCGCCACGGCCGTGAAAGAGCGTCAGCTCCACCCCCGCGCCGCGCACGGCATCGACGATCTCCTCCTGCGCCTTGTACAGCTCCCACGCCGCGGCGAGCCGCCCGGCATCCTTCGCCGAGTCGGAGTAGCCGACCATGACTTCCTGCCTGCCGTCGATCGAGCTGCGATACCAGTCGATGGAGAGCAGGCCGCGCATCGAATCGGCTGCACTGCGCAGATCGGTGATCGTTTCGAAGAGCGGAACGATGCGGAGCGGACGGGCCACGCCGGCTTCCCTCTGCAGCAGCGCCACGGCCAGCACGTCGCTCGGCCGCGAGGCCATGGTGATGACGTATGCGCCCAGCGATTCGGCCGGGATCGCGGCGATCGCGCGAAAGGTGTCGATGACATCCTGGTCTTCCTCATCGAACCGGGCGTCGGGCGGAATCAGCGGCCGCGGCGAGGCAAGCTCGCGCAGAAGAAATTGCTGGCGCCGCTTCTCGTCCCACTCCCCGTAATCGCCGGCGCTGAGCAGGCGCGTGATCGCGCCGAGGAGGGAGGTGTGACGGGCGGCGTCCTGCCGGATGTCGAGGCGGACGAGTACCAGCCCGAACGTGTAAGCGCGGCGGATGACATCGACGAGACGCCCGTCGGCGATCAGTCCGTTGCCGGTCTCGTGCAGCGACCGATGGCAGGCCAGAAGCGGTTCGAGCAGATCGGCAGAGGTGGCAAACGGCGAGCGCCAGCCGCGCCATCCCCCGTCATCGACGAGCGCCGTCTCGATCGAGGTGCGCGTTTCGGCGAGGCGGTCGCGAACGTCTTTCAGGACGGCGCGATACGGCTCGCGAGCGCCGCCGCTGCGGCGCTGCAGCTCGGCCGAGCCTTCGCGCATGGAGAGCTCCGACCGCAGCGCATCGATCTCTTCGTGGAAGAGATCGGCCGCCATCCAGCGTGACAGGAGGCCGGCCTGCCCCGTGACGTCGGGCGTGACGTTCGGGTTGCCGTCGCGATCTCCGCCGATCCACGATCCAAAGCGGAGCGGCGTGCAGTCGGGCGGCAGAGGCCGGCCGGTGTGCGCGCGCAGCGACTCGTCGACTGCGCGAAGGTATTGCGGCAGCGCCTCCCAGAGAGTCTGCTCGAAGATGAAGAGACCACCCTTCACCTCGTCGAGCGGCGTCGGACGGTCGTGCCGCACCTCGTCGGTTTCCCATGCCGCGGTGATCTCGCGGCGGAGATCGTCGACGACTTCGCGTCGTTCTCTCACCGTCAGGTCGACGTGATCGCCGCGCGCCAGCAGGTCGGCGATCCGCTTGTACTTCTGGAGGAACGTCCGGCGCACGACCTCGGTCGGATGCGCAGTGATGACGAGCTCGATCTGCATCGAGGTCACCGTCTCGTACAGCTGATCGGGCGAGACGCCCTTCGCGATCATCCGCGCGAAGACTTCGTCGCACGACCCTGGCTGCGGCGCCGCTCCCTCTTCCATTTCGTAATCGCGGCGCCGGCGGACCCGATGGTGCTGCTCGGCGATGTTGGCGAGGTTCAGAAAGTGTGCGAAGGCGCGCGCGACCGGCAGGCTCTCCGTGGTCGGCCGTGAAGCGAGCAGCTCTGCCAGCCGCTCGAAATCCTCCTTCTTCCCCGCGCGACCGCTCTTGGCCAGCGCGCGGACCTGCTCGACGAGGTCGAAGAGGTCGTTCCCTTCCTGGCTGCGCAGCGTTTCGCCGAGAAGCTCGCCGAGAAGCCGGACGTCGTCGCGGAGCCGCCTGTCGCTGGCGGACGAGGAGGAGGCCATGCGCGGATTGTATTCATTCATACTTGGTCGATGGCCGAGCCCCGTTACTGCACGAACTGCCGGGCCGAGATTCCGCCGCTCGAGGATGCCTGTCCCGGGTGCGGCGTCTTCGCAGGCGAGGTCTTCGACGGACGGCTGCCGCGGCGCCCGCGGCGGTGGAGGCGGGTGGCCGGCTTTCTCGTCATCGCCGCGGCGGTGGTGGTGATCGGGTGGCTGGTCGTGCAGCGGCGGGGCGGCCCGGCGGATCTGACCGAGCCGCCGCCGGTCGCGGTCGTGAGCGATCGTCCGGGCGGCTCGCGGCGGGCGGCCGGCGCGGTCATCAATGAAGCGGAGGCGATGCGCGTCCTCCGCCGGCACTTCATCGCGACCGGCATCCGCGGCGATTGTCTGGTGATCTCGAGCCAGGGGATCGACGACGGCAATTACCAGCTCACCGCGATCAACCGCTGCGAGGAGACGAGGCTGGGACGCTGGGTCGTGGAGGGGAAGAGCGGCGCCGTTCGCCGGTAACCCCTCACGGCTTGAAGACGCGCTTGATCCGGTTCAGCAGTTCGCGAGCGGAGATGTCCTCGTCCTTCTTCTTCTTTGCGGCGGTGCGGGCCGTCTCCGCCGGCGCGGCTGCCGCCTTTTCGGCGTCGGCGATGGCCATGGCGGCGCGATCGCGTCCCTCTTCCGCGGCCAGACTGTGCGGGTACCGGTCGAGATAGGCCTCGTAGCTGAGGAGGCTCTCCTCGTATTTTCCGGCCATGAACAGCGCATCGGCGGCCTCGAGCGCGCGTCGCTTGTTCTCGAACTCGATGAGCTGCGACGCGGGGATGGTCGCGCTCGGCGTCGCGTCGATGCGAGCCCGCAGCAGCATGACCGGAATCACGACAAGGGCAATGGCGATGGCGACGACAGATGCCGCCTGAACCGCGGGGATCCGCCGCCGGAGGACGGGAGGAGAGTGCGGCGGTGCCGTCCGCGCGGGTGTCTCGAACAGGGCCAGCGCTTCGGCGGCCGTCGGCCGCGCATCGGGCGTCTTCTGCATGAGACGGGCGACGAGATCGCCGACCGGACGCGGCACGGACGGATTCACGTCCGAGACGTGAGCCGGCTCCTGGCGAAGGATGTTGTGAAGAATGCCGGTGAGATCGGAAGCGACGAACGGCTTCACCGCGGCGAGCATCTCGTACAGAACGACGCCGAGTGAGAAGAGGTCGGCGCGGGGTGAGAGATCGTTGCCGGTAACCTGCTCGGGGGACATGTAGTTCGGCGTGCCGAGGAGTGCACCGGCGGCGGTCATGGAAGAAGTCTCGGGGCGGGCGATGCCGAAGTCGGCGATCTTCGCGACACCGTCGGCCGTGATGAGGACGTTGGCCGGTTTGATGTCGCGGTGGGTGATTCCCTTCGCATGCGCGTGGGAGAGGCCGTGCAGAACATCCGCTGCGATGCGGAGCGCCCGGTCGACGGGAACGGGACCGGGGCGATGACGCTTCATCAGCTCGAGCAGCGTCTCGCCCTCCACCAGCTCCATGGCCAGGAAGTGGACGCGATCTCCCTCGTAACCGGCCTCGTACAGCGCCACGATGTTCGGGTGGAGCAGCGCGCCGGACACTTCGGCCTCGCGCTGCAGACGGAGGAAGAACTCCTTCGCCGCGGTCGCGTCTTCGAAGGAACCGTCGTGCAGTTGAACGGTCTTCAGCGCAACGCGGCGGCCGATGCGCATGTCGCGCGCGGCGTACACGGTTCCCATCGCGCCGCGGCCGAGCTTCCGCTCGATTTCGTAGTGGCCGATCGCCGCGGGCATCTCGGTGTTGGGCATCAGCGGGGGAGAACCCGGGCCAGCGTGGCGTCGATCGAGGCGATCTTCCGTTCCAGCGCTTCGACGAGCGCCGTGAGTGCCGCGAGCTGTGCCTCGATCCGATCGAGTTGCGAAGCCGGCTCGAGGTTGGGCCGGGGGGTGAGAATCTGCGTGCTCGACCCGAGGGAATCGTCGCCGGCCATGAGCGTCTCCGAGCCGAAGTCGAAGGGGTAGAGACGGTCGATGGCTCGAGTCATCTCGCCGGCGCGAGCGACGACGGCGCGGATCTTCATGCCGGTCGTGATGTGGAGTTGATCGAGACCTGCCTGATCGAACGGATCACACGTGGCGACGGTCAGCTCGTCGCCATCCACCGCCAGGGGAACGAGGCCGTGGATCCGCGCCAGCCGCGCCGGAACCCGTCCGGCCAGAGCGGCCGCCGTTTCCACGGGAAGGCTGTCCAGGAGGCGGAGGCCGCTGATCTCGGCGATCCACCTCGCGAGGCGGTCCTCGTCGATGAGTCCGAGCTCGACGAGCGCCGGCGCGAGCCGCTGCCGGCGCACCTCGGCGTCGCGCCTCGCCACCGCGAGCTGCACGGCAGAGAGGACCCTGTTCTCGATGAGAAGTTGCTCGAGGGTATGCGTTGCCATAAATCGGGCGCGCCTGATCTTAACTTGGACGCACCGCGCGCGGAAACCTGGAATCGCGTCCGTGCTGGCCTGCGCGATCGCTGCCGAGCTCGTGCGATAGCTGATACGATCTCCGCGGATGGCGGGCCGCTACAGAATCGACCGCGTCGCCGTGCAGCGCACCGGCAGCAGGCCCGCCGCCTGGACGTTCGCGCGCGAGCCGGTCAGCGGGACCGAATACGCGTACGAGGTCACGGACGGGAACTTTCGATCGCGCAATGAATGGGGATTCGTCGTGCGCGTTCCAAAGAGCGCGGCGGAGCGAATCGAAGTCCGGCCGCTGAAGACGCCGAACATCGCGGCGTGGGCAGGTCTGGACCGGCGCTCGCTCACGTTCAAGCGCGCCACGCGCCAGAACTACCGCGGCTACGTCTACTGTCCCGTCGCGCTTGCCGATCCCACCGGCGAGAAATCGCGGACGCTCGTCACCGACAAGCGAGACCTTCCTCCCTGGTTCCGGCAGCTCGAGAGCCGAACGCACCGCAAGACGACCGTCGCCTCGACGCGCGGCACCGACGGCGAGTCGCTCGTGCTGCACTGCCTTCCCGGCGATCACGAGTTCATGATTCGCGCGTTCTTCGCCACCAAGGTCTGGGTGCTGAAGGATCAGACGCGCAAGCGCACGTGATCGCGGCGCCTCAACCCTTCACCGCTCCCGACGTGAGTCCCTGCACGATCCGCCGCTGGAACAGCAGCACGAGCGCCGCCACGGGGATCGTGGCCACGATTGCGGCGGCGAGGATCTCCCCCCACGGGACCTGATAGCGGCCACGGAACAGCGCGATGGCGACGGGGACGGTCTGGCGGTCAGGACCGAGCGTGAAGGAGAGCGCGAAGAGGAATTCGTTCCAGCAGTAGATGAACGTCAGGATTGCCGTCGTGGCGATGCCCGGAACGGCCAGCGGCCCGACGACGCGAGTCAGAATCGTGAACCGGCTGGCGCCGTCGATGCGCGCCGCCTCCTCGATGTCGACCGGGATCTGCCGGAAGTAGCCGACCATCAGCCAGACCGTGAGCGGCATGGCGAACGTGAGGTAGGGGAGGATGAGTCCCGGATAGGTATCGATCAGGCGCAGCGTGCGGAGCAGGAGAAAGAGCGGGCTGACGATCGAGATCTGCGGGAACATCGTCACGGCGAGGATGAAAGCGAGGACGGCGTTGCGACCGCGGAAGTGGAGTCGCGCCAGCGCGTAGGCGGCCAGCGTTCCGACCAGGATGCAGAAAAGCGTGGTCGTGGCGGCGACGACGAGCGAATTGCGGATCGGCGTCAGGAAGTCGCGGCTCTCGAAGAGCGCCGCGTAGTGCTCGAGCGTGAACCGTTCCGGCCAGAGCGTCCCCTCGAACAGCTCCGCCTCCGGCCGTAGCGACGCCAGCAGGGTCCAGGCGAACGGCAGCAGGATCAACACGACCAGGAGCGCCAGGACGATCCATCGCATCAGACGCTCTCCTTCCGGTCGAGGATGCGGATGTACGCCACCGCGATGGCGAACGTCACCGCGAAGACGACGACCGACAACGCCGAGGCGTAGCCTGAACGGAGGTTCTGGAACAGGACGTTGAAGGTGTAGAGCGCGATCGGCTCGGTCGCCGTTCCCGGTCCGCCGCCGGTCAGGACGTAGACGAGATCGAAAACGCGGAAGGCGTCGAGCGTGCGGAAGATGAGCGCGACGAGGATGGCCGGCCGCAGAAGCGGCAGCGTCACGTAGCGCATCCGCGAGAAACGGCCGGCGCCGTCGACTGCCGCGGCGTCCCTCAGGTCGTCGGGGATGTTCTGCAGTCCGGCAAGCAGCAGCAGCGCCACGAACGGCGTTGTCTTCCAGACGTCGGCGACGATCAACGGCACCCAGGCCAGGCCGGCGTGGATGAACCAGACCACCGGCTCGGCGGTGATGCCGGCGCGCACGAGCAGCGGCGAGATGGGGCCGCTCTGCGAGTCGAACAGAAACCGCCAGAGCAATGCGGCGACGACCGTCGGGATTGCCCATGGGACGAGGACCGCCGCACGCACCAGGCCGCGTCCGCGAAACGCGCGGTTCATGGCCAGGGCGAGAAAGAGACCGAGGACGAGCTCGAGAGCGACGGAGACGAAGGTGAAGAAGATCGTGTGTCCCATCGCGCTCCAGAAGCGTGGGTCCGTGGCGATCTCCGCATAGTTGCCGAGCCCGATGAATGGCGTTCCGAGCCACGGCATGCGGAGATCGTGGTGGTGCAGCGACTCCCACCCCGTCCAGCCGAGAGGGAAGATGGCGATGAGGCTGATGGTGAGCAGCGCCGGTGTGACGAACACCCACGCCAGACGCCGTTCCGTCACGGCCGCCGGGCTCCTGCCGCGCGAAGGCCACTGCGGTCGATCAGCGCCTGCATCCCGGGAGCCGCCTCGTTCAACGCGCGCCGCGGCGTGATGTCGCCGATGAGCGCGCGATGCAGCGCCACCTGGAGGTGCTGCGAGAGCTCGGCGTAGACCGGCGTCACCGGACGGGGGGTCGCCGCTTCGATGATCGGACGGATCTCGCTGTTCTTCTCGTACAGCGACATGCGCGGCGGGTACTGTCCCACGACCGACAGCCGTTCGGCCATCTGCTCCGGAGCGGTGAGAAATTCGATCAACCGGTAGGCCTCCTCGGGATGGTCGCTCCAGGCGTTGATGGCCAGCGGGGCGCCTCCCAGCGCGGCCGTCGGCCGGCCGCCCGCGCCTCCCGGCATCGGCGCGATGGCGAATTTTCCCGCCACGGCCGAGTCGGGGCCGCTCATCGCCGCGACCGCGTACGGCCAGTTTCGCATGTAGAGGGCGCGGCCGTTCTGGAATGCGAAGCGGCACTCCTCTTCATGCCACGTCAGCACCTCGCGCGGCGCAACCCCGGTCACGATCTGCCGGCGCATTTCCGCGAGCGCGCGGATCCCGGCGTTCGAATTGACGATGACCAGCCCGTCGTCGGTCATGATCCGCCCGCCGTACGCTCCCAGAAACTCGAGGAAGACGGTGACGAGCCCTTCGTAACGGGCGCCCTGCCAGACGAAGGAACGGCGAAATTCCTCGATCGACGCCGGAGGACCCTGCAGGAGGTCGGTGCGCCAGTAGAGCATCCCCACGTCGACGAACCACGGCATCGCGTACAACTGTCCGCGCCACCGGTTCGCGTCGATCGTGGCCGGGAAGAAGTCACGGAGGTCGGGGATGAAGCGGTCGAGGGGCAGAATCCAGCCGGCCGCGGCGAATTCGGCGGTCCAGATCACGTCGAGCTGCAGAACATCCGGCCTGCCCACATGGGCGTTCAGCCACTGCACGTACAGTTGATGCCGCTGCGTCGCGTCATCGGGTGTCTGCTGGATGCGGACGGTGATTCCGGGGTTCAGGTGCATGAAGCGGTCGATCTGGGTTGTGAGGACCTCGCCTTCCTTGCCGAGGGCGCTGCCGGAGATCGTGAGGGTCGTTCCCTCCTCGCGCGCTCCGCAGGCGACGACGAAGAAAAGGGCGAGCGCGGCGGCGCGACGGATCAGAACCGGACCCCGCTCATCGCGGCTCAGGTGTCTCGAGCTGCAATTCGACGCTGACCTCGGCCATGATCCGGATCAGCTTCCGCTGTTCGCCCGTCGCGTGCAGGTACGTTTCGCAGAGCTGCTCGATGTGCTCGGTCGGTTCGGTTGCCAGAACGGTGAAGCCGTCCGGAGGCTGTTCCGGCGATCGGCTCCATTTCTTCTCCCACCGGCGGTTCGCGATCAGAGTGCAGCGGGTGTACCCGCGCTCCACCGCCACTTCCGATGAGGGGATGTACCGTTTGGACGTGCTCTCCGACGGATCGAGACCGGCCGCGGCGACGACGCCGGCTCGGAACACGGGCATGTTCTTCTCGGTGACGGGGCCGATACCGCGCGCGTTGGCAACCTGCTCGGCGAGGGAGCGGGAGACGATCGTCGCCACCATCTCCCGCAGCCGCGCCTCCGCGTCGGCCGTGTAACCGGCGAAGGAGAGCCCGGACTGGTAGACCGTCGTTCCCTCGTCGCCGTGGGCGAAGCGATGGACGCGGCACGACATCACGACGGCTTCCACCTCGATCCCGCTCTGCTGCCACTCGAAGCGGAAGCGGGAGCGGCGTCCGAGATCGAGCCGCGAGAAGTGCTCGATCCGCGCGCCGGCGTCGGTGATGTCGAGGATCACGGCGCCCATCGTGCCGAACCGGGCGATGATTCCGCGCGTGAGGACGATGCGTTGTTTCTTCCGACGTTCGGAATCGGATCGGCGGGCCATGGCGATCCGTAGATTCTAGGACTTATCGAAGGAGCCGCAGGATTTTCTTCCCGACATCCTCACCGCTCATGAAGCCGGTGAACTCGCCCGCGCCCGGACCGAATGCGAAGATCGGAACCGCCTCCCCCGTGTGCCCCTTCGTGGTCCAGCGCAGTTCCATCTCCGTTCCTCTCTCGCGGTGGATCTGCAGGCCGCCGGTTTCGTGATCGCCGGTCACGAGCACGAGCACGTCATCGCGGGCGGAAGCGAAATCGAGCGCCACGCCGACGGTCTCGTCGAAGGAGATCAGGCTGGCCACGAACTCGTCGGTCATGTTCACGTGCGCCGCTCCGTCCGCCCCTTCGTGCTCGATCATCAGAAAGAATCCTTCCGGATTGCCGGCGACCTTCTCGATCGCCCACCGCGCGAGCACCGGAAGGCGCACTTCCTCGAAGTCGACTTCCTGGTCCTCCGTCGGAAAGACCGCCAGGAACCTCTCTCCGGTCGCGCTCTCGAGCTCCTCGCGGGTCCGGATCAGCGTGTAGGCACTCGCGTCGGCCACCTCCTCCAGCGTCGGCCTTCCTTCCACGCCGAAGTAGCGTACGCCGCCGCCGGCGATGACCGCGGCGCCGCTCGAGAGCATCTGGCCGATGATGATGTCGGTGTCGTAACGGCTCGGCGTGTGCGCCGCGAACGCCGCCGGCGTGGCATCCCAGAAGTTCGTCGTCGTGACCAATCCGGTCGACTTTCCAAGCTCTTCGGCCCGCTCGAGAACCGTCTTGTGACTCCGCCCGGAGGGGTCGACTCCGACGGCCCGGTAGTTGGTCCGCACCCCCGTGGCGTAGGCGGTGGCCGCGGCAGCGGAATCGGTGACGATGGAATCAGGGAGCGGGCTCGTCGCCACGAGGCCCGTCGAGGGGAGGCGGCCCGTCTGGAACTCGGCCCCCCGAAGGATCCGGGTGACGGTGAACTGCGAAATGGCGGCACCGTCAGCGATCAGGAAAAGGATGCTTCTCGGCGCCTCGGCGGCGCCGGCGAACGTGCAGAAGAGGAAACAGAGAAGGGCAAGGATGGTGCGGGTCATCACGAGCGGACGATATACCGATTTGCTAGACTGGTGCGTCCTCGTCCCAGCCAATGGCAACCGCCGACCGCCGCCGTCATCCTCGGATCAACCTTCCCCAGCCGCTCCGCGGGGCTGTCGGAATCTCGCGTGTCTATCTGCTCGATCTGTCGGTCGGAGGCATCAGAATCGCGCATCAGGCCAGTCTTCCCGGCCCGGGCGAGTTCTGCCGGGTCGAGCTCCCCACCGACCTCGGCCCGATCAAGCTCGACTGTGAGGTTGTCCGTACGGTTCACGAGCGGGCGCTCTACCACACCGGTCTGCAGATCGTCTCGGCGGATCACCAATCCGCCGAACGGCTTCGGAGCATGTGCGTGACCGACGACCCTAAGAACGATTCCTAGACCCTGGCCTGCACCAGACTCAACCCTTCAGGCTCATCCAGCGGCAGCTTCCGGCGATCCAGCTTCGTCACGACCCACCCTTCTCCGCGCCGCTCGATCTCGATCACGATCGATTCCCACATCGCGCCGGGGGTGTTCTCGGCGTGGCGGACGACGACTCCGGGCCACGACTGGTCGGAGAGGCCCTGCTCGCGAAGCCACGTTTCGGCTTTGCGCATGACATCGGGAGGATCGGTGTGTGCGCACTGCGCCATGCGTGGGATCGTACTACTTCAGTGGCGGTGCTTGCGGAGTGCGAGCTGGCGGATGGTGGAGTGCAGGTTCCGGCCGTTCACCGCGTCGACGAGCTCGGCAATGAAGCCGCGGTGGGGGGTGGCGGGGCGGGAGCGCCGGTGCGCGAGCGAATGACGGATGCGCCGCGTGACGGAGTCGGTGTCGCCGCCGCCGGCGATCGTTTCGATCAGGTGTTGCAGCGTTCGTCGCATGGGACCCAAGATATGGATCGCTGCAGCCGCTGCCAAGGGGATGTATCGTGATTCACGCCGTCGGTGGATACGCTCTATATCGAAGGTTCGATCGCTCAGGTGTGAACGCCGGGAGCTTCGCGTCCGGTCTTCTCCACGTACTCGCTGTAGGAGCCGCCGTAGGTGAGCGGTTCATCGTGTCCGTCGCCGGCCAGCTCGAGGACGCGGTTGGCGAGACCGCGAAGGAACGTGCGGTCGTGTGAGACGAAGAGCATCGTCCCCTCGAAATCCTTCAGCGCCTCGACGAGCATCTCCTTCGTGGCGAGGTCGAGATGGTTCGTCGGCTCGTCGAGGACGAGAAAATTAGGGGGGTCGAGGAGCATCCGGGCCATGACCAGCCGCGATTTCTCGCCGCCGGACAGCGAGCGGACCTTCTTGTCGACGTCGTCGCCGGAGAACTGGAACGCGCCGAGGAGGTTGCGAAGGACACCGATGCCCTCGAGCGGGTAGTCCTTCTGGATCTGCTCCCACACCGTGAGATCGGGATCGAGCAGATCGAGAGACTGCTGCGCGAAATATCCGAGCTTGAGACTGGCGCCGAGACGGACGTCGCCGGAGTCGGGCGGAAGCGCGCCGGCGACGAGTTTCAGCAGCGTCGATTTTCCGGCGCCGTTCTTTCCCATGACGCACCACCGCTCGCCGCGGCGGACGTGGAAGTCGAAGCCGTCGTAGATCGTCTTCGGGCCGTAGCTCTTGGAGACACCTTCGAGCATGGCTACGTCGTCGCCGGAGCGTCCCGGTGAGCGGAAGTCGAACTTCATGACCTTCCGCTTCTTCGGAGGCTCGACTCGTTCGATCTTGTCGAGGGCTTTGATCCGGCTCTGCACCTGCGCGGCCTTCGCGGCGTGGGTGGTGAAGCGGTCGATGAACCGCTGTTCCTTCGCCAGCTTGGCCTGCTGCCGCGCGTACGCCGCTTCCTGATTCACCTCGCGCATTTCCCGCTCGCGCACGTAGAAGTCGTAGTCGCCGGAGTAGGTGACGATGTCACCGCCGTCGATCTCGATGATCTTCGAGACGATGCGGTTGAGGAAGTCGCGGTCGTGCGACGTCATCAGGATCGTGGCCGGCGTGTCGTGGAGGTAACGCTCCAGCCAGACGATCGACTCGATGTCGAGATGGTTCGTCGGCTCATCGAGCAGCAGCACGTCGAAGCCGCCGAGAAGCAGCTTGGCCATCGAGACGCGCATCTTCCAGCCGCCTGAGAGCGCGCCGACATCGCCGTCGATCTGCGGCCCGTCGAGTCCGAGACCGGCCAGCACCTCGCGCGCCCGCGCTTCGAGCTCGTAGCCGCCGTGATGCTGGTACTCCTCCTGAACGTGGCCGAACCGCTCCAGCACTTTTTCATAGCCGGGCCGGTCGGGATCTGCCATCGCCTGCTCGAGCTCGATCAGCTCGTGGTGGAGATCCCCCAGCCGGCCGCTGCCGGCGATCGCTTCTTCCAGCACGCTCCGCCCGCTCATCTCGTCCACCTCCTGCCGGAAGTGGCCGATGGCGATCTTCTTCGGAACGGAGACGACGCCGTCGTCCGCGCTCTCCTCTCCGGTGATCATCCGGAACAACGTCGTTTTCCCGGCGCCGTTCGGCCCCACCAGCCCCCCCTTCTCGCCCGCGTTGAGCTGGAACGAGGCCTCGACGAAGAGAACCTGCCTGCCGTAGTGCTTGCTGACGTTGGAGAAGGAGATCATGGGCCGGACTTCGAGGAACTGCGGCCGGCGGCGGGATCATTCCCTCCTGACGGGTGACGGGTGACGGGTGACGGGTGACGAGTGACGGGTGACGGGGTCTACGCAGGGTAGAGGGTTGGCCTGTTGGTTGGGTGCCGAGGGATACTCGATGTGTGGGCAAATTGGTACGACGTTTTGAGGATCTCGTTGCCTGGCAAATGGCGATGGATCTCTCCGTCTTCATCTATGACATCTCCTCCGAACGGCCTTTCTCGCGCGATTTTGCTTTGTCGAACCAGATCCATAGATCCGCGAACTCGATTTCGTCGAATATTGCGGAAGGGTTTGAGCGAAACAGCGGTCGCGAATTCCGTCGATTCCTGGCGATTGCAAAGGGATCATGCGGCGAATTACGAAGCCAGATCCACCTCGCGCGACGCCTCGCCTATATCTCTCAGGACGCGCACGACGCAGCCGTAACCACCGCCGAAGACGTCAGCAGGAAAATCGGCCGACTGAGAGAATCCATCAAGACCACCTAAACTCATCACCCGTCACCCGTCACCCGTGCCCCGTCACCTCACGAGCAGCTCAGAACGGCACGACGATCCCCGCGCTGAAGTACGGCTCGTTCTGCGTGGTGCCGTCGCGGTGTTCGATGCGGGCCTGGCCGCCGCGGAGTTGCAGCCAGGTGTCGCCGAGGGGGATCTCGACGAAGGCGCCGGCGGAGAGAACCTTGATGTCTTCGTTGCCCTGCCAGATCACCTGCGGCCCGACGCGGAGCCGCGCTCCGATCTCCTGCCGCACCTCCGCGCTGGCGGCACGCCACTCATTCGCGCCGGAGTAGCGGGCCGCGATGCGTCCTGACGTGCGTGCGGCGAAGCGCTGCGAGAGGTCGGCTTCGACGATGGGGCCCTGCTCGGTTTCGGAGACCGGAACCTGTCCTTCCCGGCGCCGCTCGGTCCATCGCATCTCGTAGCCGGCGCCGATTCCGGCGCTGGTGTTGCGCTGCTGCCAGCGATACGTTGCGCCGATGGCGACGCCCGGCGATGAGACCGACGTGTCGGTGCCGCCGTCGTTGACCCGGTAGGTGAGGTAGCTGACGGTCTGCCAGTAGATCATCGGACCGGACCGGCTGTAGTGCGTCACGTAGGAGTAGCTCGTGTTCGCCGTCGCTTCGACGCCTGCCACCCAGTCCTGAGCGGAGAGGGGGAGAGCGGTCAGAGAGATGAGCAACGAAAGGGCGCGGAGGCGCATGGCGCTGGGGGGGTTCAAGGAAGATGCCGCTGGAGGGTTGAGGTTCGAGGTTCGAGGCCCTGAGAGCTACGAGCCGACTTCAAAGATGTAGAGCCGCTGCATCGGCATCTCCTCGACGACGCGCAGCAGGCGGAACCCTGCCGGCAGCCACTCCGCGAGCACCTGCTCCTGCGACATCCGATGCGCGGGGCGGACGCGCGTCCACGTCTCGCGGTATTCGACGAGTGCGATCCTGCCGCCCGGTTTCAGGGCGCGTTGCAGGGCGGCGAGCATCGGCTTCGGCTGCTGGAGCTCGTGGTAGACGTCGACGAGAAGAATCCAGTCGAGCTTTCCTTCGGGCAGCTTCGGGTCGGTCTCACCACCGAGGACGGGAACGATGTTGGACAGGCCTTCCGCGGAAGCTTTTTCCTTCAACACTTCGAGCATCCCCGCCTGGACGTCGTTCGCGTAGACCACGCCGTCCGGCGCGACGGCGCGGGCGAGGCGTCGCGTGTAGAAGCCGGTGCCCGCCCCGACGTCGGCGACGACGTCGCCGTTCTTCAGATCCATGGCCGCTATGACGATCTCCGGCCTTTCCTCGCCGGCGCGCGTCGACCGCTCGAGCCACTCGGCGCCGGCCGGTGAAATGACGTCGGCCGGAACGCGCTCCCCCTGCTGTGTGTAGCAGGCGAGAAGTGCCAGGAGGAGTGCGAAGCGGGCTACCATGCCGCCGATCATGCCAGAACGCGCGGCGCGGGTACGAGCGCTCATCCTCCTCGCCGCGGTGGAGCTGCTGGCGATGGGTCTGTGGTTCGGCGTCTCCGCGGTGGCGCCGCAGATCGCCGGGGAGTGGGGGCTCGACGCGCGCGCCACGTCGTGGCTGACGCTTGCGGTGCAGCTCGGCTTCGTGGCCGGCACGCTGGTCAGCGCCGTGTTCAATCTCCCCGACATCGTTTCTCCCCGCCGGCTGGTGGCGCTCTGCGCGCTCCTCGGCGCCGCCGCCAATGCGCTGCTGGCGTGGAGCGTGACGACGATCGGTGTGGCGCTCGTCCTCCGGTTCATCACCGGAGCGTTCCTGGCCGGCGTCTATCCGCCGGGGATGAAGCTGATCGCCACCTGGTATCGCGAGGGGAGAGGGTTTGCGCTCGGTGTCCTGGTCGGGGCGCTCACGCTCGGCAAAGCCTCGCCGTATCTGGTCAACGCGCTCGGATCCGACAGTTGGCGGATCAACGTCGGCATCGCATCGCTCCTCGCCGTCGTCGCCGCGGCGCTGGTGCTGCTGTTCGTTCGCGAGGGGCCGTATGCGCTGCCCAACCAGCCCTTCGACATCACGCAGGTGACGAAGGTGTTCTCGAATCGAGGGGTGCGGCTGGCGAACTTCGGATATTTCGGCCACATGTGGGAGCTGTACGCGATGTGGGCGTGGCTGCCGGTGATGGTGCGGGCCAGCCTCGCCGCCAGCGGGGATTCGGCGGTGCTGGCGGAGGTCGCGTCCTTCGTCGCCATCGGCGCGGGAGCGGCGGGGTGCGTGGCCGCCGGTCTTCTGGCCGATCGCATCGGCCGGACGGTCGTGGCGTCGGCGGCGATGGCGATCAGCGGCGCATGCTGCATCCTCACCGGGCTGTTCTTCGGAGGACCTCCACTTGCGCTCATTCTCATCGCGGCAATCTGGGGAGCGACGGTCGTCGCCGATTCGGCGCAGTTCTCCGCCTGCGTGACCGAGCTTGGCGATCCACGCTACATGGGAACGGCGCTGACGCTGCAGACGTGCATCGGATTTCTCATCACCACGGTCTCGATCGGAGTCATGCCCGCCGCGGTCGATACGCTCGGATGGCGCTGGGCGTTTTCGATCCTGGCCATCGGGCCGTTTCTCGGGATTGTGGCCATGCTTCGATTGCTGGGGCTGCCGGAGGCGGCGCGGCTTGCGCAGGGGCGGGGGTGATTCGTTGGTCGTTGTTCGTTCGCGCCATGCGGTGTGATGTTGCACGACGCCTGCCGTGCGCTACACGAACGTCAGGACGTAGACCTCGACCATCGTGGCGATGATGAAACCGGTGATCAGCGCGATGTAGGCGTAGCGGAGGAAGCGGTACTTCTTCCGGTAGAGATACGTGCCGAGGGAGTGGATGTCGCGCGTGATGGCAGCGTAGACGCCTTCGTCCGTGGCCGCGATCTGCTCGATGGCGGACATGAACTCGTCCTCGGTCATTTCGGCGAAATGGCCGAAGAAGAGGAGATTCCGGCGCCCCTTCTCTTTCCCGAACATCGGCAGGACGGCGATGACGGCCAGAATCAGAGAAACGAGACAGGAGAAGGCCAGCGTCAGGAGAGCGGCCCGCAGCTCCGGGTCTCCCGAACGGCTGAGAGCGATCGTCAGGGCGATCGACGAGACCGTGATGAGGATGCTGGCCTTCGTGTCCGCCATCTGGCTCAGCTGCATGTGCTGCTGCTGCGCCGTCCTCAGCATGAGATCGACGGACGGCCGGGGCCGCACTTCCTTGAAGTGCCTCGGCTTGGCCTCCATGTGCATCAGGGTTTCTTCGCCGATCACGGGAGTCGAATTTTACGTCGTTTTATGATGGGACCATGAGAGTCCTGCTGACGGCCCTCCTCTGCCTCCTCACACTGCCGGCCTCTGCCGCGGAGGGGTTCGTCCCGATCTCCGTCTGGTACGGCGGGGGGAAGGCGCGGGCCCCGATGCTCGAGCCCGACCCGCTGAGCCGCAAGGACGTCTGGCGCGCCGACCTCCAGCAGATCAAAGCGCTCGGCTTCAACACCGTCCGCTGCTGGATCGACTGGGCCAGCGCCGAGCCGCGCGAGGGGGAGTTTCACTTCGAGACGCTCGACGTCATCACCGATCTCGCTCGGGAGCTGGGCCTGCGCGTCATCGTGCAGGTGTACTCGGAGACGGCGCCCGACTGGGTGGGGGAGAAGTACCCCGATTCGCACTTCGTGTCGATCAGCGGCGACGTGATGCCGAACGAGGCCTCGCCGGGATACTGCATCGATCACTCCGGCGTCCGCGACAGGATTCTCGGCTTCTACACCGCGCTCGCCGAGCGGATGAAGACGAAGCCGGCGTTCTACGGCTGGGATCTCTGGAGCGAGCCGCTGATCATCAGCTGGGGCTACGCGTATTACCTGTCGTCTCCGGAGTTCTGCTTCTGTCCCTACAGCGTGGCCCGGTTCCGTGGATGGCTGCAGGAGAAGTATCCGACGCTCGATGCGCTCAACCAAGCCTGGTACCGGCGTTTCGAGACGTGGGATCAGGTGCGGCCGAACCGCTTGAGCACGATCCTCTCCTACACCGACTTCATCGACTGGCGGATGTTCATCCTCGACAAGCTGCAGCAGGATCTGAAGGCGCGCTATGACGCGGTGAAACGCGTGCTTCCGAATCACGTGGCCACGAGCCACGCCGGCGCGCCGTCGCTCTTCACCTCGCCGCTGAACCCTTACGGCTCGCCCGACGACTGGAAGATGGCGGAGGTCGTCGACTACTACGGCACCTCGTTCTATCCGAAGCACTCCTTCCCGGTGGGACGCGACGCGGCCTGGCGCGGCGGCCTTCTCGACTTCGCGCGCTCCTCGCACGGCGACCGCGGGTTCTACGTCGGAGAACTGCAGTCGGGGTTCGGGACCATCGGGCTCCGCCTCAGCTCCACGGTGACGCCGGCCGACGTCCGCAACTGGATGTGGAGCTCGCTCGCGCGCGGCGCGAAATCGGTGAACGTCTATGCCTGGTATCCGATGAGCTCCGGATACGAATCGGGCGGCTTTGGATTGATCAACCTCGACGGCACGATCACCGAAAGGGCCCGCTGGGCGGGAAACGTGGCGAAGACCGTCGACGCGAATCAGAGTCTGTTCGTCAACGCCAGGCCGGTGCGGGCCGAGGCAGCGATCGTCTACAACCCTCTCTCGTACATGGTGGGCGGCCGCCGGCCGCCTTATTCGATGGGAGCGCAGGGGGAGTCGGCGGTCATCGAGCGGAACTCGATGCTGGGGATGTATCGCGCGCTGTTCCCGTCGTCGCTGCCCGTCGACTTCGTGCACATCGACGATGTCACCAGGGGGATGGCGAACCGCTACAAGCTCCTCTACTTTCCTTATCCGCTCATGCTCAGCAGCGATGCGGGGCGCGCGTTGCGCGACTACGTGAGCCAGGGTGGGAACCTGGTCAGCGAGGCGCGCCTGGCGTGGAACAACGAGCGCGGACGGGCTACGGAGATCATCCCCGGCTTCGGTCTCCACGAGGTCTGTAACTGCCGCGAGACCGAAGTCGAGCAGTCCCCGACGGGCAAGACGGAGATGACGATGGCCATCGACTTCGCCGGTCTGTCCGCGGGTGACAAGGTTCGCGGCACGCTCTACGAAGAGACGCTCACGCCGCTCTCCCCGGCGGCGACCGTGGTGGCGCGCTTTCCCGACGGCTCGCCGGCCATGATCAGCTCCACGTACGGCAAAGGAAAGATGCTCGCCATCGGCACGTTCCTCGGCACCGCGTTCGAGACCGATCGCGACGAGACGCTGGGCCGCTTTCTGAACGGCCTGGCCGGCTGGGCCGGCATCACCAATCCGGTGGAGGTCCACGATCCAGCCATCGAAGTGCGGATGCTGCAGAGCGGGAACGAACGGCTGCTGTTCGTTTTCAACCACGCAGCCGTGCCGAAGACGGCGTCGGTCGTGCTGCGCCTCACCGGCCGCGTCCGCGACCTCGAGAGCGGCAAAGCGGTGCCGGCCACGCAGAAGGAGGGGCGGCTGACGATCACGCGGGAGCTCCCCCCGAACGGTGTGGCGGTGCTCGCAATTCGGTAAGGCACGGAGAAGGTCCACAATGGGCCACTCATGTTCACGCGTTACGCGCGACGGTTGCAGCGTGCACGGCGGATCCGCATCGACCGCTTCAAGCTGAAGAGGCGGCATGCCGACATCGAGCTGGAGGTCTTCGGCTCTCCCGTGGTCGTGCAGGCGGTGCAGGCCTACGCGAAGGAGCATCACGTCTCCACCGCGGACGCGGCGCGGCGGGCCAGGACATATCTGCGGGAGATCGTTCCGAAGTTCAACCTCCTGGCCTACTACCAGGTCGGCGCGCCGATCGCCCGCGCCATCATGAACTTTCTCTATCGCGTGGTCGTCGAGAGGAAGCCGCTCCGCGATTTCAACGCCCGGGCCGTGAAAGGGACCGCGGTCGTCTACGTCATCAACCATCGCTCGAACGCCGACTACGTGCTGGTGGCGCACCTGCTGTTCAAGTTCATTTCGCTCTCGTACGCGGTGGGGGAGTGGGCGCGGGTCTGGCCTCTGAACCATCTCTTCAAGTGGTTCGGCGCCTACTTCATCCGCCGCCGCTATCGCGAGCCGCTCTATCACGCGGTGCTCTCCCGGTTCGTGCAGACGATCACCCGCCACGGCGTGACGCAGGGAATCTTCATCGAGGGCGGCTTGACCCGCGACGGCGCATTCCAGAAGCCGAAGCTCGGCATGCTCGACTACATCGTCACGTCGAAGCGCAACCCGGAATTCACGGCGCCCCTTTACGTCATTCCGACGGCGATCAACTACGACCGCGTGCTCGAGGATCGCAATCTCGCCGAGGAGCTTCTCGGCCGCGAGGAGCGGTCGACGAAGCTGCAGAAGCTGCGCACCACCGCGGACTATCTCTTCAGGAATTTCTTCCGCGGTCTCTTCCGGAGGTTCAAGAGATACGGCTATGCCGTCGTCACCTTCGGAACGCCGGTCTCGGTCGATGAGTTCGCGCGGCGCCACCCGGCGCTGCTGGCGGAGTCGTTCGAGGAGCGCAAGCCCGCCATGCAGCAACTGGCCGAGGCGATCATGAACGAGATCTCCGCGGCCATCCCCATCACGCCGGTGACGCTGGTGGCCCGCGTCTTTGCCGATCACGCCGGGCGCAGCGAGCTCTCCGAGCAGGAGATCGTGGCCGCGATCGATCGCTATCGCACGGAATGGGCCGGAAGAGTCTGGCTCCTGCGCGAGCGGAACGGCGCCGACATCTGGCGCGCGGCGCGGGACATCCTCGTGCTGCGCCATCTGATCGAGATCGCGGTGGGAGGATGGCGATGGAGCGAGCGCGACCTCGCTCTTCGCGACTACTACGCCAACTCGCTGCTGACCTTCGAGGAGGTGAAGGCCCGCCTGAATCGCGTCTCGTTGACGCCGGTTCGCACGCTCCTTTGACGCCTGGACATGTACAACCACATCTGTGAACCGCCGCGATCTCCGCACCGTCCCCCGCTACTTCCTCAACCCGCCGCTTCCCGCCATCGTCAACGATCAGCTCGTCAGGCTCATCGATCTCTCGGTCAAAGGTGCTCGTGTCCAGCTCGATGCATCGTCCGAGCCGGGGCAGGAGGTCGTCCTGGTGATCGTCACCGACCGCGGCAACATCAAGGTCAAGGGAGAAGTCCTCTGGTGCGAGATCGACTCGCTTCAGATGGACGCCGCCGACGACCGGTATCTGGCCGGCGTCTCCTTCAAGAGCGAGATCCCCGGGATCGACGTCCTGATCGACGAGCTGTGCGGCCTCAACCTGGCGGTCCGCATCGAAGACTCGCGGGACCACGACCGTTATCGCATCACCGCCCCGCTGACGGGGAGCTTCGGCGACGCCGCGCCGGTGTCGCTGCTCGATCTTTCGCTCCGCGGCGCGCGGATTGCGACCGACGCGAAGATCGTTGCCCGGACCGAGGCGCAGCTCCGCTTCCAGATCGATGAAGAGAGCGGCCCGATCAGCGTGTCGGGAAAGGTGATCTGGACCACGCCGGCGATCAACCGCGGCGTGCACGCCGGACTTCTCATCGATGGAGAGGACGAAGTGCTGCGGATGGCCATCCACCGGCTCTGCGTACGAGGGGAAGCGCGCATCGATCTCGATTCGCTGCGCCGCAAGTTCGACCAGCTCCGCGCACAAGGCCCGCAAAAGCAGATGGCCGGCTGATGTGGTTCGACAGTAGCGCGCGGCAGTTCTGATAGACTCGCGGGCCGGCGCGCGCCGGTCATGCCGCACAACACTTTCGATACTCTCGATTCGTTCGAAACCGGCGCGGGGCGCACGGCGCAGTTCTACTCGCTCCCGAAGCTGGAGAAGGGGGGCGCCGGCCCCGTTTCCAGGCTGCCGGTCAGCATCCGCATCGT
>DATLFC010000087.1:0-2446 GCA_035525015.1 Thermoanaerobaculia bacterium | reverse complement strand
GTGCTGCCAGAGCGCGCGCGTGTCGAGCCTGTGAACCGGATGCTGCAGGACCGGCTCGACAATCTGCTGCCCTCGCTGATGCGCGAGGCGGGCATCGACATGTGGGTGATCATCAACCGGGAGTACGCCGAGGATCCGGTCTATCTCACGCTCGTTCCGGAGCCGGTGTTCGCGGCGCGGCGGACGACGATGCTCGTCCTGTTCGACCGCGGCGGGGAGCGCGGCGTCGAGCGGCTGACGGTCAGCCGTTATCCCCTCCGCGGCTTCTACGAAGCGGCGTGGGAAGGGGGCGAGGAAGACGAACAGTGGCGACGCCTCGGCATGATCATCCGCGAGCGCAATCCGAAACGGATCGGCATCAACATCAGCCGCGAGTGGGCATTCGCGGACGGCCTGTCGCATGCGCTTCACGAACGGCTCGTTGAAACCCTCGCTCCCGAGCTGCGGAAACGGCTGGTCAGCGCGGAGAATCTCGTCGTCCGCTGGCTCGAGACACGGACGGCGCTGGAGCTGGAGAGCTACCCTCACGTCGTCGCGCTGGCCCGCTCGGTCATTCGCGAGGCGTTCTCCGCGAACGTCATCACGCCCGGCGTGACGACGAGCGACGACGTCGCCTGGTACATCCGGCAGCGCTACAGCGACCTCGATCTTCCGATCTGGTTCATGCCCTACGTGAACATCCAGCGCCCCGGCACGACGTGCGAGGCCACGACCGACTTCTGCGGCATCAGTGGCATCATCCAGCGCGGCGACGTCCTCCACACCGACGTCGGCATCACCTATCTGCGCATGAACACCGACACGCAGGAGATGGGCTACGTGTTGAAGCTCGGCGAGACCGAGGTGCCGGCGAGCCTCCGCAAGGCACTGGCCATCGGCAACCGCTGGCAGGACATCCTGACGTCGAACTTCGTCACCGGCCGCACCGGCAACGAGATCCTCGCCGCGACGCGCGCCGCGTCGCAGAAGGAAGCGATCGCCTCGACGACCTACACGCACCCCCTCGGGTTTCACGGCCACGCCGCCGGCCCGACCATCGGCATGTGGGACAACCAGGGCCCGACGCCGGTGCAGGGCGACTGGAAGCTGCGTGCGAATACCGCCTACGCAATCGAGGGGAACGTGAAGGTGCCGGTCCCGGAGTGGAACGGCCAGCTCGTGCAGATCAAGCTCGAGCAATCGGCCGTCTTCGACGGCCGGCGCGTCCACTACCTCGCCGGCCGGCAGACCGAGTGGCACCTCGTCCGTTAAGGCTTCAGTTCCTGATCGAGCACGTCCAGTAGACGCTCCTCCGGGTCGTGGCTGTGTTCCCAGTACATGACCCCGCCGAGGCCGAGTTTTTTCACGTACGCCGCCTTTTCGCGCAGCGACTGCGGGTCGTCGTAGGAGACGACGCGGCGGCTGGTCTGATCCCAGAGATACGGTGCGCGGGCGGACTCGTCCCACATCCGGACGAATTCGCCGGAGGTGAGGTGCTCCGTGGTGATGCGGACGTACGGGAGGTCGACGTCGTACGCGTCGTACGGCCGGTTGAGCGGCTGCGTCCACGCTTCGACGCCTTTCCACGACCGCCCGTAGAAGGCCACGCCGAGGACGATCTTCTCCCGCGGGATGCCGGCGCGGAGGTGACGGTCGATGAAATCGGCCGCGGCCGGGCGGTCCGGCGAGAAGGCGGAACGGTAGAGCGGCGTGTGATGGCCGGTCAGCTCCGACCAGCTCCCGGCGAAGTCGTAGGTCATCACGTTGATGAAATTGAGATAGCGGTGCAGCGTCTCCATCTCGGTGTTAGCAAAGTACGACTCGCCGCCGGACGATGCGATCGTCAGCAGCCTGTCGCCGAGGTGCTGGCGAAGCGCAGCGAGCATGAGCGTGAAGTTCCGCCTGTCCTCGGGGCGATGGCCGATGCCCGGCCCCGGCTGTCCCGGATACTCCCAGTCGATGTCCGCGCCGTCGAGAGCGTGCCGTTCGACCAGGGCGGTGACGCTCCGTGCGAACTTCTCCCGCGACTCCGCGGTCAGTGCGGCGTCGGAAAAGTGATCGGCGCCCCATCCGCCGATCGAGAGAAGGATCTTCAGAGCGGGATTCTTCGACTTGAGCGCGTTCAGCTGCGCGAGGTGGGCGGGAGCATCGTCGCGGATGTACGCCTCCCCTTCCCGGCTCACGTACCCGAACGCGTAATTGATGTGGGTCAGCTTCTCCGCCCCGATGCGAGGGATGTCCGCGCGCCCGCGGACGTAGGCGATGATCCGGTAGTCGTGCAGGGGCGGCGGAGGGGCCGTGGCGCAGGCTGTTGTGAAGAGGAGAAGCGCGGCGAGAACGCGGGGCATGGCGGGATCATAACGTTGGTCGTTGGTCGTTGGTGGGTGGTGGGGGGGGGGTGGGGCGAACAAACACCCACGACCCACCACCCACGCCCCACCGAAATAGTGCGGAACCAACAAGAGAA
>DATLFC010000112.1:0-15685 GCA_035525015.1 Thermoanaerobaculia bacterium | reverse complement strand
GCCGCGCTGCGCGCCTGTTCGATCAGTTCCTCGACCTTGTGGATGAGGCTCTGCGATTCGAACGGCTTGGTCACGACGGCGTCGCATCCGGCCTTGTCGGCGCGATCGGGATCGAACGGCTCGAACGTGCCGGTCAGGAGCACGACCGGGATGTTCCGGTACTCGGGATGCGACTTCACGAACTCGCAGACCTCGTAGCCGTTCTTCTCGGGCATGATGATGTCCGAGAGGATGATGTCGGGCCGCATCTCCGACAGCTTCTGGATGGCTCTGGCACCGTTGTTGACGGCGGTGACCTCGTAATCTCCGTCCGAGAAAGTCAGCTCGACGACTTTCTGGATGGTGATACTGTCATCCGCTAACAGGATTTTCTTCGGCATGGACTTGCGCTCCGTTTCTGGCACCGTACCACGTTAAGTGTAACTGGACAAGTGAGTAACGTGACGGCGCGCTTTCTGATCTTCGGCCACCGCGGCAGCCCGAAACGCTTCCCGGAAAACAGCCTGGCCTCGTTCGAAGAGGCCATCCGGGCCGGCGCCGACGGCTTCGAAACGGACCTCCGCCTGCTGAGCGACAAGCTGGCCGTGCTCTACCACGACGACGACTTTTCCGACGAGGAAGTGGAGACGCTTTCGTCGACCGACATCGCCGAGCGCGGCGGGGTCATGAATCGTCTGACGGAGCTCGAGCCGTTCGCCGCCCGAACGACCATGATCCTCGAGGTGAAGCGCGCGAAGTGGGAAGACGTTCTGCTCCAGCACGTCTCGGCGTGGCCCAACGTCATCATCGCCTCGTTCGACCACTCGTCGATTCACGAGCTGGCGCGGCGCGATACCGGCATCCCCCTCGGCATCACCATGGACTGCTACATCGTCGGCATCGCCGACTATGCGGCGCGGATCGGCGCCTCGTGGTGCTTTCCGAATTACCACTACGTCGACGCTGAAATGGTCGACGGGCTGCACGCAAAGGGCATCCGGGTCGTGCCCTGGACGCCGAACCGTCCCCGGGAGTGGGAGCGGCTTCGGGAGATCGGCTGCGATGGGGTGATTACGGATTATCCGGAGGAGGCGGTGCAGTGGCGGGCGGCGCACGGCGGCAAGCCGCCGTAATCCGAGAGCGGCCGCAAGCCGTCGCACTCCGAAATGCTCTACACTTGCGGCTCAACCGTTTCAGCACCGCGGGAGGGGGGAGCGGACAATGAAGACCTGGGAATACAAGATCATCAACGTCCGGTCGGAAAATTACTCGATGGATCCTCGCAGAGCGGAGGAGCTCAACCGCCTCGGTGACGAAGGTTGGGAGCTGGTCAGCATCACCTCGATCAACTTCAAGACCGGGGCGACGGATCACATCGGGATGGTATTCAAGCGCGAAAAGCGCGTCTCCTGAGACCGAACCGTTCTGGTATCGTGGCGCGCCGGCATGTCGGAGCGCCCCTTCCTCATCCTCATCGTTCTCGACGGCTTCGGCTTGCGCAAGGAGACCGAGTGGAACGCCATCGCGCGGGCCCGGATGCCCCACCTCGATGCGCTCTATCGCGAATACTCCTGGACCGAGCTCGAGGCGTCCGGCCTGGCCGTCGGCCTGCCGGAAGGGCAGATGGGGAACTCCGAAGTGGGGCATCTGAACATGGGAGCGGGCCGGGTGGTCGATCAGGACATCGTCCGGATCAGCAAGGCCATCCAGCGACACGAGCTCGAGACGAACGAGACGTTCGTCCGCGCCGTGAAGGGATCGGAAGCGATTCACCTGGCCGGGCTCCTCTCCGACGGAGGAGTGCACTCGCTGCAGGAGCATCTCCACGGCCTCGTCGACGCCGCGATCGGCGCCGGCGCGAAGAACGTGTACGTGCACGCGATCCTCGACGGACGCGACACGCCGCCGAAATCGGCCGAGCGCTACCTCTCCGAGCTGATTGCGTTCCTGCGCGACAAGCCGCAGGCGCACCTGGCCACGGTCATCGGCCGTTACTACACGATGGACCGCGACAGGCGGTGGGAGCGCGTCCAGCGCGGCTACGACCTGATGACGCTCGGCATCGGCAGCGAGACGAGGGACCCCCTCGAGACGCTGCGCCGTTTCTATGAACAGGGAGTGACCGACGAGTTCATGGAGCCGATGTCGGTGCTCGACGGGTCCGGCGCGCACCTGGGCCGGGTCGAAGAGGGGCACGCGCTGCTGTTCTTCAACTTCCGCGCGGACCGGATGCGCCAGATCGTGACCGCCTTCAAGGACGAGACATTCGACGGATGCGAGCGCGCCGTTCATCCGAAGGCGATGCTGCTGACCATGAACCGCTATCACGAGGACTTCGACCTGCCGGTCGTATTTCCACCCCAGGAAGTGCAGAGGAATCTCGGGCAAGTGCTGTCGGACGCGGGGCTGCGGCAGTTGCGGATCGCCGAGACGGAGAAATTCGCGCACGTTACGTTCTTCTTCAACGGCGGCTCCGACACGCGGTTTCCCGGCGAGGAGCGGATCCTGATCCCGTCGCCGAAGGTGGCCACGTATGACAGGAAGCCGGAGATGTCGGTGCGCGAGCTGGCCGATCGCGTGGTGCAGGAGATCGGAAGCGGCACGCACGACGTGATGGTGCTCAACATCGCCAATCCCGACATGGTCGGGCACACTGGCGTGATGGACGCGGCGGTGACGGCCGTGGAGGAGACGGATACGGCGGTGGGGCGGATTCTGGACGCCGTGGAGAAGGTGAACGGCGTCGCGCTGATCACCGCGGATCACGGCAACTGCGAGCTGATGTTCGATCCGGAGACGAACCAGCCGCACACGGCACATACGACGAATCCCGTTCCGCTGATTCTGTTCGATCCCCGGAAGCGCTGCGGCGAGTTGCGCGGGCGTGGTGCGCTGGAGAACGTCGCCCCGACGATTCTGAAGATACTCGGCATCCGGCAGCCGCGGGAGATGACGGCCGGGTCGCTGCTGTGATCGAACAACTGATCCTCGTCCGTCATGGCGAGACGCTCCACAACGCGAACGGCATCACGCAGGGGAGGCTCGACAGCGAGTTGTCCGACGCCGGGCGCCGGCAGGTGGAGCGGCTGGCCGGACGGATCGTGACGTTCGAGCCCGACGCCATCTTCTCGTCTCCGCTGCCGCGGGCCCTCGCCACGGCGGAAGCGGTGGCGCGCGCGACCGCGCTCGAGGTGCGGGCTCTCGACGATCTGCGCGAGATGAACTATGGAGGGTGGGAGGGGAGGAGCTTCCTCGACATCCGGCGGATGGAGGGGGAGGATTACCGCCGCTGGTCGGAGGATCCGGCCTGGCCGTGTCCGGGCGGCGAGTCGCACAACGACGTGCTGGCGAGAATGAATCGGGCATTCGAAGCGGTTCGTGGTGCGCGGCGCCCGGTCGTGGTGAGCCACGGCACGGCCATCCGCATCGGCGCCACGGCGCTGCTGAGCGCGCCGGTCTCGACCGCGCGCCATCTCGCGCAGGACAACGCGTCGATCAACGTGTTCCTCTGGAGAGGCGAGCGCTGCGTGCTGAAGGTGTGGAACGATACGACGCACTGTGTCGAAGGATGAAGGATGAAGGATGAAGGATGAAGGGAATTGATCCTCGAACAAATTACTGACCAGCTGACTGACACTCTCAGAACGCGGGTGCTGGCCGTCTTCGGCCATGCGGTGGACCGGGTCGTCCTGCAGCCGCCGCCGCGCCTGGCCATGGGCGATCTGGCCACGCCGCTCTGTCTGGAACTGGCGAAGGCGCTGAAGCGGAAGCCGCGCGAGATCGCCGAGGCGATGGCGAACGGTCTGGCCCTGCCGACGTTCGTGCAGTCGGTGTCGGTGGAGGGGGCGGGCTATCTGAATTTCCGTTTCGATCGCGGCGCCTTCACAGCCGCGCACATCGGTACGGTGATGGAACCGGGGCGGCCGGACGGCCAGCGGGTCATCGTCGAGCACACCAACATCAATCCCAACAAGGCCGCGCACATCGGGCACCTCCGCAACGCCGTCCTCGGCGACACGCTGGTGCGGCTGCTGCGCTGGCTCGGCGATCACGTCGAGACGCAGAACTACATCGACGACACCGGCGTGCAGGTCGCGGACGTCGTCGTGGCATTCGAGCGTCTGCAGAAGGACGGCGTCGAAGAAGTGCAGAAGCGCATCGACGACCCCGACGTTCCCTTCGACTACTTCTGCTGGGATCTCTACTCGAAGATGGCGGCGTACTACCAGGAGCATCCGGAAGCGCAGGAGTGGCGGCGGGAAACGCTCCATCGCATCGAGCAGCAGGAAGGGGAGACGGCACGCCTGGCGGTGATCATCGCCCGCGCCATCGTGCAGCGGCACATACGGACCATGCTCCGCCTCGGCATCCGCTACGACCTCCTGCCGAAGGAGAGCGACATCATCCATCTCCATTTCTGGGCGCGTGCCTTCGAGCTGCTGAAGAACGCGGGAGCGATCGCGCTCGAGACGGAGGGAAAGCACGCGGGCTGCTGGGTGATGCGGCTGTCGGAGACGGAAGAATTCGAAGGGATGGACGAGCCCGACAAGATCCTCGTCCGTTCCAACGGGACCGTCACCTACACCGGGAAAGACATCGCCTATCAGCTCTGGAAGTTCGGGCTGCTCGACCGGACGTTCGACTATCGGAAGTTCTTCACGTACGACGACGGCCACGTGTTGTGGGAGTCGACGCACCACGGGGACCCCAACCCTTCCGCGCCGCGCTTCGGCGGAGCAGAGAAGGTCTACAACGTCATCGACGTCCGGCAGGCCTACCTGCAGAAGGTCGTCAGGGAAGGCCTCCGCCTCCTCGGCTACAGCCGGGAGGCCGGCAACTCGATCCACTTCTCGTACGAGATGGTCGCGCTCACCCCGGAGACGGCGAAGGCGCTCGGCATGCCGGTCGCGGAAGAGGATGCGGGCCGCGCGTACGTGGAGATGTCGGGGCGGAAAGGTCTCGGCGTCAAGGCGGACGACCTGCTGACCGCGATGGAGCAGAAGGCGACCGAAGCAGTCCGCGTCGGGGGGAAAGCGGAGGGGTTGCGCGACGACCAGATGCGCGCCCTCGGCCGCGATGTGGCCGTGGCGGCGTTGCGCTACTTCATGCTGAAGTTCGGCCGGAACAAGGTCATCGCCTTCGACTTCGATGAGGCGCTGACATTCGAAGGCGACTCAGGGCCGTACCTGCAGTACTCCACCGTCCGCGTCCAGAACATCTTCCGGAAGATGGAGGAGCGCGGCGTCGATCCGCTGATCGACGACAGATCGCTCGACCGCCTGACCCTGCACGAGGGGCTCACCGACGAAATGTGGGAACTGGTGCGCCTGAGCGCCGCGATGCCGGCCGCGATCCGGCGCGCCGTCGACTCACTGGAGCTTTCGGTGGTGACGCACGAGCTGCTCCAGATGGCGCAGAAGTTCAACAGCTTCTACCACAAGTACCCGATCCTGAATGAGAAGGACGACGCGGAGCGGCAGCGCCGCGCCGTCTGCGCGGAGGTCTTCCGGCGGACGATGACCAGGACGCTCGACCTGCTGGGAATTCCGGTCCCGGCCCGGATGTGAGCCCCTCCGCGGATTCCTCGCTACGCTCGGAATGACAGTACGCTCGGAATGACAGGCTGCTACAATCTTGTCTGACGCCGTCCAATGCGTCACCCACACATGAAGACCCCATTCGATCTGCAGGATGTCACGCTCCGCGTGCTGATCTTCGCAGCCGGAGGCCTGGCCGCGGTGCTGCTGGCGTTGAAGGGGGAGGCGGACGCCCTCCCCGCACTCGCTCTGGGCGGCACACTGGGCGCCTTCGTGATGGCGCGATTCAGCGCAACAGAAGAGTAGCTCCCCGGATCAGGAAGCTGCCTGGTCGAGGCGCCGGACGTTCTCGGCCTGCAGGCCCTTCGGTCCCTGCTTGACGTCGAATTCGACGCGCTCCCCCTCATTCAACGTGCGATACCCGCTCTGGTTGGAGATGGCGGTGTGATGGACGAAGACGTCCTCACCGGTCTCCCGTTTGATGAACCCGTAGCCTTTGTCGTTGTTAAACCATTTCACCGTGCCAGTTTCCGGCATCCCTTACCTCCGAAGTGCGGCGCACAACCTCCCCGGTGCGCCACCGTGCTGCAATGTTCGGGCCGCTACCAGATCAATGCGCGGTTGATCCCGATCCTCGTGAACCCCAGTGATTCGTAAAGAGCGATCGCCGGTTCGTTGAAGTCGTTCACGAACAGGGTGACCGCCTTGCCCTTCCGGAACAGATGGCCACACACTTCACGGAGCATCTCCCGAGCCAGCCCGCGGCGCCGGAAGCGAGGGTGGGTCCAGACGCCCATCAACTGGACGGCGCCGGCGGTCACGGCGGAGAACTCGCACTTCGCGGCGATCTCTCCCTGCTCGACGCGGACGATGCTCCGCCGCTGGTCGACCAGCTCGCGGATCCGCTCGCGGTACCCGGCGGCGTCGCGTAGGAGGGGATCGATGCCGACCTCTTCCTTGTGCATCGCGGCACAGGCCGGCACGAGCTTGTCGAGGTCGCGGCGAGTTCCGAAGCGCGCCTTCTTCAGCTCGGGGAAGTCGAGCCGGCGGCGGATGGCGTAAATCGGCTGGGTCATCCGGATCACGGTCGGGGGATCGACGCGCGAACGGAGCTGCTCCCACAGCGGTTCGACGAGCTTCGCCGGCGAGATGATGGCGCGCACCGGCAGCATCCGGTTGGTGATGCGGTCGGCGAGAAGGGCGGTCGCCGATTCGATCCTCTCCTGCCGCTCGTCCGGCGCCGCCGCCAGGACGACATTGCTCGCCAGCGATGCCACCATGACGATGGTCCCTTCGTGCCGCACCGCGAAGATCTGCGTCGCGGCGGCGGAGCGTTCTTCTTCGAGCCGCGAGAGGAGATAGACGTTGATCAGCGGCTCGCGGTTCAGGAAGGCGACGACGGAGCGGGCGTCGTCATCCGCCACGGCCCGCAGCGACCATCGCCCTTCGACAGGCAGC
This sequence comes from Thermoanaerobaculia bacterium, assembly GCA_035525015.1. Classification (GTDB taxonomy): domain Bacteria; phylum Acidobacteriota; class Thermoanaerobaculia; order Gp7-AA8; family Gp7-AA8; genus DATLEX01. The sequence continues at coordinate 8,711 of DATLFC010000112.1, read as the reverse complement.
GTCACCATGGCGCAAGTTTCACGGGAGGCGTGGTCACCCTACAACTGCTCATGCCCCAGATATGCTAGCCCGTCCTTCAGCTTGTGCCAAAGCGAGCGGTTGCTCCATTCTTCGAGCTTCCGTTCCCGCGAAAACTTCAGATCGTCGAAGAACGCGGCGCGCAGCTCGGCGGCGACATTGGAGTCGAGGATCCCCACCGTCACTTCGTCGTTGATCTCGAACGATCGGGCGTCGAAGTTCGTCGAACCGACCGCCGACCAGATCCCGTCGACGATCATCAGCTTCTGGTGCAGCAGGGTCTTGTCGTACTCCCAGATGCGCACGCCACGGCTGAGAAGATGGCCGAACCGGTGGTGACTGGCGTGCTGGACGATCGCATTGTCGGTCGCCTCGACGGAAGGCACCATGATCCAGATGTTCACGCCGCGGGAGACGGCGTAGTCGATGGCCGCCAGCGCGTGGTCGTCCGGAAGCAGATACGGGTTCTGGATGATGACTTCGCGCTCCGCGGCCATGATGGCCAGGTAGTAGAGGATCTGGACCGTGGAGACGCTGCCGGTCGGCGAGGCATAGGCGACGTGCAGCGTCGACTCCCCCGCGGCGGGGATGTTCGTCGGGAAATAGCGTTCGCCGGCGATGATCTCGCCGGTCTCCTCGACCCAGTTCTCGCAGAACGCCCCCTGGAGACGTTTCACCGCCGGACCTGTAATCCGGACGCTGGTGTCCCTCCAGTGATTCCTGTCCTGTGCGTTGCCGGTCCACTCGTCGGCGATTCCGATGCCGGTGGTGTATCCGATGCGGCCGTCGATGATCATCAGCTTGCGGTGATCGCGATTGTTGAGGCGCCCGAGGTTCGACAGCCGGATCGGGTGGAAGAGAGCGACCTTGACGCCGGCCGCTGTCAGCTCGTCCTCGACCTCGCTGATCTCACGCCCTCCCGAGCCGTCGACCAGGACGCGGACATCGAGACCCTCCCGCGCCTTGCGCGCCAGGAGCGCGGCGAGCTGACGGGCCACGCGGCCGTCCCACCAGATGAACGACTCGATGTTCACGGTCTGTTGCGCGGCCTCGATGTCGGCGAAGAGACGGGGGAAGAGGCCGTCGCCGTTCTGCAGGACCTCGACCCTGTTCCCTCCGTCGAGGCTTCCCTGTGTCACGCCGGCGATGGACGGCAGCAGCACCTGAATCCCGCCGCCGCCCTCGACCGTGAGCGTCGCGGGATCCCGCTTCCACTTCGATGACCAGAGGAGAATGGCGAGCAGGACGAGAACGAATCCCGCCACGATGACCACCCGCAGGGGTAGCCGCAGATAGCGCGTTCCGTCGCGCGTGGTGATCTCGTAATTACGGTCGCTCATGGACCAGCTCCACGAGGACCGGCCGATGGTCGGACGGTCCGTCGTCCATCGTATGCGAAGAGGCGACGCGCCATCCGCGGTCGGCCATGACGTAATCGATCGCCAGCTCCATGACCCGATGCGTCGGCGAGGCCGGCCCGGCGAGCTGCATCGTCTCCGCGCGACGGAACGCCACGATCTCCGGCGAGTCAGGTGGGGCGTTGAGATCGCCGGTCAGCACGTACGGATAGGCGCTCGCGCCGAGATGGCGGGTCAGGCAATCGAGCTGCCGCCCACGGACGGCGCGGTTCAGTTTTTCCCACGCCACGAGATGGGTGACGTAGAAGACGATCGTGCCGTCGCCGAACCCGATCTTCGCCTCCAGCAGCGTACGCGGCTCGCCGGTTCCAGGCAGCTTGTATACGTCGGAGCCGAGGACGCGGCCGCGCGTCAGGATGGCATTGCCGAACTGCCCTCCCAGCTGCTCGTAGCTCTCACCGAACACCGCGTTCATCCCCGTGGCCCGACTCAGTTCGGTGACCTGATCGCGAAACCGTGACTGCCACGTCCGGCGGTGCGCCTCGTTGATCCCGACGACATCCGGCCTGTATTTGTTGATCGTGGCGGCGATGCCGGCGATGTGATCGCCGTGAAGGAGTGCCGCGTGCCCCTGGATGTTGTACGACATCACCACGAGACGCCGCGGGTAGGAAGGCTCCGCCGTGACCGGCAGCGGATCGGCCCGGCATTCCCCCGACCGGAATTCGTAGACCGAGAGCACGCGGTAGGAGAAGGCGATGAGGATGATGGCCGCGAAGCCGATGGCGATCCGTTTGACGATCCGCATTTCGGTTAACCGTTAACCGAGGTCAGGACCCTCACCCCGTCGTGCCTCCACAGCGCCGAGGCGGGGAACGATGCGTCGGCCACTCCCGATCGCAGGCGCTCCAGCGCTTTCTGTTTTGCGTGACCGGCGACGAGCAGCACGATCCCGGTCGAATCGAGAATCGTGCCGATGCCTATGGTGATCGCCTGGCGCGGCACTTCGCCGTCCTTGAACCAGGCGGCGTTGGCGATGCGCGTCGACTCGGTCAGCTCGACGACACGCGTCCGGGCGTCGAACGATGTTCCCGGCTCGTTGAATCCGATATGGCCGTTGCGCCCCAGGCCGAGGAAGGTCATCCCCAGCCCTCCCGCCCCGGCGATCGCCTGTTCGTACCGGGCGCATTCAGCCGTGAGATCAGGGACCGTGCCGTCGGGGATGTTCGCCCGCGAGGGGTCGATGTCGATGTGATCGAACAGGTGCCGGCGCATGAAGGTGAAGTAGCTGCCGGGGTGGGAACGGGGGATCCCGACGTACTCATCGAGGTTGAACGTCGTGACGTCCGTGAAACAGTGCTGTTCGCGCCGGCAGTGCTGGACGACGTGCTCGTACATTCTGACCGGCGTGCGCCCGGTGGGGAGCCCGAGCACGATGCGCGGATTCGCTCGTACCGCGTCGAGCAGGATCATGGCGGCACGCTCGGCGAGAGCCTCGTAGTCGTCGAAGCTCTCCCAGATCACGGCATGACCTCTTCGCCGCGCGCGAAGACCCGTTCGATCTGGAAGCGCGGAGTCAGGATGGCCAGGTCGGCGTCGTGGCCGCGCTCGAGCCTTCCCTTGCGATCCTGGATGCCGAGGATCCGCGCGGGCACTTCGGTGGCCATCGGGATCACTTTCTCGATCGGCAGCCCCGCCAGCTCCACCATGTTCTGAACCGCCTGCGCCATCGTCAGGACGCTTCCGGCCAGCGTCCCGTTCGCGAGGCGCGCCGTCCCGTCGGCGACGGTGATGTCGTAACCGTAGAGCTTGTACTTCCCTTCGGGGAGGCCGCAGGCGCGGATGGCGTCGGTGACGAGAGCGATGCGGTGGGGAAGCAGCGTGGTGGCGATGCGCATCACCGCCGGATGAACGTGAACGCCGTCGGCGATCAGCTCGGCGGTGGCGTCGGCAGAGACGAGCGCCGCCCCAACGACGCCCGGCTCGCGATGGTGCATGCCGGTCATGGCGTTGAAGAGATGGGTGAAGTGCGAGGCTCCCCACTCCAGCGCGGCGACGGCGTCGGCGAAGTCCCCGGAGGTATGACCGATCGAGAAGAGGACCCGCCCGCGGAAGTGCTCGATGAGCGCGCGCGCGCCGTCGATCTCGGGTGCCAGCGTGATCAGGCAACGGAGCCGCGGCAGCGCGGCCACGAGCGGCGCGATCTCGTGAATGTCGGCTCCGCGGATCGACTCCACGTCCTGCGCGCCGGCGTTCCGGCGGTTGATGTACGGCCCTTCGAAGTGCACCGCGCAGATCTCGGCGCCGGAGGGGGGATCGGCGGCCGTCGAGGCGATGGCGCGCACGGCCCGGTCGAGATCGGAGGGGGAGGAGGAGAGCGTCGTCGCCGCCACGGTCGTCGTCCCGTGGCGGGCGTGAAAACGGAGGATCCTGGCGTTGGCCTCGGCATCGGCGTCCATGAAGTCCGCTCCGTCGCCGCCGTGGATGTGCATGTCGATGAAGCCCGGGACGATCAGGCCCCGCACCCGCTCGGCATCGGGAGGAGCCGTGGCCACGCGGGCGACGTCGGTGATCCTTCCACGGTTCAGCACGACCAGGACGTCGTCGTGGATCGTCCCGTCGACGAAGGCCCGGCCGAAAAGACGATGCTCTTTCACAGGCAGATCTTCCCCAGGATGGCAGGGCGGCCGCCGGTCGCGCCGGCGATGTTGGTGTGCAGTCCGTACACCGAGTCGTTCGCGATCATGGCCATGGCCATCGCTTCCTTCGCCTCGCTTGCTTCGTAGATCACGATTTTCCTGTCCGGGAGCCGCGACCTGATCATCTCGACGAGCGTCGGATTCTTCGATCCTCCGCCGGCTAGAAGCACTTCATGGATTTTTCCACGAGGCTCGATGAAATGGCGATAGGCCCGGGCGATGCTCTCCGCGGTCAGCGCGGTGGCGGTGGCGATGAGGTCTTCGATCTTCCTGCCGCGCGCTTCGGTGACGATGCGCGCGGCGAACTGTGCGCCGAAGAGCTCTCTCCCGGTGGTCTTCGGAGGCTGGCGGATGAAGTACGGGTCGGACATCCACTCGTCGAGCAGTGCCTGGTCGACCGTGCCGCTCGCGGCGAGCAGTCCGTCGACGTCGTAGTTCTGCTTCCCGTTCGTGGCGATGGCCGCCAGCTCGTCGATGATCATGTTTCCCGGCCCGGTGTCGAAGGCGACGACGTCCTGCCACGAGCCGCCGGATGGAATCCAGGTCACGTTGCCGATCCCGCCGATGTTCTGAATGCATCGCCCGCGCCGCCGGTGCCGCAGAAGAACCCAGTCGAAGTAGGGGACGAGCGGCGCGCCCTGTCCGCCGGCGGCGACATCGCGCACCCGCAGGTCCCCGATCGTGATGATCCCGGTGCGCTCGGCGATGACCGCGGACTGGCCGATGGCGAATGTCGAGCGCGTCTCGATGGGGCCGTCGATCCACGGAACGTCCGCCTGAACAATGACCGGATCGGGGTCGTGCCAGATCGTCTGGCCGGCCACGGCGACGAGGTCGACGCGGCGCGGCTTCGTTCCCGTGTCGCGAAGCAGACGGAGGACGGCCGCGGCGAAGAGCTCTCCCATGATGAAGTCGTAGCGGCAGATCTGGTCGACCCGCGCCCTCCGCGGGTCGAACAGATCGCGGACGGCCAGGCGCACCTTCGGCGGGAAGGGGTAGCTCCGGAACTCTTCCAGCTTCACGCTCGATCGCGCGCCGTGGCCTTTGATGCGGACCATCGCCACGTCGATGGCGTCGAGCGACGTCCCCGACATCAGGCCGATGACGCGGCGGGACGGCTTCCTGGAGATGTGTACCAGCCGCTCGAGGCGGTTCACGACTCCAGGACCTCGCGGATCCGGCCGTCGTGCTGTTCGAGAAGGCGGCGCGCCGCGGCGGCATCGATCCGTTTCTTCGCCATCACCGTGGCGAGCTTGACGTTCCCGTCCGCGTCACGGACGGCCTGCACTGCCATCGGCCGGGTCACGCCGGCGGCCAGCTCCACCATGCGCACGGCGCGGCTGCGCAGTTTCTCGTTCGTCGCCGGCATGTCGATCATCAGATTCGAGTAGACGCGGCCGAGACGGATCATCACGCCGGTGGAGATCGTGTTGAGGACGAGCTTCTGAGCCGTGCCGCTCTTCATTCGCGACGAGCCCATGACCACTTCCGGACCGGTCTGCGTGACGATGGGGATGTCGGCCTCGCGCGCGAGCGCCGAGCCGGGAACGGAGGTGACGCCGACCGTCAGCGCGCCGAGCATGTTGGCGCGCCGCACCGCCGCCACGGTGAAGGGCGTGGTCCCCGACGCGGCGATTCCCACCACCGCATCCTCCGCCCGGACGTCTGCGTTGACGGCCGCGATCGCCGCATCCTCGTCGTCTTCCGCACCTTCGGCCGCGGCGAGGTAGGCGCTCTCACCGCCCGCCATGATCACCCGCACCAGCGACGGGTCGATGCCATAGGTCGGAGGGAGCTCCGACGCGTCGAGCAGGGCGATGCGGCCGCTGGTCCCCGCCCCGACGTAGAAGAGGCGGCCGCCATGGGTGAGACGCTCGGCGATCTGCTCGATGGCGTGCGCGATGCGGTCCCGCTCGGCTGCCACCGCCGCGGCGATGGTCGCATCCTGCTCCTGGATGATGCGGACGATCTCCGACGCGGGAGCGCGGTCGATGTCGAGGCTTTCCTCGAGCCGGTCCTGGCTCATGCGCGGGGCGACGATATCATTGCGCCGATCATGATCGATCGCGATGGCCTGCAGGTGGCCTTCCTCGGTGTGGCGCTGGCGCATTACCTCGACCTCGAAACGGGGGAGATCGTCGATCTCCCCCTCGAGGCGCCGGCGCCCGGTGAGACGTCGCGCTTCCTGCGCATCCCGACCCGGACGCCCGAGAGCGAGGCCGAGGACCGCCGTCAGTTCGTCGAAACGGTGAAGATGCCCGAGCAGCGCGCACGCCTGGCCGGCGTCGTCGACGACGCGCAGGCATTCCGGGCCGTGCTGCGCGAGGACCGCTCCGTCGAGCGGGCCTTCTTCACGTTCAAGAACGACCAGGCCTCACGAGCCGTCGAAGAATGGCTGCGCGAAGAGGGACTCTCGTAATCTCGGAGGGCGGTGGCTTGCCACCGCTTTGGGATTGCGGCAGCTTGCTGCCGCCCCCCGCCGCTGCGGCGAGCCGCAGCGCCGAAAGCGGCGGCGAGCCGCCGCACTCCGAAACCTGGCGCAAAGGTTCCTTACCGGATCACGGTCGAATCGAGATCCTGCGCGGCCCTGCTGACCACGACGATCGTCACATCGTCGTCGAGCGCCTCGGTGTCGCCGGCGTGCGAGAGGACGAGCTCGGAGACGCGGTTGGCGACGGTGGCGGCGTCGGCGCCGTGGAGACCGCTGAACGCCCCGGCCAGCTCTTCCGGGCCGAGCTCGGATCCGGCCGCGTTCTGCGCTTCGGAGACGCCGTCGGTGAAGAGGACCAGCGAGTCACCCGCTTCGAGCTGGATGCGGCGGTTCACGTACTCGGCCGCGGAAACGACGCCGAGGAGGAGATCGCCGGCGACGATCTCCTCGACCGCGTGGCGCCGCACCCACAAAGGCGGAGTGTGTCCGGCGTTCGCGTACTCGACGACGCCGGTCGTCGTATCGAGCCGCCCGAGAAACAGCGTCACGAATTTCGAGCGCGGCAGGATCTCCCGGAGGGCAAGGTTGAGCTGCGTCACCAGCGTCGCGGGATCGGGATCGTTCTTCGAGAAGATGCGAAAGGCGACCTGCAGTCCGGCCATCATCAGGCCGGCCGTGACGCCTTTGCCGCTGACGTCGCCGATCACGAAGTAGACGCGCCCGTCGGGACGGACGGCGAAGTCGTAGTAGTCGCCGCTGACGGTGCGGCAGGCCTGATTTCTTCCGGCGAATGAGTAGCCGTCGATGCCGGCCGGTGCCGCGGGAAGGAGGCGGCGCTGGATGCTCGAGGCCGTCTTCAGCTCTTCATCCATGAGCCGCTTCTCGATGGCTTCTTCACGGAGCTGCGTCGTTTCGAGCTTCTTGGCGGCGAAGCCGGCGATCTGCCCGACGAGCCGGACGTCATCGGCGGAGATGGCGCGCTGCGCGAAGAGGTAATCGACATACAGCAGCCCGACCACCGAGTTCCCGATCATGACCGGCGAGGCCAGGATGGAACGGATTCCCTGCATGACGATCGATTTGGCGCTGCTCAGCTTCTCGTCGCTGCTGACGTCCATCAGCGCCAGCGCCTTCTTCTCCTCGACGATGCTGGAGAGAAGCGTCTTGCTGATCGTCAGCTCCGAATCGTCGTTGCGGTCGCTCCGGCGGACTTCCACCTGCGCGAACGACTGGCCGTCGGGCGCCAGAAGAGCCAGCGCGGCGCGTGAAGGCCGTAGATGTTCCATCACGCGCTCCACGATGAACCCGAAAAGCTCGTGCATGGGCCGGTCTTCGATGAGGTCCTGGGCGAGGATGTTGAGCGTCTGCAGGCGCTCGACGTCGCCCGAGCGAAGCCCTCCCTTCTGGATCTCCTGGATGGGAATGGCGATGCTCGGCCGTTCGGCAGTGTCGGCCACGGCCAGGTATCGATCGGTGTTGTGCTCCGGCGTCTCGAACACGATCTCGGTGTCGCCGAGGCGGATGCGGTCGCCAGGCTTGAGCGCCACGTCGCGCTCGACGCGCGTGCCGTTCAGGTATGTACCGTTGACGCTGCCGAGGTCCTTGAGGAGCCAGGAGCCGTCGACGTGGATGATCTCCGCGTGCCGCCGGGAAAGGTATCGGTCCTTGATCGGGATCGAGCAGTCCGACGCTCTTCCGATCGAGACCGGCGATTCCTCCAGTTTGTGGCGAAACGGGGAGAAGAGCGGCGATTGAATCGTGACTTCCGCGCGCGGCGGGGCGGCTTGCATCGATTGGCTCCGGGACGTGCCGGTGATTCTAGCAGCGTGTTACGTTAATCCGAGTGACCGCCTCTCCTCCCGCCGACGACTACTTCCTCGAGATCGAAGGCCATTTCGCCATGCGGCGCAACACACCCTTCATCCTTTCGGCCAAGGATTGGGCACTGATGAAGAAGTGGCGGGAGGAGGAGATTCCGCTGCCTGTGGTGCTGGAAGCGATCGATCAGGTGTTCGAGAAGAACGAGACCAGCGGCCGCAGGAAGGTGATCTCCTCCCTCTCGTATTGCCGCCATGCGGTGAAAGAGCTGTGGAGCGAACGGAGGGAGCTCTACGCCGGCGGAGCCGATGCCGGTCCGGAAGAGAATCCGGCGCCGATGCTGGAGGCGCTGGCCGCGCACATCGAACGGGGGGAGGCGCCGCCGGC
>DATLFC010000096.1:0-5639 GCA_035525015.1 Thermoanaerobaculia bacterium | reverse complement strand
GTCGTGGCAGAGCGAGCAGACGCCCCGCCGCGGTACGAGGCGCTGCCGAAATCGAAGAGGCTGGCCAGGCGACGCGAGTTTCTTCGAGTCTACGAACAGGGCCGCAAGGTTTTCTCCCGCTACTCCGTCCTTTTCTTCGCTCCCAATGATGTGGCGCATTCGCGCCTCGGCATCACGGCGACGAAGAAACTCGGGAAAGCGAATGCCCGCAACCGCTTCAAGCGCTGGACCCGCGAGGTCTACCGCCGCGAGCGCGAGCCCCTCGGCCTCGACGGCCGGGCGCTCGACATCGTCATCAACGTGAAGCCGAACGCCGCCCTCGCCTCATTCAGCGAATACAGCTCCGACCTGTCGCGGGCGCTCCGCCGCGTCGCCGGCGAGACGCGGTCCTGAAGATCATGCGCGCGGCGGTTCTCTTTCTGCTCCGCTCTTACAAACGGTTCCTCTCGCCGCTGCTGCCGCCGATGTGCCGTTTCGAGCCGACCTGTTCGATCTATATGATGCAGGCCGTCGAGAAGTACGGGCTCCTGCGCGGTGTATGGCTGGGCCTGCGGCGCCTCGTGCGTTGCCATCCGTTGAATCCGGGAGGTTGGGACCCGGTCCCCTGACATGGAAAGACGAATTTTCGTTGCGATTGCGATCTCGATCGCATTTCTCTGGTTGTGGGCGGCGATCGCCCCGCGGATCTTTCCGGAGCTGGCGAGGCCGCCGGCGACGGCGACGCGCGCGGGCGATGCGATCGATCGAAGCGCGGGTGAAGACACGCGCGGCCCAGGGCGGACGCCGAGTGCGACGACGGCGACTGTTCCGGCGGCGCCGGCCGTCGTGGCGGCGCCGCGCCGGGATGTGAAGCCGGTTGCCGCGGCGGTTGTGCGGGAAACGGTGGTCGAATCGTCCGACTACATCGCGCGCTTCTCGAATCGGGGGGCGCAGCTGGTGTCGTGGCAGCTGAAGAACTACAGGCGGAAGGACGGCGAGCCGGTCGATCTGGTGAAACGGCGTCCCGCGAACCAGGACGACTATCCCTTCGCCATCGTCGCGCAATCGGGTGCGGTGGCGCGACGTCTCAACTCCGCGCTCTACAGCGTGGAGCAGTATGGCGAGAAGGGCGCGAGCGTGATCGAGTACCGCTACGTCGCGCCGGACGGGCTGTCCGCCACGAAGACCTTTCGCGTGAGCTCCGACTTCGTGATCGAGTTCGCGATCTCCGTTGAGCCGGCGCTGCCGTATCGCGTCGTCATCGGACCGGGGATCCGCAACATCGACGCCTCCGAGAGCCAGTCGCAGTCGGCGCTGCTGGCGGGGAATGCGCTGGTGCAGCAGGACGGCGATCTCGACGTCGAGAATCGCGAGAAGGGTGACCGCCTGCGCATCTTCGAGCGGGTCGAGTTCATCGGCATCGAAGACAACTACTTCCTGGCGGCGCTCGTGCCGGAGCGCGCCGGAGCGGCGACGCTGCGCCGCGTCGAGGTCCCCGGTCCCGATGGGAAGCCGCGCAAGGAGCTCTACGCCGGGATCAACGCCGCCCCGAACGGAGTCGTCACCGGGTCGGCGTTCTTCGGGCCGAAAGAGCCGACCGTGCTCGAGCGCCACGGTCTCGGCAAGGCGCTGCAGTATGGGATGTTCGGCGTCATCGCCAGGTTCCTTCTCGAGGGACTGCTCTGGATCAACAACTACACCCGGAACTATGGATTCGCGATCATCGTCCTCACGATCCTGATCAAGGTCGTGCTCTATCCGCTGCAGCACAAGAGCATCGTCTCCATGAAGAGGATGCAGAGGGTGCAGCCGAAGATGGAGGCCATCAAGAACAAGTATAAGAAGTCGCGCACCGATCCCGAGCAGCGCCAGAAGATGAACACGGAGATGATGAAGCTGTACCAGGTGGAAGGGATCAATCCGATGAGCGGATGCCTCCCCATTCTGCTGCAGCTGCCGGTCCTGTGGGGCTTCTACAACCTTCTCTCGCGCGCCATCGAGCTGCGCGGCGCGCCGTGGATCCTCTGGATCCGCGATCTCTCGGAGAAGGATCCGACCTACATCCTGCCGATCCTGATGACGGGCACCATGTTCATCCAGACGTACATCACGCCGATGACGGCCGACCCGATGCAGCGAAAAATCTTTCTCGCGATGCCGCTCGTTTTCGGCATCATGTTCAAGGAGTTTCCGAGCGGCCTGGTTCTGTACTGGCTCGTGCAGAATATCCTGACGATCATCCAGCAGACGATCATGAACAAGTGGTGGAAGGATCATCCGGCGGAAGTGGCGAAGGCCTGACCATGTCACAGCGATTCGAAGGACGGAATCTCGAGGAAGCGCTCACCGCCGCGGCCACGGCGTTCGGCGTGGAGCGGTATCAGCTGACGTACCACGTTCTACTGGAGAAGCGCGGCTTTCTGGGCGGCATGAAGCGCGTGGTGATCGAAGCGGAAATCAACGACACGGCCCCTCCTCCCGAGGAAGTGGCCGCGCCGCAGCCGGCAAGGGGAGAGCGCGAGCGTTCGCGAGGCTCCGACCGGCCGCGCGAGCGTTCGGGACGGCGCCGCGGCGGGCGTCGCGGCGAGAGGAGCGACCGCCCCTCGTTTCGCCGCGAGGAGCCGGACGATCTCGACGACGCGCCGGTCGAGGCGCCGGAGCAGGGAGAGGAATCGCCCACCGCATCGGATGTCCGCGTCTGGTGTGAGCAGGTGCTGCGGCTCACGAATCTGAGCGGCGTCCTCCGGACCGAGGAGAACGAGACGCAGATCATCGTCCGGATCTACGGGCGCGATGCGCGGCGGCTGACCGATCGCAACGGCGAGCTGCTCGACGCGCTGCAGGTGCTCGCCAACAAGTCACTCGGCGGACGGAAAGTGGAGAAGGACATCGAGCTCGACTGCGCCGAATTCAAGCAGCGCCGCGTCGCGGACCTCGGCGAACAGGCGCGCGAGACGGCGGACCGCGTCCGCCGTGACGGCCGCGAACAGCTCCTGCCGTCCATGAGTCCCATCGAGCGGCGCATCGTCCACATGGCGCTCGCCGATGACGCCGACGTGACGACCGAGTCGCGCGGCGACGGCTTCTACAAGCGCGTGGCGATCATCCCGCGGCCGGCGGCGGATCAGCAGCCGGAGCCGTGAGCGAGCTCGATACGATCGTGGCTCCGGCGACCGCCCTCGGCCGCGGCGCTCTGGCGATCGTACGACTCGACGGGCCGCAGAGCGGCGCCATCCTCTCCCGTCTTTGCGGCGTGGTTCCGGATGCGAGGCTGGCCACCCATGTCACGCTGAGCCACCACGGCGAGCCGCTCGATGACTGCGTCGTCGTCCGTTACGCGGCTCCGCGATCGTTCACCGGCAACGACCTGGCCGAGATCACATTACATGGGAGCCCAATTGTCGTGGAGCGTGTCCTCGCCGCGTGCGTCGAGCTCGGCGCACGCATCGCCGAGCCGGGAGAGTTCACCGAGCGCGCGGTGCTGAACGGCAAGCTCGATCTCGTGCAGGCGGAAGCGATCGGCGATCTCGTCGACGCGCGCACGGCGCTGCAGGCGAAGCTCTCGCTGCACAATCTGGAAGGGCTGCTGAGCGAGCGCGCGCATGCGATCCGCGAGTCGCTGCTGTTCGTGATCTCGCGGCTGGAGGCGGCGCTCGATTTCTCGGAAGAGGGATACGAGTTCATCAAGCGCGACGACGCGGTGCGGCGGATCGAGGCGACGCGCGCCGAGGTGCGGGCCATCGCCGAAAGTTACCGGCGCGGCCGCGCCACGCGCAGCGGTCTCTCGCTCGTCATCCTCGGCAAGCCGAACGCGGGAAAGTCGACACTGCTCAACCGGCTGGTCGGCAGCGAGCGGGCCATCGTCACGCCGGTTCCCGGAACGACGCGCGACATCGTGCGCGAGACGATCGAGATCGGCGGGCTGCCGGTGACGATCGCCGACACGGCCGGCCTGCGCGCGAGCGGCGACGTCGTCGAAGATATCGGCGTGGCGCGCGCACGCGACGCGGCCAGGCAGGCCGACCTGGTGCTCTATCTGATCGACGCCACCACCGGCCGCGACGCGGTGGATGACGCGGAGCTCGCGTCGCTTCCGCTGACGATGATCGTGGCGACGAAGAGCGACCTCACGAGCGACACGGCCGGCGCCGGCCTGGCGATCAGCGCGACGACCGGCGCCGGCATCGATGCGCTGCTGGCGCGACTCGATGCGACCGTGCGCGAACGATTCGCCGCACCGGAGTCGTCGCCGTCGATCGTGAACGAGCGGCAGCGCGCCGCGATCGACGAGTGCGACGCGGCCCTCGGCGACGCACTCGAGTCGCTGCGCGGCGGCGCCGACGAACCGTACGTCGTCGTCGATCTCCGCCGCGCCGCCACCGCGCTCGCCGCGCTGACCGGCGCGATCACGACGGAGGATGTGCTGCGGGAGATCTTTGCGAGGTTCTGTATCGGGAAGTGACGTCCGCCGTAGCGGACGTCATCCTGAGGAGGCGAGCCATCGCGAGCCGACGAAGGATCTGGGGGGATTCTTCGCCGTCTTCGCGGCTCAGAATGACACCGCGCCTCCTACTGTTCCACGTGGAACGATGCATCCCTTCGACATCATCGTCATCGGCGGCGGTCACGCCGGCGCGGAGGCGGCGCGCGTTTGTGCGCGCGGTGGCCTTCGTGTGGCGATGGTGACGATGCAGCGCGAGGCCATCGGCCGGATGTCGTGCAACCCGGCCATCGGCGGCCTCGCGAAGGGAAACCTCGTCAAAGAGATCGATGCGCTCGGCGGACTGATGGGGGAGGCGACCGATCGCGCCGGGATCCAGTTCAAGGTGCTCAACCGATCGAAGGGTCCGGCCGTCCAGGGTCCCCGGGCCCAGTGCGACCGCGATCTCTACGCCGCCGCGGTCCAGCAGCTGCTGTCCGAGGAGCCGAATCTCACCATCGTCGAAGGATCGGTCCGGTTGCTCCTCTACGCCTGCCGCACCATCACCGGCGTGAAGCTCGCCGACGGCAGCGACCTCTTCGCCCGCGCGGTCGTCGTCACGACCGGAACGTTCCTCCGGGCGCTCATGCACTCGGGCGAGGTCAAGACCGCTGGCGGCCGCTTCGGCGAGCCCTCCGCCGAAACGCTCTCCGACTCGCTCCGGGCGCTCGGCCTCCAACTCGGCCGGCTCAAGACCGGGACGCCGCCCCGCGTCAGCCGGGACTCCGTCGATTTCACGCAGATGGAGATCGCCCCCGGCGACGCCGTGCCGCGCCCGTTCTCGATCCTCACCGACCGCATCGAGCTGCCGCAGGTCCTCTGTCATTTGACCTACACCGGCAGCGAGGCCCACGACCTCATCCGCGCCAATCTCCATCGTGCCCCGATGTACTCCGGCCAGATCGCGGCCACCGGGCCGCGGTACTGCCCTTCCATCGAGGACAAAGTGGTCCGCTTTGCCGAGAAGGAGCGGCACCAGATCTTCGTCGAGCCCGAAGGCCTCGAGCATCCCTGGCTCTACCTGAACGGAATCTCCACCTCGCTCCCTCCCGACGTCCAGGAGGGGGTGGTCCGCTCTCTTCCCGGCTTCGCCCACGCCACCATCGCCCGCTACGGCTACGCCGTGGAGTACGACTTCGTGAACCCGCAGCAGCTCGAGCCGTCGCTGCAGGTCCGCGGC
>DATLFC010000083.1:0-6596 GCA_035525015.1 Thermoanaerobaculia bacterium | reverse complement strand
CCACTGGCCGCTTTGATGTGCCTCCTGATGGGTTGGTCGCGCGTGGCCCTCGGCCACCACTACGTTTCTGACGTTCTGATGGGAGCCGTGCTGGGCGCGCTTGTCGCCGCACCGATCGCTGCGATGTGAGCGCGTCTGGTTCGCACTCGCCGGACGAATCGGCGCTGCTCCTCCATCCGGCCCGCGCTGGGTCGCACCGGCGACGAGCGGATCGCAGGCGAGACCGTCGATCGGCTGTCATCTCCGCAGCCGATCGGCTAACCTTAGTCATAACGTGATCCTCGAGAGCGGTGCCCGGCTCGGTCCGTACGAGATCACCGGACGCCTCGGCGCCGGAGGCATGGGCGAGGTCTATCGTGCCCGCGATCTTCGGCTCCAGCGGAGCGTGGCCATCAAGATTCTGCCGCCGCACGTGGCCAACGATGCGGCGTTGCGGGCCCGCTTCGAACGGGAGGCGCGCGCCATTTCCGCGCTCAACGATCCGCATATCTGCGCGCTCTACGACGTCGGGCGCGAGAACGGTCTCGACTACCTGGTCATGGAGCTCTGCGACGGAGCGACGCTGGCGGATCGTCTCCGCGGTGGACGCCTTCAGCTCGAGCAGGCGCTGCGATTCGGCGTGCAAATCGCGCGGGCCCTCGAGAACGCGCATCACTCCGGGGTGATCCATCGCGACGTGAAGCCGTCCAACATCATGATCACGAAGTCGGGCGTGAAGTTGCTCGACTTCGGACTGGCGGCCGGCCACTCCATCACCGGCAACTGGTCCCCAGACGATTCGACGGAGCACCGCGTGACCCAGGAGGGTCAGATTCTGGGAACGCTGACCTATATGGCGCCGGAGGTCCTTCGCGGCTCGCCTGCGGATGCGCGAAGCGATGTCTTCGCCCTCGGCCTTGTGTTGTACGAGATGATCACCGGCCAGAGTGCCTTCGGGGGTAGCGACAGCGCCACGGTGATCGCGCAGCTTCTCGAACGGGAGCCGCGGCCGTTGCGCGACCTCGTACCCAACATGCCCGCCGCAGTCGATCGGCTCGTTCGCTCGTGCCTGGCCAAAGATCCCGACGCACGCGTGCAGTCCGCACACGACGTGAGATTGCAACTCGAATGGATTCTCGAACATGACTGGTCCGCCAGGCCCGTATCGGCGCGCGGTGCACGCGCGAGGACAGTGGTGCTGTTCGCTTCCCTAGCCGTGATCCTTGCGACCGGGGTGGTGTGGTGGGTACTGCGCAGAGACTCAGAGGCGCCGCCTTCGCGCGAAACGAGACGAAGTGTCGTCGATTTGCGCGGTGCGGTCCCCGTGGCACTCGGCAAGTTCGTGCCGCCGCTCGGCTCCTTCAGTTCTTTACTCGCGCTTTCGCACGACGGAAAGCTGCTCGTATATGTGGGTGTATCGGAGGGCGAGACAGAGCTCTTCCTCCGGCGGATGGATCGATTCACCGTGGAGCCGGTCCCGGGCACGCGCGGCGCCCACCACGCCTTCTTCTCGCCCGACGGCCGTTGGATCGGCTATTTCGCCGGCAGCAAACTGTTCAAGGTGCCCGTCGCCGGCGGTTCCCCCATTGCTCTTGCTGAGATCACGCAGCCAAAGCGAGGGATCTGGACGGACGGGGCGATCTACGTCGTGACGGCAAGGAATGTCGGACTCAAGCGCGTGCCGGAGAATGGTGGCGCCGCCACGAACATGGGGGTCGACTTTCCGCAAATCAGCGACATCCTTCCCGGCGGAAATCATCTCCTGATGCGCGACGAATCTAACTTTCTTTCGAAAGCGAGCGGAGACTTCGATCGCGTCGTCGTTTTCGATGTACAGAAGAAGGCGGAGACAACGCTGATCGATCGCGGCTACGACGCCCGCTATATCCCGCCGGGCTATCTCATCTTCGCACGCGGCGGTGATCTGCATCTGGTGCGTTTTGACGCTGCAAATCTGAAGACGATCGGAGAGCCGATTCTGCTTCAGGAAGACGTGGCCACCGACTCGTTCTGGGGGCAGGCGCAGTATGCCGTCAGCGGCAGCGGCGATCTTGTATTCGTTTCCGGTCAAGACCGGTCGTTGGGCAAACTGGCGGCCATCGATCGGCGCGGCGTATCGGAGTTTCTGCCGTTCCCGGGTCGGCTGTACGGCGTGTTCAGCTTGTCGCCCGACGAAAAGAGGATCGCTGTCGAGGTCAGTGACGTGATGAATTCAATCTACGTGCTCGATCTCGAACGCAAGGAGAGCCAGCGTGTTCCGGTTTCCGGTGACCTCCGACGGCCTGAATGGACGGTCGACGGCCGGCTCATTTTCATGAGACGGATTGAGGACGGCGCTGGCGAGATTGTGAGCAGCGATCTGTCCGGCGGCGACATCCAGACCGTGCTCACGGATGACAAGTTCGGGTTCATCCCGATCACCATTTCCGCATCCGGAAGAACGATCGTCGCTCATCGAACGTCCTCCGAGGGCATCCCGACGTACGTGTTCTATATCGATGGAAGGTCACCTCCCGTACGGCTCGAAGGCGGCGGCGTTGCGTCGATATCTCCTGACGAAAAATGGATTGCCTACCAGACTCGTAGCGGTGAGCGTGAACGAGAAATCCTGGTTGCGCCGCTCGACGATCCGCGCCGCGGGCAACAGATCTCCGTCGGCGGAGGTGGCGAGCCGCTGTTCTGCCGCCGTTGTCCGGAACTTTTTTATCGCAACGGAGCGCGCTGGTACGCGGTGACCGTTCCTTCGGGTAACAGTGAGCGGTGGGGATCTCCGCGCTTGATCTGGGAAACCGATTTCGTCGACACGCAGGGCCGATCGTACGATGTCTCGGCCGATGGAACGCGGCTGTTTGTTTCCAGGATGCCAACGCCCGATATCACCGACCGGATTCATCTCGTCCAGAACTGGCCGGCGGTCAACGAATCATCGGACCCAAATCGTGATGGCCGCTGATTCCACTCTCGTCTGCTGGTTGCGGCGCGCGGGCCGTTCCAGCATGTGGCTGCTCCGTGATTTCGAACGCCGATCAACCCTTCCTGATGCGAATCCGCGACCAGCGTTCGTGAAGGAGCCGGAAAGGCAACGCGATCCGCTGCCAGATGGTCAGCAAGCCGGCCGAGACCAGAATCGACGCGTAACGCCCTTCGTCGTGTCGCGACCATTCACGCAGCGGTTTGGGCGGACGCTTCCCGGCCAGTGCCGCGACGTTCCGGCTGAACCGGCTGGTGCCGCGATCGATGTTTTCCCGCAGCGACTCGAACATCGGTTTTGTCCTTACCGGTAGTTTACCGTTCGCCTCCGCCACCGAAGTCGCCAGAGTGAGGAGCGGCGCTGAAGGGCTGATGATCGCGACGCGATCGCCGCGCGACTCGCCGCTGTTTCGGCTCGTTGACGCCTTCTACGACGACGTCAAGGGCCACTGGGAGGAGCACTTCGAGCGACGGTACGGCTTCTGGCGCGGCAGCGTCGAGGACGCGGTCTACGCCTTCCTCGACTGCGGCATCTTCGAGCGCGGCTTCGCGCGCGTCAGCTGCACCGAGTGCCGCGGCGAGTACCTGGTGGCCTTTTCCTGTCAGAGGCGCGGGTTCTGCCCGTCGTGCGCCGCCAAGCGCGGGGCGCTCCTCGGCGTCTTCCTCGCCGAGGAGGTGGTCGGAGAGGTCGGGCACTGCCTGTGGACCTTCTATCTCGCCCGGTCGACCTGCGCCCGCGACCTTCGTAGCGCGGTACAGATGCGTTCGCGAGAGCTCGCCAATCCCCTATCCCTTCATGGCGAGACTCCTTCAGTGCATTCCTTACCTTGCCGTATCACAACCCGAGATAGCCTACCAGCGGGGGGTTCCGGCCTGTCAAACGGAGGGGATCACCCACTTGCGCTGACGCGGCGCGAGGCCTGTGGCCCCGGCGCCGGGGGGGGGGCGTGCCGGTCAGAACCCCTCGAGAAGCCAGATGTCGCCGCCCTTGGGATCGGCGCGATCGAACAGGACCCAGTGACCGTCCCGTGACCAGGTCGGGTAATCGATGCGCCCTTCACCGCTGGCGAGACCGAAGACCCGGTAGGGGTCGGCCCCGGACAGCGGGTAGACCCAGAGCTCTCGGTGGCCCGCCGCGTCCAGCACCAGACGCCCGTCGGGCGACAGGGAGAGGTGACCGCCGCTGGCGACGTGCAGCAGCGGGCTCGTAGAGCCGCCCGCCACCTCGACCTGATACACGTTCGGCGGGCCGCTCAGGGGTGACGTGGCGTAGGCGGAGGTGAAGAAGACGCGCTCGCCGTCCCGCGACCAGCGCAGGAAGTGGGACTTGGCGCCGATCCCGCTGAGCTGCCTCTGGCCGCTTCTGTCCGCGCGCATCACCCAGACCTCGAGGCGGCCGCTACGGTCGCTGTGGTAGGCGATCTGCCTCCCGTCCGGCGAGTAGAACGGGTCGAGCTCCAGGCTCGATTCGGAGGTGAGCTGTTCGAGATGTCCGTCCTCGAGGCGAACGGTCCAGATGTCGGCCGAACCAGCCCGGGACGAGAAAAACACCAGGTGGCTCCCGTCGGGGGACCACTGGGGCTGGTAGTCACCGCCCGGACCGCGGGTGACCTGGCGCACGGCGTCACCGCCGAGCTCGCGGACGAAGAGGTTCATGTGACCTCCCCGGTCCGAGTTGAAGGCGATGGCCGTGGCGTCGGGTGACCAGGCGCCGCGGCTTTCCTCGCGACTCGTCGCCACCAGCGGCTCGGCGGAGCCCACGGGCCTGCCGGTGGACGGATCGACGGCCAGGCGCCAGAGATCGGAGTTGAGCTGGAGCACGGCGAAGGCGAGCCGCGCGCCGTCGTGCGCCACGGACACCTGCAGGTCGTCCCCGGCCCCGGTGGTGAGCTGTTCCGGCGGGGCCGCGGGACGCCCATCTGAGCCCAGCCGGAGCCGCCAGAGATTCATCCCTCCCCCCCGGTAGGAGGGGAAGTAGACGAACTCGCCGCCGGGGCCCCAGGCGGGATGGAGATCGGTGAACTCGTCGTCGGTGAGGCGGAGGCTCATCCCCGACGCCAGCTCGACGACGCCCAGGTCGGATCGAGTCGTCTCGACGATGCGGAACACGAGCCGATCGCCCGAGGGCGCCCAGCTGGGTGCCGTGTGCAGGACCTCTTCCGAGCTGTCGGTGGTGATCTGGCGGGGATTGTGCCCTCGGCCGTCGGCCACCCAGATGCGTCGCGGGCCCGCCCACGAGGCGTCGAAGGCGATGGCGCTCCCGTCCGGCGAGAAGGCCGGATGCACCGCGTCCTCGAGGAGTCGCGTGGAAGCGCCGTCTTCGAGTTCGAGCCGCCAGACGTCGCCGGAGTCGTAGTAGCCGAGCAGGTCGCTCGGCTCCATCTTGCCGTCGGGGCGATTCGAGCGCACGAAGAGGAGCTCCCGTCCGTCCGGAGACCAGGCGGGCTGGAGGTCGTCCCGGGCTCCCTCCGTCAGCCGCGTCACCTCGCCGCTGTCGAGGTCCTGCACGAAGAGGTTCCTGAACCCCTCGACCTCGGCGGAGTAGGCGATCCGCGACCCGTCGGGCGACCAGGCTGGCCACTCCTCGAGCCCCGAGCCGAAGGTGACCTGGGTGAGCTGGCGGCGCGCCACCAACTCGCTCGTGAGCGCCGTAGCCGGGTCCCGCCCGTTCGCTCCAGGGGCCGCTCTCTCCCGCACCAGGCCCACCGCCCACACCAGCGCCCCCACCGCCAGGAGACCCAGGCCGGCGAGGCCCCAAGCCCACAGCCGCCGGCGCCGGGGCCCCCGGGCCGAGACGCGGGCCGCCGAGCGCAGCACCTCTTCCTCGAGGACCTCCCGTTCGAGCTCCCGCAGCTCGTTGCGCAGGTCGAGGGCGGACTGCAGGCGCTCGTCGGGATCCTTCTTGAGGCACAGGGTGAGGAGCCGGGACAGGTGCCGGGGCAGCTCCGGCCGCACCTCGTGGGCCGGGAGCGGCTCGTCCCGCAGAATCGACGACATGAGATCCGCCGCGCTGTCGCCGTCGAACCCCTGCCTGCCGGTGGCCATTTCGTAGAGCAGCGAGCCCAGGGCGAAGATGTCGCTGCGGATGTCGGCGGGCTCGCCCCGGACCTGCTCGGGGGCCATGTAGGCGACGGTGCCCAGGAGCTGCCCCTCCTCGGTCAGCGAGCCCCCGGCCGTCAACGTCTCCTCCTCCTCGTCGGCATCGCGCCGCAGCTTGGCGAGCCCGAAGTCCAGGACCTTGACCCGGCCGTCGGCGGTCACCATGACGTTCGACGGCTTGAGGTCACGGTGGACGATGCCACGTTGGTGGGCCGCGGCCACCGCGTCCACCAGCGGGACGGCGATGCGGAAGAAGGACTCGAGGGGCAACCCTCTGGGCGGAACGCGCTCCTGCAAGGTCGTTCCGTCCACCCGCTCCATGGTGAGGAAGTGGACGCCCTCGGCCTCCTCCACGGTGTGCAGGGTGACGATGTTGGGGTGGTTGAGGGCGGCCACGGAGCGGGCCTCGCGCTCGAACCGGGCGAGGCGCTCTGGGTCCGTGGCCACCTCGGGCGGCAGCACCTTGAGCGCCACCTCTCGACCGAGCCTCGGATCCCGTGCGAGGTAGACGATCCCCATGCCCCCGGCTCCCAGGGGGCGAAGGATCG
>DATLFC010000041.1:0-6587 GCA_035525015.1 Thermoanaerobaculia bacterium | reverse complement strand
GCGGTCAGGAAATGCAGGAGATCGTTCAGGGTGATGATGCCGGCCAGGCGGTCGCCTTCGACCACCATGAGCCGCGACACCTTCGTCTTTCCCATCCGGGCGAGCGCTTTCATGGCGTCGGCGCCGGCCTCGATCGTATTTGCGACGTCGCACTGCTGCGCGATCGCCCCCACCGTCTGCCGCTCCCACTCCTCGCGCGGCAACTGCTTGACCTCTTTCGTGGTGACGCAGCCGACCAGCCGGTCGCCGTCGACCACCGGGAACATCTTGAAGTGGTGTTTGTAGATGAAGTCGTTGACCAGGTCGAGCACCGAGATCGAGCGCGGGACCGTCACCGGGTCGGTCTTCATGAACCGACGCACCGGCTCACCCTGCAGCAGCTCCCGGACGACGACCTGCTGGTAGGCGCCGGCGGCGGCGTTGCGGATGAACATCCCGATGAGGAACCACCAGAGTCCGGCGATGGGGTTGCCGGCGAAGAGTACGTAGAAGCCGGCGATGATCAGAAGGAATCCGAATGCCGACCCCACCTGGGAAGCCGTGCGGGTGGCGCTGCGGACGTCGCCCCTGCGCATCCAGATCAGCGACCGCAGAACGCGTCCGCCGTCGAGGGGAAAAGCGGGAAGCATGTTGAACACGGCCAGCAGCACGTTGGTCGCGCCGACGTACCACGCCACGGAGATCACTTCCTCGCGCCAGCCGAGCGCCGTGGCCACCGCGGCGAAGAGGAGAAAGACGATGGCGATGACCACGCTCGCCGCCGGCCCGGCAAGGGCCATGAGCAGCTCCGACTTCGGGCTGGGCGGCTCGTCGTCCATTTCCGCCACGCCGCCGAAGACGAACAGGGTGATGCCGCGCATCGGAATGCCGAACCGCCGCGCCACGAGCGAATGCGCCAGCTCGTGCAGCACGACCGAGAGGAAGAGGACCATCGTCCCGGCCAGGGCCATGATCCAGTACGTTGCGCGGCTCAGCCCTTCCGCCAGCTGCGGGAAGACTCCCGTGGCCAGCGACCAGGTGACGAGAACGACGATGATCACCCAGCTCGCGTCCGCCCGGACCGAAAAGCCGGCCAGCCGGAACAGCGTGATGCGGCGACCGAACACGGGTTGCGTTTCTTGCACGCTTCACGCCGAGGTCGCCACTCACATGCGAACGACGACGTAAAACGACACCGTCTGCGCGTCCGCGGCCGGCCGGACCACGTACAACCGCAGATACCGTCCGCGGCGCGTCGATTCGACGATCTGTCGCAGCGCCTCGACCGTGGTCATCGGTTTTCCGTTCGCTTCGACGACCACATCGCCGGGGCTGAGTCCCGCCTCGTCGGCCGGTGAGCCGGGCTGCACGCCCGTCACCACGATTCCCGCTCCGGCGGTTGTGAGGTTGAGCTGGCGTCGCAGCTCCGGTGTCAGCGGCTGGACGGCGACGCCCATCCGGTTCGACGGTGTCTGCGACGCCTGTTCGGGCACGGGAGCGTCGGGCACGGCGCTCACCCGCTCGGCCGTGGTCGCGGTCAGTTTCTGCTCTTTTCCGTCGCGCTGAACGCGCAGCTCCAGTCGTTTGCCGGGGCCGGCGTAGGCGACCGCGTCGATGAGCTCGCGCGGCTCGCCGATCGCGGCGCCGTTCACGACCAGCACGACGTCGCCGCGACGGATGCCGGCGCGGTCGGCCGGGCTGCCTTGTTCAACGGACTGTACGAGCACGCCGTCGCGGCTCGGCAGCTCGAACGCTTCGCGAAATCGCTCGTCGATGTCGGCGACCGTGATGCCGAGGTAACCGCGACGGACCCTGCCGTCGCGCTTGAGGATCTCGATGACCCGCTTCGCGGTGTTGACCGGTGTGGCGAAGCCGATGTTCTGCGCATACGCGCGCATCGCGGTGTTGATCCCGATGACCTGACCGCGCGCGTTGAGCAGCGGGCCGCCGGAGTTGCCGGGGTTGATGGCGGCGTCGGTCTGCATGAAGTTCTCGAACGCGGCCGTCGCCTCGCTGAGCCCGAGGGCGCGTCCGTGCGCGGAGATCACGCCGACGGTGACCGTGTTTGCGAAGTCGTGCGGATTGCCGACGGCGATCGCCCAGTCGCCGGGGCGGACCTGGTCGGAATCGCCGAGCATGAGCGGGACGAGGTCGCCGGCGTCGTCGACCTTCAACAGGGCGAGGTCGGTCTCCGGATCGCGTCCCACCACGCGCGCCACGCGCACCGAATCGATCGCGGGAAAGCGCACCTCCACGCGCGTGGCGTTCTCGATCACGTGGTAGTTCGTCAGGATGAAGCCGTCGCCGGAGATGACGAAGCCCGATCCCGTGCCCCGCCGGATCCCCGGCTGGGGAGCGCCGAACGGGAAGGCCTGCCTCGATACGGGAGCGATCTGATGGGCCGAGATCGAGACGACCCCCGGCGTGACGCGCTCGGCCACTTCGGCGAACGAGGCGACGCCATCCCCTGACCCGAGGGCCACCGGCGTCTCCCGTGGCGTGGTACAGGCGGAGAGCAGAACGGCGAGGACGGCCAGCGGAAGCGGGAGAGATCGTGACGGCATCACTTTGCGTGGAATGCAAGGAGCATGTCGTAGAACGCGCTCAGCGGTCCTCGAGCAGCATCGGCGGGTCGCCGTCCACACCCATCGAGTCGAGCACCTTGTCGAGCGTGTCGGCGAGCACCTGCAGTTGCCGCTCGGGCACCCGTCCCAGCGCCGCCAGAAAGGTTTCCTGAAACGGGATCGGCAGCCGGGCCGCGATCGCTCTTCCGCGCCGCGTCAGCGACAGCTGCGTTCTGCGCGCGTCGGCCTGCGAGCGGCGCCGGTCGAGGAGGCCTTTTTCCTCGAGCTTGTTCACGACTACGGAAACGGTGCTCTGATCGGTGGCGGTGCGGCTGGCGAGGTCGTTGACCGAGAGCGGCGACTCGGCCGCAAGGTGGTGAAGGATGTAGAGCTGTGCGGAGCCGAGGCCGTGCTCTTTCAGGCCCGACCGGTCGGCGAGCCGGACTTCACGAATCAACTGGCGGAGCGCGTTCAGCACGCGCTTCGCCGAGCCGGATGCCTCCTCGTCCTGCATCGAGCCAGGTTCCCCTCAGCCGTGCAGTGCGAAAACGATTCCTTCCACGATTTCCTCCGGCGTTCCGGAGGCGTCGGCCAAGATGGCCTCGGCCGGCGCCTCGAGGGTCGCGTACTGGCTGGCCAGCAGCGTGGGGTCGGCGAAGTGGTCCTTCCGGGCGGCGAGGCGCTGGCGGATCGCGGCGGGCGGGCCCTGGAGATGGACGAACACGACGCCGTCACTCGCCGCCGTAAGGGTGGCGCGCACACTCCGGGTGAGCGCCGAGCAGGCGATCACCGCCGTCTCGCCTCGCTCGTGCAGCTGACGGATGAGAGCGGCGATCTGCTCGATCCACGGTTCCCGGTCGAGGTCGGTGAGTGCGACGCTGGATGCGAGCTTGCGCCGGTTGACCTCCGGATGGAGGTCGTCGGCGTCGATGAAGGGGCAATCGAGCCGCCCGGCGAGGGCCTGACCGATCGTGGTCTTGCCGGCGCCCATGACACCCATGACGACGATCTGCCGGTCGTGCAGAGGCTCGTCACGATTCGGCATACGCCATCGTCGAGAGGAGCGCGTTCTCGGCCTGCCTCGAGTCGAGGCGCGTGTGCTGCACGACGATCGGCACATCCGATTCGATCGTGCTGGCGTAATCGGTGTCCTTCGGGATCGGTTCCGGATCGCGGAGGTCATTGAAGCGGACGTGGCTCGTCCTGCGAGCGGGGACGGTGAGGCGATACGGTCCGGCCGGCTCGCGATCGGAGAAGTAGATGGTGATGGCCACGTGCGCGTCGGAGTCGCCCGCGTTCAGGATGCAGACGGTCTCGTGACTGAGCATCTGCGGCTCCGGCCCGGTGCTCGTCGGCGGAATGTACCCTTCAGCGATGGCCCAGCGGGTGCGCCCGATCGGCGCGCGTGTCGTCATGGGCGAAGCATATCGCCGCCCGCGAAGCGGCGGATGAGGGGTCTGCCGAAAGGACTTGTGCTGAGCTGCTACCGGCTGCGCCGGACCTTCTTGCCGACGGCGGCGATGAGACGGCGCGCGTCGCCGTCGTGAAGCTCGTGCATGGAGTGGATCTCGGCGAGCGCTTCGCGTGCCGTCTCCAGATCGCCGCGGGCGATGGCGTCGTTGGCGATCCAGTACCGCTGGGCGAAGTGCGCGCGGCCCTCGGCGTCTGCGCGGATCTGCTGCGGGGTGATCTCGTAGCGGCTCAGAAAGGCGGCGATGCGCGTCCGCTCCGCGCCGGCCTGGTCGAGCAGGGCTGTCCGCTTTTCCTCGTACTCCCGGTTGGCCCGTGACGGCTCGTGCAGTAACAGATCGTGAAGCAGCCCGTACAGAGCCGGGTTCCGTGTCGCCGCCCTGGCCGCGGCGAGCCGGGCCCGGATGAACGACGGCCCGAGCAGCGGCGTGTCGCGCGGATGCGGCCCATCCGAATCCTCGATGATCTGCGCGTTGCCGGCGTCGACGGCGAAGGTTGCGAAACGCTTGGCGCCGAACGTCGAATGGCCGCCGCCGAACGGAAGATCGAACGCATCAAAGCAGTGGCCGATCTCGTGGAAGAAGTAGTACGCCGCGAGCTCCGACGTCACTCCCGCCGCGGCGCTGATCACCACCACGTCCGAGCCGCGATAGGCGAGACCGCCGATGGCCCTGGCCGAGTTGCCACTGCTGTAGATCTCGAGCTGCTTCCCGGTGATCCGGACGTGAATCGTGTCGGGCTCCTGAACCGTCCGATGGAGGAGGTTGGCGAGCAGCCAGGAGGCGTCGCGCGTTCCCGCGGACGGCTCGACCTCGACGCCGGCGATCGTGAACCGCTCGTCGCGCACGCGCCGCCATTCGATGTTGTGAATCGCAACCACCTCATCGAGGAACCGGTGGAGGTTGTCTCCATGCTCCGCCGCGAAAGTCTCGTCGACGGCGATCCGGAGCTGGATCACCCGTTCGGCGGGAGCGGAATACGGTTTGTGCGGGGGCTGGTCCGGGAAAGGGATGGGTCGGGCGTAACTTCCGGTGAAGAGGAGCGAAGAAAGCGCTGAAACCACCCACCCCTGGAGGCGCATGACCGTCTGGACGAACGTTATTTTACAGCTTCGTTCGCCCGACAATGTGTTCTTCCGCACATCGCCTCAGACTTCGGGGATGACCTCCTGCGGCAGCTTCACCACCATTCCGGCAGCGGGACGGCTGTTCAGCTCGAACCCGTTCATGTTCGCCACCGCCTCGGCGTCGCGGGTGTTGCCGGTGGCGCGCCGCGCCACGGCTGCCCACGACTCTCCGGAGCGAACTGTCCCGATCCGCATGCGTGCCGGCTGCACCGACCTGGCGCGCGCGGGATCGATCGCGGCGCGCGCCATCATCTGACCGAGAGGACTCTGCGTCCGGCTCAGCGACGGGGTGATGAACATGAAGACCGCCACGTGATCGCCGTGCGGAATCTGCGTCGTCTCCACTCCGACCTGCCCTCCCTGAGTCTGACCGACCCAGGCATCGACCGGAAGCTGCTGCCCGCTGCCGAACGCCGCCTGCCGGGATCCGACATACTGCAGCCCCATCTGCTGGAGCGCGTTGCGCACGGCGCCCTGCGCGCTGCTGCCGGTCAGGTCGCGGTTGGGGATCTCCTGGGCGACGAAGCTCATGTTCCCTCGTCCGCGCGGAGCCATCGCGAAGAGAGTGCCGGGAGCGGTCGAGGCCACCCAGCCGCTCGGCACGGGGACGATCAGCCCGTGCGCCCGGTCATAGATGGTGTTGTCGCGGATGACGACGTTCTCGGTGCTGTTGGCGGTGATGATCCCGTCGAGCATCGGAATGAAGGGTGTGCGCCTCGGCTCGTCCCACAGCGTACCGGTCGTCTGACGCAGCTCCGACAGCTTGCTGCGGACGTCGCTTATACGCTTGGCCGGATCGGGGTGCGAAAGGAAATAGCGGTCGATCCCCGACCCCTCGCCTTTGTTGAGCCGCTGGAGCGTCATCAGCATCCGTTCCGCTCCGATCGGATTGAATCGCGCCTCTGCCATGTAGCCGGTTCCGACGAGGTCCGCCTGCGTTTCCTGCCCGCGCGAGTATCGCTGGAAGAGCAGCGTCACGGCCAGGTCGGCGAGCTGCCCGTACTGCTGCATCGCCTGCGGGCCGGCCACGACGGCCGCCGCGAGCATCCCGAACTGCGCGAGCTGTGCGCGGGAGATGCGCTGCGCCGCGTGCCGCGCCGTCACGTGCGCGATCTCGTGGCCGAGCACTCCCGCCAGCTCATCTTCTGAGTTGATCCGCTCCAGCATGCCGCGCGTGATGTAGATGTAGCCGCCCGGCAGCGCCATGGCGTTGACCATCGGCGTATCGAGGAGCGTGAACGTCCAGGGAAGATCGGGGCGGTCCGAGGCGGCGGCAATCTGCCGGCCGATTCTGTCCACCATCCGGTTCAACTCCGGTTTCTCGTCGTAGACGCCGAACTGCTGGACGACCTGCTGATGCGCCTCGCGGCCCATCTGCAGTTCCTGCGCTTCCGACACCATGTTGAATTCGCGCTGCCCGGTGACCGGATTCGTGCTGCAGGCGAGAC
>DATLFC010000012.1:0-2092 GCA_035525015.1 Thermoanaerobaculia bacterium | reverse complement strand
CCCCATCCGTCGATGCGCGGCATCAGCAGATCGAGGAAGACGACGCCGTATTCGTTCTCCTTCAGCTTCTTGATCGCTTCGGCGCCGTTCGGCGCCTCGTCGTACGGCACGCCTCGCTGACGGAGAACGTTGCAGAGGATCTCCCGCGTGACCGCATCGTCGTCGGTCACGAGCGCGCGACGCATGTTGCTGCGCGCGGCCGGCTGCGGCGCCGGTTGCCGCTGCGAAGGCGGCGGCTCGGGCTGCGTGGAATGCCCGCGCGGCGAAACCGGCGGAACCTGAAGCGGTGTCGGCGCGGCCGGACGCGATGACGGTGTGGACGGCAGTGCCACCGTCGGGATGGCCTGCTCGCGCGTCGGCAGCCGGCCCTGCGCTTCCGGCAGGCCCGACAGCGCATCCACCAGCTCATCGGCCGAGTAGCGGTCGCCGGGCTGCTTTTGAAGGCAGCGCTCGACGATGCGCACGAACTCGGGCGAGGCGTTCCCGGCGAGCGACTTCAGATCGGGTGTCGGCTTCGTGAGGATCTGCAGCACCGTCTCGGTGACGTTCGAACCGCTGAACGGTCGCTGGCCGGTCAGGGCCTCGAACATGACCACGCCGAGCGAGAAGATGTCGGTGCGGGTATCGATCTTCTTGCCGAGGGCCTGCTCGGGTGACATGTAATAAGGAGTGCCGAGGATGAGCTGGCCGCGGGTCAGGCTGTCGTCGGCGGAGGGGCCGATCGATTTGGCGATGCCGAAGTCGAGAACTTTGATCGCCCGCTGCTGCACGATGATGTTGTCCGGCTTGATATCGCGGTGCACGATCTGTTTTTCGTGCGCGGCCGCCAGCGCCTCGGCCGTCTGGCGCGAGATGCGGGCCACATCGGCCGGGCTCAGCGACCGCGCCGTGATCAGGTCCTGGAACGACGTTCCCTCGACCAGCTCCATGGCGATGTACATCGTCGTCTCGTGTTCGTCGACGGCGTAGATCGTGGCGATATTGGGGTGGTTGAGGGAGGCCGCCGTACGCGCCTCCCGCAGAAAGCGCGCCTTCCAGTCGGGATCGGAAGCAATCCTTTCGGAAAGGATTTTGACGGCGGCGGGTCGGAGGAGACGGGTGTCTTCGGCTCGCCAGACTTCACCCATCCCTCCTACGCCGAGACGGTCGACGAGGCGATAGTGTCCCAGTTGCATGTCGCGAGATTGGCTCCGTGTACTCAAGAGCATAGCATCCATGGCTCGCTCGTGGCACGACGGTTGAACTCGCCTCCTCTCGAAGACTGGAGGCAGATATGAAGATTACAGCAAAATTCGCCATTCTCGGCATCATGCTCTCTCTCGCGGTTGGATGCGACGTCGAGCGGACCGACGACAACACGGTCCAGATCTCAACCGACACCGCCGCCACGCGGGAAGTCGCGCACGACACGGAGACGGCAGCCGACGCGCTCGCCCAGAAAGCCCGCGACGCGGCCCAGGCAACCGAGACGGCCCTTCGTGAAGGCGCGCGCAAGACCGGCACCGCTCTCGAAGAAGCCGGCAAAGAGATCCAGGAGCACTCGAAGCCCGGCAAGCAGCCGTAGAAGCGGGCCTCGAGCCTCGGGGTCAGTGTTGGGGCGCGGGTGTCCTCACCCGCGCTCCTCCGCTATTCTCCCCCCGTGTCCGCTCTCCTGACCGGCACCGATGGTGTCACGCGCTGCTCCTGGCCGGGCGCCGATCCCCTCTACATCGCCTATCACGATCGCGAGTGGGGATTCCCCGTCGCCGACGACCAGCGGCTGTTCGAAAAGATCTGCCTGGAAGGATTTCAGTCAGGCCTGAGCTGGATCACCATCCTTCGGAAGCGGGAAAACTTCCGGCGTGCCTTTCGCGAGTTCGACTTCCGCGAGGTGGCGCGCTTCGGCAGCCGCGACGTTCAGCGTCTCCTCGGCGACGCCGGCATCGTCCGGCATCGCGGCAAGATCGAGTCGGCGATCCAGAACGCGCGGCGGGCAATCGAAACCGTGCGCGAGAGCGGCTCGCTGGCCCGTTACGTCTGGCAGTGGAACGACGCCGCATCGCTGGCGAAGGACCTGAAGCGCCGCGGCTGGACCTTCGTCGGTCCGACGACG
>DATLFC010000010.1:0-10537 GCA_035525015.1 Thermoanaerobaculia bacterium | reverse complement strand
AGCCCGAAGATCTTCGCCGGCGCAGTCGAGACGATCTCGACGAAGCGGTTGACGCTGATCCTTCCCTCGGCCACCCCGCCGTTGTAGACGAGGCTCATCCGATGCTCGACCCCCGGACCGCCGTTCGGGATCTTCGAGAAGTCGTCCTTCCCGAGCTCCTTCTGCTCTTTGAAGCAGAACGGGCAGTGATCGGTCGAGATCACCTGCAGGTCGTTGTACTGCAGCCCCCGCCACAGCTTTTCCTGGTTCCACTTCTCCCGGATCGGAGGGGTCATCACGTACTTCGCCCCTTCGAAACCCTTCTGTTCGTACAGGCTGTAGTCGAGGAAGAGGTACTGGGGGCACGTCTCGGCGAACGCCGGCACGCCCATGTCGCGGGCGCGCGTCACTTCCTCGAGCGCATCGCTGGAGCTGAGGTGGACGATGTACACCGGCGACTGGGCCATCTCGGCGAGCGCAATCGCGCGGTGTACCCCCTCGGCTTCGGCCCGCGTGGGGCGGGTGAGGGCGTGGTACTTCGGCGCGGTCTTTCCTTCGGCGATGGCGCGCTTGACCAGCACGTCGATCACCACGCCGTTCTCCGCGTGCATGCAGATCAGGCCGCCGTTCTCACCGGCGGCGACCATCGCTTTGTAGATCGTGCCGTCGTCGACCAGGAAGACGCCGGGATAGGCCATGAAGAGCTTGAAGCTCGTCACGCCCTGGTCGATGAGGCCCTTCATTTCCGGGAGACGCTCATCGGGGAGGTCGGTGCAGATCAGATGAAACCCGTAATCGACCGACGTTTTCCCTTCGGCCTTCGCGAACCAGACGTCGAGGGCCTGGTTGAGAGACTGCCCCTTGTACTGCACGGCGAAGTCGATGATGGTGGTCGTGCCGCCGTGCGCGGCGGCGATCGTGCCGGTCCGGAAATCGTCGGAGGAGGAGGTCCCGCCGAAGGGAAGGTCCATGTGCGTATGGGGGTCGATCCCGCCGGGGATGACCAGCCGTCCCTTCGCGTCGATGATCCTGTCGGCCTGGACGTCGAGGGAGCGGCCGATCAGGACGATCTGCCCCCCGTCGATGAGGATGTCGGCGTCGTAGTCGTCGACCGCCGTCACGATGCGGCCGTTCCGGATCAGCGTCTTCATGCTTTTTCTCTCCGGCGGTGACTATACAGCCGGTTCTGTCGGACAATGCGCCGCGCATGGCACCGATCCGCCCCGAGCTTTGCTCCGCCAGCGACATCCCGCAGGAAGGCGTTCTTGCTGTCGTCTCCTTCGGTGGCGAGGCTGCGGGCGGAGATCCCCTCTCCCTCTCGGTCCCGATCCCGCAGATCGGTGGCTCGCTCGTCGAGGTCTGGCGTGTGGAGGGGGCGGTGATCCGTGAGTCGCGCCATGAAGTAGAGATCGCCCGCACGGAGGAAGTGCTGTTCGGCGCGTTCCGCGCCGGCGGGCCGTCGGAAGAGGCGGCGCGGAAGGGGTACGACTCGATCGTCACGGCGTGCCGTGAGGCCGGGTATCCGAACCTCTGGCGGATGTGGAACCACGTCGGCGGCATCAACGAGGACGAGGGAGGGCTGGAGCGGTACAAGCGTTTCTCCGCCGGACGCCACGACGCGCTGACCCGCCACGGATATGCGCGGGAGCAGTTTCCCGCCGCCAGCGCCGTCGGCATGAGCGAGCCGGGGCTGCTCATCTACTTCATCGCCGGACGGCGTGCAGGGGTTCAAACGGAGAATCCACGGCAGGTGAGCGCCTACGACTATCCGCCGCAGTACGGTCCACGCAGTCCTTCGTTCTCGCGAGCCACGGCCGTTCCGGCGAGACTGATCTTCATTTCCGGGACGGCGAGCGTGGTGGGGCACGCCAGCTGGCACGCCGGGTCGCTGGTCGAGCAGCTGGAGGAGACGATACAGAATCTGGAGGTCACGCTTCGTACCGCCGCCGAGGGCGTGGGCCGCGAAGCATCGCTGGGCGACCTCGCCGTGGCGAAGATCTACATCCGCGGCGGCGTCGACCACGCCCCGATCGAGCCGCGACTGCGCACGGCCTTCCCCTCGGCGCTGTTGCTGCAGGCGGATGTCTGCCGGCGCGAACTGCTGCTCGAGATCGAAGGCGTCGCGGTCCTCTCCGAATAGGCGCCGCCGGGGCACTCAGACCGTTGCGAACGCGGAGTCGAGAGCGGTTACGAGCTCGTCGATGTCCGACTTCGAGGCGATCAGCGGCGGGCCGAGCCGGATGACGTTGCCCCACAGGCCGCCTTTTCCGATCAGCACACCGCGCTTTCTCGTCTCCTCGAAGACCTTGAGCACCGCTTTCTGATTCGGTTCCTTCGTCTTGCGATCGACGACGCACTCGATGGCCTGCATCAGCCCCATGCCGCGCACGTCACCGATGACCGGATACTTGTCCTTGAGCGCTTCCAGCCGCTCGCGCAGGTAGCCGCCGACCACGGCGGCGTTGCGCGGAAGGTTCTGCTCTTCCATGTAGGTGATGGTGGCCAGCGCGGCGGCCGCCGTGACGGGGTTCCCGCCGAAGGTCGAGAAGGTGAGCATCGGGAACGCTTTGGCGATCTCCTCGGTGGTGACGGTGGCGCCGATCGGCGCACCGTTGGCCATCCCCTTGGCGAAGGTGATCACGTCGGGCACGACGTTCCAGTGCTCGATCCCGCACCACTCGTCGCCGGTTCTCCCCCAGCCGGTCTGCACTTCGTCGGCGATGAAGATGCCGCCGTAGCGTTTCACGATCTCCTGCACGATGCCGAAGTACTCTTTCGGCGGGACGATGAAGCCGCCCACGCCGAGGATCGGCTCGGCGATGAAGCCGGCGATCTTCCCGTCGGTCGTCGTCTGGATGACCTCCTCGACGTCCTTCGCGCACCTCACGCCGCAGTCGGGATACGACTGTCCGAACGGGCAGCGGTAGCAGTACGGCGCGATGGCGTGGTGGATTCCCGGTACGGCGGTGCCGCCGTGGCGCCACGTGGAGTGCCCGGCCGCGCTCATGGCGAGCATCGTGCGGCCGTGATAGGCATGACGGAGGGCGATGATCTCCTGGCGGCCGGTGTAGAGCCGCGCCAGCAGGATCGCCGTCTCGTCCGCCTCGGATCCGCTGTTCGTGAAGAACGACCGGTTGAGACTGCCGGGCGTGATCTCGGCAACCTTCACGCCGAGCTCCGCGGCCGGCTTGTTGATGTAGAGCGTCGAGGTGTGGCTGATCTTGTCGACCTGCGCCTTGATGGCACGGTTCACGTCCGGATTCGCGTGCCCGATCGACACGGTGAGCACGCCACCGAAGCAGTCGAGGTAACGGTTGCCCTGCTCATCCCAGACGTGCATCCCTTCACCGCGCTCGATCACCAGCGGCGTCTCGTAGTAGGTCGCCGCGGCCGGCCACGAGTGCCGCTTGTACTTGTCCGCGGTGTCGCTCTTCGTCTTCGGGTCGAGTACGTCGGTCATCGAGACTCCTTATCCAGTGTCATCCTGAGCCGCGAAGACGGCGAAGGATCCCCTGATTCATACCAGTCAGCCGCAAGATCACCCCTATCCGGGTTCTTCGCCGCAACCAACGTATTCTTCTTCGCGCGCGTCCAGCCTTTGATCTGTTTTTCGCGTGCAATCGCCTGTGTCACCTCGTCGTACTCCTCGAAATAGACAAGGTAGTCGCAACTGTACTGCTTCGTGAAACCTGGAACCGCGTGATTCTTGTGCTGCCAGACTCGGTTGAACAGCGAATTGGTCACTCCCGTGTACAGCACGTTTTTCCAGCGGTTGGTCATCATGTAGAGCCAGTACTGCTTGTGTCCCATTGCAGGGGGTCCTTCGCCGTCTTCGGCGGCTCAGGAGGACACGAGGTCGTGCTTCGCGTAGCCTTCGTGCTCCTCTTCGTAGCCGCCGTGGTAGCCGGCCTGGTCGGGGCGCTTGATCTGGGAGTGGGCGACGACGCGGTCGCGGCGCAGGCCGCGGAAGTCCGAGAGGTTTTTCCAGCCGCGGTCCGCATTTTTCTCCAGGAACTCGGTCATGCCGGCCAGCAGGGTCTTGATCACGTTCGGGCCGATGGCGTGGTCGAGCATCGCCGCGGTGCAGACCTGCGCGGTCCCGCAGCCGAGGAGGAAGTAGCTGAGTGCGTGATCGAAGGTGGAGATGCCGCCGATGGCCGAGAACTCGCGGTCGGGGAAGGCCATCGTCATCTGCGCCATCTTCGCCAGGGACAGCGGGAGGATGGCCGGTCCGCCGAGCCCGCCGGCGGAGACGAAGCCTTCCACGTTCATCTCGAACTCGAGCGTCTGCGGGTCGATCAGCGGCAACGACGGGAACGTGTTCGAAGACGAGACCGCGTCCGCTCCGCCGCGGAAGCACGCCTCGGCCTCCTCCACGATGTTCGCCGTGGCCGGAGTCAGCTTCACCCATACCGGGATCTTCGCCACTTCCTTCACCGCCTGCGTGACGACGGAGCAGAGCACCTTGTCCTTCCCGACGTTCGACCCCATGTCGACGCGGTCCATGTGAGGACAGGAGAAGTTCAGCTCGACCGCGTCGCACCCCTCGTCCTGAACCGCGCGGGTGAGCCGCTGCCAGTTGTGCAGCTCCTTGTCGTTGCCCGAACCGGCCATGATCGAGGCCACGAGAACCTTGTCCGGATAGGCCTTCTTGATCTTCGAGAGCTTGCCGATCCACCAGTCGAGCGGCTTGTCGGAGATCAGCTCCCAGTTCCACGAGGCCATGAGCGTGGTGTCGGGGCGGCGGTTCATGGAGAGACGGGAGTCGCCGTTGTCGGCACGGAGGAACTTCGTTTTCGGCCCCTTCACGTTCGTGACGGGGTGGAGGCCGATGGTCTTGCAGACCACCCCGCCCCAGCCCGCGTCGAAGGCGCGCATGATGTTCGCGTCCGACTCGGTCGGCGGTGCGGACGCCAGCAGAAATGGATTGTCGAATCGAATGCCTGTGAAAACGGTCGACAGGTCGGCCATGGGCCACCTCCTCTGGGAAAGGGTACGAATATACCCCTTCAGTCGCGACGCTGCATCAGCACGAGATAGATCAGGAAGCTGAGCCCGAAGGTCACGAACCAGGCATGAGTGTAGAGGTGGTCGAAGAGCATCGGGTTGGCGACCGCGCCGCCCGGCGTCGTCGCGGCGCGGACGAATCCGGGGACGACCGGCGCCACCGAAGCGCAGAGGGCGATGACCGCCCGCCAGTTGAATCCGTTCGAGTAGGTGTACTCCCCCTTCACCTCGAAGAGGTCGCGCAGATTCAGCTGCTGGCGCCGCACCACCCAGTAGTCTGCGATCAGGATCCCGCCGATCGCTCCCATCAGTCCGGAATAGCCGATCAGCCAGGTGAAGATGTAGGCGGCGGCGTCGGAGTAGAGCTTCCACGGCATCATGACGATCCCGATCACCGCGGTGATCAGGCCGCCGGTGACGTAGGAGATCCGCCGGGGATTGATGTTCGAGAAGTCGTTGGCGGGCGAGACGACGTTCGCGGCCATGTTTGTGGTGATCTGCGCCGTCAGGACGATGAGCGCGCCGAAGATGATCACGGCCGGCGATCCCACCAGCGTGATGAGCTCGATCGGATCCCACACCGCCCGGCCAAACACGAGGATCGTGGCGCTCGTGACCGCCACGCCAATGAAGGCGAAGGCGGTCATCGTCGTCGGCAGGCCGAAGGCCTGCCCCAGCATCTGCGAGCGCTGGTTCTTCGCGTAGCGGGTGAAGTCGGGGATGTTGAGCGAGAGCGTCGCCCAGTAGCCGACGTTCGCCGTGAGCGCCGCCGGGAAAATCGCCCAGAAGTCGCCGCGCTGCGCCTGCAGCCGGCTCGATTCGGCGAGGATGTGCCCCAGGCCGCCGGCGCTGCGGATGGCCCAGACGAGCAGCGCCACGCCGCCGAGCAGAAGCAGCGGCGCCGCGTAGCTCTCCAGCGCCTTGATCCCCTCAGTGCCGCGCAGAATGATCGCCACCTGGATCAGCCAGAAGACGAGAAACGAGATGGCCAGCGCTCCCGGGACGGCTGCCCAGCCCGGCCAGGCCGCCGTGAGCAGAGCGTTGAGCGCCAGGCCGCCGATCCACGTCTGGATGCCGAACCAGCCGCAGGCCACGATGGCCCGGAGGATGGCCGGGATGTTCGCGCCGCGCACGCCGAAGCTGGCGCGGCAGAGGACTGGAAAGGAGATGCCGTACTTCGTCCCGGCGTGCGCGTTGAGCACCATCGGAACGAGGACGATGACATTGCCGAGGAGGATCGTGAGGAGCGCCTGCGCCCACGTCATCCCCTGCGTCATCAGGCCGGAGGCGAGCGTGTAGGTGGTGATGACGACCGACATCCCGATCCAGAGCGCGGCGATGTTGTAGGTGGACCATGTCCGCCGCGAGGCCGGTGTGGGCGCCAGATCGCGGTTCCAGAGCGGACTATGGGAGACGTCCGCGTCGAGCTCGACAAAATCGCGATTCGGTGCCGTGGTCATGCGCGCCCCCGATTGTAGCTTTTCTGTTTCCCTTCCCGGCGCCGCTGGAATTAACCTTTCGCCATGCTGAAACAAGCCGCGCTCCTCGCTCTGCTGGCGTCCCTCCCCGCCTCGGCCGATACGATCGTCTTCCAGAACGTCAACGTCGTTCCGATGACAAACGACAAGGTCCTGCGGAATCAGACCGTCATCGTCGAGGACGGTCGGATCACTTCCGTTGGAAAGCTGCAGGCGAAGCTCCCCGAAGGGACGAGAGTCATCGACGGGACGGGGAAGTATCTGGCGCCCGGTCTCGCGGAAATGCACGGGCATATCCCGCCGATGACTGCCTCCGCGCACGTCATCGAGGACGTGCTCTTCGAATACGTCGCGAACGGCATCACCACCGTGAGGGGCATGCTCGGCCACCCCGGGCAGCTGATGCTTCGCGAGCGTGCGAAGAACGGCGAGGTCGTTTCCCCGAATCTCTACCTCGCCGGACCGAGCTTCAGCGGCAACTCGATCCACTCCGTCGAGGATGCCGTGGCGCGCGTCCGCCAGCAGAAGAAGGAGGGATGGGACCTGCTGAAGATCCATCCCGGCCTGACGCGCGAGGAGTACGACGCCATGGCCCGTACGGCGCGCCAGGAGAAGATCCGCTTCGGCGGCCACGTGCCGGCGGACGTCGGGCTGCTGCACGCCATCGAGATGGGGCAGGAGACGTTCGACCATCTCGACGGCTACGTCGAATACCTCGAGGGTGACAAGGGTCCGGTCGACGAGAAGAAGCTCGCCGAAGTGGTGAAGAGGTCGAACGCCGCCGGCGTCTGGGTCGTCCCGACGATGGCCTTATGGGAAGTGCTCTACGGCACGCTCGATCTCAAGACGCTCCGCAGTTACGAAGAGCTGAAGTACGTGCCGCAGTCGACCGTCGATCAGTGGACGAAGCTCTACAACCAGCGGCTCGAGCAGGTGCCGCAGGAGGCGGCGCAGCACGTGGTGAAGAACCGGCTGCGCGTCCTCGGGGCACTGAACGACGGCGGCGTGAAGATCCTGATGGGGACCGACGCGCCGCAGCAGTTCAGCGTCCCCGGCTTCTCGCTGCACCGCGAGCTGCAGTGGATGCGCCGCGCCGGCATGACGCCGTACGAGATCATGGTCTCCGGCACGCGCAACATCGGCGAGTACTTCCGGAATGAGGATTCGTTCGGCACGGTCGAGAAGGGAAAGCGCGCCGATCTCATTCTGCTGGAGGGCAATCCGCTCGACGACATCTCCAGCGTGGCGAAGATCGCCGGCGTGATGGTGAACGGCCGCTGGCTGTCGCGCGCGGAGATCGACAAGCGCCTGGCGAAGATCGAGGCGCGGTATCGACGGGAGGATTAGGCTCGAACCTCGAACCTCGAACCTCAGGCCTCAAGGTGGGTGGGGTTCGAGGTTCGAGGTTCGAGGTTCGAGGTTCGAGGTCCGGTCTTACGGCCAGATCCCTCTGGCCCCGGCCACCTCCGCCACGCGCTTGATGGCCAGCGCGCAGGCTGCGGTGCGGAGATCGACCGCCGCGTTGTGGCGGTCCTTGATCTCGAGCTGCATCTCCAGCACCGCATCGGTGGCGGTCTCCATCTTCCGGCGCAGCTCGATGTTCACCTCCTCCTCGGTCCAGCGATCGTTCTCGATGTTCTGCACCCACTCGAAGTAGCTGACCGTGACACCGCCGGAGTTCGCCAGGATGTCGGGGAGCACGGGGGTGCCGCGCTCGAACAGAATCTGGTCCGCGCCGGGCGTGGTCGGTCCGTTGGCCGCCTCGGCCACGACCTTCGCCTTTACGCCGGGCGCGTTGTCGATCCGGATCTGGTTCTCGAACGCGGCGGGGATCAGCACGTCGCATTCGACATGGAGGAGATCGGCGTTGGACAGGTTCGTGGAGCCGCTCAGGCCGACCACCGAACCGCGCTCGCGTTTGTGCTCGACCGCCGCCGCCCAGTCGATCCCTTCCTGGCAGAGGATCCCCCCGCGCGAATCGCTCACCGCGATGACGCGCGCACCCGCCTCGGTGAAGAGCTGCGCGGCGATCGATCCGGCATTGCCGAACCCCTGGATCACCACGCGCGCGTCCTCGATGGACGACAGCCGCGGCACCGCACCGGCGGCGATTGCCCGCTGCGTGACGAAGAGACAGCCGCGCGCCGTCGCTTCAAGGCGCCCGAGGGAGCCGCCCATCGGCACCGGCTTGCCGGTGACGACCGGTAGGTTGTTCTGTCCCGGGTGCATCATCGCGTAAGTGTCATAGATCCACGCCATCGTCTCGGCGTTCGTGTTGACGTCGGGGGCGGGGATGTCGGTATGCGGTCCGATGTTGTTGCCGAGCTCGGTGATGAAGCGGCGGGTGATCTTGCGCAGCTCGTGCTTGGAGAGGGTCTTCGGGTCGCAGATCACGCCGCCCTTCGCGCCGCCGAACGGCACGTCGGCGACGGCGCACTTCCACGTCATCCATGCCGCGAGCGCGCGCACCTCATCGGCGTTCACGTCGGGGTGGAAGCGGATGCCTCCCTTCCCGGGACCGCGGATGCGGGAGTGGACGGCGCGGTATCCGGCGAAGGTCTCGACCGAGCCGTCGTCGCGCTCGATCGGGAACTCGACCTTGAGCAGCTTCATCGTCCCGCGCAGCCACTTCTTCAGTCCGTCGGGGATGTCGCTGTACAGCGCCGCGGCATCGAACTGATGCTGTGCGATGTCGTAGGGATTGAGGTTTTCGCTCGCGGTGCCGGCCAGCGAAGTCCGTTCGCGAGCGTCTCGAACGTCCATGACGTGGGCTCCTTCGCGCCGGGCGAGCCTATCACACGGCTCCGTTAACATCCGGCCGCGCCGCCGCGTCTGTATCGTGGCGTCTGGAGGATGCATCAGAGACGAGGGATCGATCGCGGATGAGGGCGGACTCGTGCGGGCGGCGGCCGCCGGAGATCGCGAGGCGTTCGGCGAGCTCTATGGCCGGCATTCGCGCGCCGTCCATGGGACGCTTCTGGCCCGCCTCCCTCCTGCCGAGGCGGACGACGCCGTACAGGAGGTCTTCCTTCAAGCCATGAAACGCCTTTCCGAACTTCGCGACCCGGGGGCGTTCCGCAGCTGGGTCTGCGCGATCGCCCGTCGTCGCGCAGTCGACCACTTCCGCCGCCGCGTCGATCATGAAGAGCTTCCCTCCGACACGCCTTCGAATGCCAATACGGGACTGCGGGCCGAGGCGCAGCAGGTGCTCGCCGCGATCCTCGAGCTGCCGCCTGCCTACCACGAACCGCTGGTCCTCCGCCTGGTCGAAGGGCTGTCGGGACGGGAGATCGCCGCCGCGACAGGGCTGACGGCCGATTCAGTGCGCGTGAACCTTCATCGGGGCTTCCGCCTGCTCCGACAGAAACTGGGGATCGAATGAGAGACGACGAGAGAACGGAAGAGTATCTGTTCGATCCGGCCGCGGCGCCCGATGAGGAGGTGGTCCGCCTCGAGGCGGCGCTGGCCCCGCTCCGCTACGACAGCGACGCGCATCCGCTGCCGGATCGCCGGCGGCTCGCGCGCCGGCGTCCGCGGATGCTGCTTGCCGCGGCGGCGGCGATGCTCCTGGCCTTCGTGGCGGCCGGCGCGCTCTGGCTCTGGACCTGGCCGTCCGACCGCCCCTGGAGCGTCGTGGCCGGTCCACTCGATGCGCTGCCGATCGGCAGACCGGTGTCGACCGGCAGCGACGACTCGCTTCTGGTCCGGGTGGCCCGGATCGGCTGGATGCGCATCGGGCGGGATTCCGAAGTGACCCTGCTGTCGACGCGGTCGAACCAGCACCGCCTGGTCATGCAGGAAGGAACGCTGCACGTGAGCGTCTGGGCACCGCCGCGCAGCATCGCCATCCGCACCCCCTCCGGAGAGGTCATCGACTTCGGCTGCGAGTTCATCGTGCGCGTCGACCGCGATCTGACGACCGTCGACGTGGTTTCGGGATGGGTGCGGCTGGACAATGATTCGGGCGAGGTTCTCGTCCCGGGCGGCGCCTCGAGCGTGATGCGGCGGGATGGTCTGCCGTCGGTCCCGCTCTTTCGCAGCGCCACGCCCGGCTTCAAGTCGGCCATCCGATC
>DATLFC010000007.1:0-2019 GCA_035525015.1 Thermoanaerobaculia bacterium | reverse complement strand
ATCGTAGAGAACCTCGCCCGACCGCGTTCCCGCCGCCCAGACGTCGTACTCCCACTGCGTGATCTTCCCGCTCTCGTCGACCGACGAGGCGATCTTCACCACCGCCGCCGGGCCGAACGTGTCGTAAAAGAACTCCTCGGCTCGCGTCCAGACGACCATCACCGGCTTTCCGGTGATCTGCGCCAGCCGCGCCGCCTCGACGCCCTGCCCGATCGGACTCTTCCCGCCGAAGCCGCCGCCGATGTACGGCGTGATCACGCGGACGTTCTTTTCATCGAGACCGAGCGTGCGGGCGATCGTGGAGCGTGCGCCGAACGGACTCTGCGTTCCAATCCAGGCGGTGAGCTTCCCGTCCTTCAGCTCCGCGACCGCGGAGTGCGTCTCGATCGGCGCATGCGCGACGTACGCGGTCTGGTAGGTCGACACGAACTGTCCCTTCGCCGCGGGCACCGCGACGTTGGTGACGAAGTAGTCGTAGACCGACTCCGTATCGAAGGCGGCGGCCGGTCTCTTCCACTCGGCCTTGATCATCGCCAGCGCCTTTCCGGCAGTCTCCGGATCCTTGTGCAGCACGGCCAGGAGATCGTCGTTCTGCACGACGGTGACGCCATGCACCGCCTTCGCCCTGCTCACGTCAGCCGACTGCAGCGTGGCGCCGTGCATCGGCGGACGAAGAATCCGCGCATGAAGCATTCCCGGACGGCGGATGTCGCCGGCGTAGACGGCCCGGCCGGTGACCTTATCGCGGCCGTCGACGCGCTTCGCCGGCTTGCCGATGACCTTGAAATCCTTCGCAGCCCGCAGCACCGCCTTCTCCCCGACGAGGCGGGAGATGGCGCGCCCCTTTGCCAGCTCGCCGTACGTGACTTTCCTGCCGCCGCCCGAGACGACTCCGTTGCTGACGGTGAGCTGCTCGCGCGGCACGCCGATCTTCGCCGACGCCAGTTTCAGCAGGACCGTTCGTGCCTCGGCGGCCGCGGCGCGTACCGCCGGTCCGAAGAAGCGCGTGGTGAGCGAGCCCCAGGTCCCTCGATCGTACGGGACCAGATCGGTGTCGCCCATGACGATGGTGATCGCATCCATCGAGACGCCGAGCTCCTCGGCCGCCATCTGCGACAGCGACGTGTTGATTCCCTGGCCCATCTCCACCTTGCCCGAGTAGAGCGTGACCCGCCCGTTCTCGTCGATGCGGAGGTAGGCGTTCGGATCCTCGGGATACGACGCCCCCTGGCCGAAGAGATCGGCGGGCGGCGTGGTGACCAGGACGACGATTCCGCCGCCCAGGAGTTTGCAGAATTCACGGCGATCGACGCGGTTCATCGCGAGACCTCCTCGATCGCGGCAACGATGCGCTGATGCGCGCCGCAGCGGCAGAGGTTCGAGTCCAGTTCGCTGGCGATCGCGTCGCGCCCCGGCTTCTTCTCGCTGCCGATCAGGGCGTACGCGCTCATGATCATTCCCGAGGTGCAGAAACCGCACTGGAGCGCGCCGTGATCGATGAAGGCCTGCTGGAGCGGGTGGAGCTTGCCATCCTTCTCCAGCCCCTCGATCGTGATGACGTTCTTCCCGGCGACGTCGCCGAGCGTCGTCGTACAGGAGCGCACGGCCCGGCCGTCGACGGCCACGGTGCACGCGCCGCAGACTCCTTCCCCGCAGCCGTACTTCGTGCCGGTCAGCTCCAGATCGGTGCGGAGCACCCAGAGGAGCGTGCGGTCAGGGTCCGTGTCGAGTGAAACGGGCCGCCCGTTCAGGCGGAAGCGGATCGTTTTTGCCATGATCCGCGAATCGTACTACCAGCCGCCCGGCCAGGCCTCGATTCACAGCTTCCCCAGAATCACGTGCGCCACGGCGGTCGCTTCCGCTTTGCGCGTGGCCGGGTCGCCCGTGCCTCCCATGACCTGAATGCTGACCGGCG
This sequence comes from Thermoanaerobaculia bacterium, assembly GCA_035525015.1. GTDB lineage: Bacteria > Acidobacteriota > Thermoanaerobaculia > Gp7-AA8 > Gp7-AA8 > DATLEX01. The sequence goes on along the minus strand of DATLFC010000007.1, from coordinate 104 downwards.
TGGAGCCTTTCTGGGCGACCAGCGTTCCGGTCGGCACCGTGCCGGTGTTGCCGGCGATGAAGAATGCTTTGTCGCCGACGGCGGTCACTGGTTCCGCGGTTCCG
>DATLFC010000296.1:0-2772 GCA_035525015.1 Thermoanaerobaculia bacterium | reverse complement strand
GCGTAGGGGTCGAGCAGCAGCTTGGCCGGATTGCAGCGATTCCCGTTGGCGGGATCCCACGGCCCGTGCACGCGGTAGCCGTAGCGCTGGCCCGGTCCGACGTTCGGCAGATAGCCGTGCCAGATGAACGCCGTCACTTCCTGCAGGTCGATCTTCTGCTCGTTGCCGTCCTCGTCGAACAGGCAGAGCTCCACGCGCTCGGCCACCTCGGAGAAAAGGGAAAAATTGGTACCGACGCCGTCCCATGTCGCACCGAGGGGATACGCGGTACCTGGCCAGATTTTCAATGTTTCCTCACTTTATCAGGGAGTACGGACCCTTCCGTCCCCGGCGCGGCAAGCCGGGTGCCAGCCCGCGTGGCACAGCGCTCGCTTTTCATCGCCGGTGGAGCCATGAGACCGAAAAGCACCCCGAGCTGTTCCTACATCGTTCCGATCGATGCGGCCGCGACGACTGACGAGATCCGGGTTCTGGCGGGCTATCTCTCGACGCTCGGTCCGGCCGGTTGCGAGGTGATCGCCATCGACTCCGCGCCGCCGGAGTCGTTCGAACAACGCCGCCGGATTCTGCGCTGGGTGGGGAGGCATGTGGCGGCGAAGCGCGACTTTCTGGAGGTTGCGGTCGAAGTCGCCTCGACGGACAAGATCATCCTCGCCGCGCCCGATTCACGATACACCGTGGCAGACGTGTCTGCGATCTGCGGCCTGCTCGACGGCTTCGAGGCCGTGGAGCCGGAAGAGTTCGTCGAGCCGATGCCGTGGTGGGGCGCGATCGATGCCGGCCGGATGCTCCTGCAGCGCGGCCTCGAGAAGGGGCCGGGGCGGGGCCGGACGTGCGCCTTTCGCAGATCGGCCTGGAAGCCGCTCTTCGCGGCCGAGCTGCAGCCGGCGAAGGAAGTGTTCGTGCGGCACGAGCCCCCTCGATTCGCGGCCTGGCTGCGGGCTCGGACGCGGGCCGCCGCGCTTCCGCTCGAAACCGCGGCGTTCGCGTGCATCCTGCCGCTGCTGGTGATCCTCGCTGTTCTGGGAGGCATCGGGATCGCCGGCGGATACGCGGGCGTCGTTACGCTCGCCTCGGTGCTGGTCGCCGTGCGCGGCCGTGCGGGCGCCTCACGGTTCTTCCCTCTTCGCGCCTGCCTGTTCGCGCCGCTGGCGATCGTGGAACGATCCCTGAGTGTTTACTGCTCGCTGTTCCGCGGCCGGAGCGACTTTCCGGAGCGCGCTCTCGGAAAGGGGAATGACATAATCGGCGCGCATGCGCCGACTCGTTCTGGTCGCCCTGGCCCTCTGCATCGCCCTCCCTCTCTCTGCTGATTTCCGCACCCGCCGCGAGCGGCTCGCCGGGAAGCTCGAGGATCGGGTGCTCCTGCTCTTCGCGAGCACGGAAGAAGAAGGGCAGAACGCGATGGGCGTGTTCCGCCAGAACAACGACTTCTACTATCTGACGGGATGGAACGAGCCGGGGGCGGCCCTGCTCCTTGCGGCCGCGAAGGACGATCGTCCGTATACCGAGATCCTCTTTCTGCCCGGGAGGAACGTCACGCAGGAGAGGTGGACGGGACCGAAGCTGGCGGCGACCGATGCCGGCGCCGCGAGGATCACCGGCTTCGATCGCGTCGAGCCGCTGGACCGGCTGCGCGATGAGCTGGTCAGTATCGTTCCGTCACCGCGAGGCACCGTCCTGACCGACAGGACGATCGGCGAGATCCCCATCGCCTGGCTGCGGCGCGCCAACGCATTTCCGAACTACGTCCGCCTCGCCGATGCCAGGCCGGTCATCGCCGAGCTGCGGCTCATCAAGGACGCGCAGGAGATCGCGCTGATCCGGAAGGCGACCGATGCCACGGTGGCCGCGCATCGCGCGGGGCTGCGCGCGATCCGCCCCGGCGTCACTGAGAACGAGATGGCCGGGCTGATGGAGTACGAGTTCCGCCGCGGCGGCTGCCAGACTCCGGCGTTCTCCTCGATCGTCGGCTCCGGCGCGAATTCGACGGTGCTGCACTATTCGGCCAACAGCGGGACGATCCAGGCCGGGGACGTGGTGGTGATCGACATCGGCGCGGAGTGCTCGCACTACGCGAGCGACGTCACGCGGACGCTTCCGGCGAGCGGCCGCTTCACGCCGCGGCAGCGGGAGATCTACCAGATCGTTCTCGACGCGCAGCAGGCGGCCGTGTCGGCCTTCCAGGCCGGCGTATCGACGATCGGCCGCGACGCGCCCGACACGCTGTACAAGGTCGCGTACGACGTCATCGAGAAGCACGGCCTCGGCAGGTACTTCATCCACGGCCTGAGCCACTACGTCGGGCTGCACGTCCACGACGCCGGCGACGGCGCCAGGCCGCTCCAGGCGGGAGCGGTCTTCACCATCGAGCCGGGGATTTACATCCCGGAGGAGAAGATCGGCGTGCGCATCGAAGACACCTATCTGGTGCGGGAGGACGGCTCGCTGGAATGCCTGTCGTGCGGTGCGCCGAAGACGGTCGCGGAGATCGAGCGCGCCATTACGTCGCGAACGCCTGCAGCGCTTCCGACTCGCTCTCGTAGACGCTGAACATCGGGAGCAGGTTGGTGAGGCGCAGCGTCCTGGCCACGCGGTCCTGCGGTTTCAGCAGGCGGAGTGAAGCGCCGTGGCGCTTCGACGTTTTCAGGCTCTGCACCAGCTCGCCGAGGCCGTTGCTGTCGATGTAGTCCATGTCGGAGAGGTTGAGGAGGATCTTCTTGTAGCCTTCCTCGAGCAACTCGTTGATCACATGGGGGAGGATCTCGTCGC
>DATLFC010000294.1:0-14603 GCA_035525015.1 Thermoanaerobaculia bacterium | reverse complement strand
TGCGAGATCGAGCCGTTCTACCGCGGGATTCAGAAGGTGATCCTGCTGGCGCTGGCGATGACGGGCGTCGAATAGCCCGGCCCGCAACCTATTCACCAGTCTCGCGTATCACGCCTAACGAGGGGCGCTTGCGCTCCGTCTCACCTCCAGGAGAAGAACCATGTCGAAACTTTGGAAGACGCTGCTGTTCCTGATCGTCGCCGCCGTGGCGAGCGCGGGGCTTTACGCCTGGACGAGGAACGGCGGCAAAGACGGCAACGGCCTGAAAGAGGTCGAGGTCACGACCGGTACGATCGTCGAAAAGGCGGTGGCCGTCGGGCAGATCCAGCCGCGCCAGAAATTTCAGGTCAAGTCGAAGATTCCGGGCATCGTCCGCCGGACGATGGTGGAAGTCGGCGACACGGTGCGCGCGGGCGATCCGCTGTTCGAGATCGCGCCCGATCCGACGCCGCTCGAGAGAACGGAAGTCGACCGGCGCGTCGAATCGGCGCAGGCCTCGTACCGGCGCGCGGAGGGCGACTACCAGAGGGCGCTGCAGCTGGCCGCATCGGGGGTGCTCCCCAGCTCGGAGGTGGAGCAGAAGAAGGAGGCTTACGAGCTGGCCCGGGTGGCGTTGAGGAAGGCACAGCAGGATCGGGAGCTGGTGCAGGAAGGCAATCTCTCCAGCACTTCGGGGCAGGAGTCGATCATCCGGGCGCCGGCGGCAGGTACCGTCCTGACGCGGACCGTCAACCCGGGCGATCCGATCGTGCCGCTCACCTCGTACCAGCCGGGGACGGAGATGGCGTCGATCGCCAACATGAGCGACCTCATCTTCCTCGGGACGGTCGATGAGATCGACGTCGGGAAGCTGGCGGTTGGAATGCCGGCGCGCATCAAGGTCGGCGCGCTGCCGAGCGACGTCGTGACCGGCAAGGTGGCCCGCATCGCGCCGCAGGCGCAGCAGAAGGAAGGCGCCACGCTCTTCGACGTCGAGATCGAGCTCGACCCGGGCCAGACCATCACGCTCCGCGCCGGCTACTCCGCCAATGCGGACGTGATCATCCGCGAGAAGAAAGACATCCTCCTGATTCCGGAGCGCCTCGTGGCATTCGAGGATGGCGGCAAAAAGACCACCGTCGAGATGCCGCCCCTCGGACCGAATGCGGACCCGCGAAAGGTCGAGATCAGGACCGGCGTCTCCGACGGTCTGAACATCGAGGTGGTGGAAGGTCTGCGCAAGGGTGACAAGGTCGTGGAGCGGCCGCCGAAGGAGATCTCGTAGAGAGCCGAGAGCATGGTTACTTTCAAAGACGTCTTCCGCCAGCTGATCCGCGACGTGCGCAGCGAGAAGCTGCGCACGTTCCTCACCGTCTTCGGGATCGTGTGGGGGACGGTGGCCATCAGCCTGATGCTTGCGTTCGGAACGGGGCTTCACAAGCGGATGATCAAGAACACGGCCGGCCTCGGCGACCGGATCGTCATCGGATGGCCGGGGCTGACCGCCGTGCCGTTCGAGGGTCTCGGCAAGGGACGCCGCATCCGCGTCGCGGAGGAAGACATTCAGGCCGTGGCGAAGGAAGTGGATGGACTCAACGCCATCTCGAGCGAGTACATGACCAGCCTGCGGCTGGACTACGGAACGAAGACGCTCTCGGTCGACATCTCCGGCGTCTCGTACGTGTTCGGCGACATGCGCAATCTGATTCCGCAGCGGGGCGGCCGCTTCATCAATCCCATTGATGAGCGCGAACAGCGGCGGGTGATTTTCCTCGGCGACGAGCTGGCCACGAACGTTTTCGGCTCGACCGATCCCATCGGCAAGATCGTCCTGCTCAACGGATCGCCCTTTCAGGTGGTCGGCGTGGTCACGAAGAAGGAACAGGACTCGAGCTACAGCGGGCGCGACAAGGAGAAAGCCTTCATCCCCGGCAGCACCTTCCGCGCCATCACCGGGCGGAAGTACATCAACAACATGATCTTTCAGGCCAGCGACACCGGTGAGACGAAGCAGGTGATCGAGCGGATCAGGGTCGCGTTCGGGCAGCGGCTTCGTTTCGATCCGGACGACAAGGAAGCGCTGTCGATCTGGGACACGACCGAGCAGTTCCAGTTCTTCGACACCTTCATGCTCGCCTTCAACTCGTTCCTCGGCATCATCGGCGTGCTGACGCTGGTGGTCGGCGGCATCGGCGTCTCCAACATCATGAACGTGGTGGTGGAGGAGCGGACGCGGGAGATCGGCATCAAGATGGCGCTCGGCGCGAAGCAGCGCTGGATCCTCACGCAGTTCCTGATGGAGACACTGCTGGTGACGGCGATCGGCGGCGCGATCGGATTCGCGATCGCCATCGGCGTCTGCGCCATCTTCCCCGTGCAGCTTCAGGAGTTCGTCGGCAAGCCCGAGGTATCGCCCGTCGTCGCGATGTTGACCGCGGCGGCGCTGGGTGTGGTCGGACTCGTGGCCGGGTATTTCCCGGCCAGAGATGCGGCGAGGCTGGATCCCGTCGTAGCGATGAAACTGTGATGAGACGCGACGCGCACATCATCTTCTCCCTCTTCAAGAGCGCCTCGCAGCTCCAGAAGAGGCGCGCTTACCTGACCATCGCGGCGATCGCGTGGGGAACGGTGGCCATCCTCCTGCTGCTCGCGTTCGGCGAAGGTCTGAAGCGGCAGCTCGACAAGAACCGGCGGGCCATGGGCGAGAACATCGCGGTGCTCTGGCCCGGCGAGACGACGAAGGGGTGGAAGGGGCTGCCGCCGGGACGGCCCATCCGTCCCCGCGCGGACGACGTGGAGTTCGTCCGCGCCCGCATGCCCGAGCTGAAGAGTGTCCATGGTGAGCTGACCTCGTGGCGCACGGCCATGACGTACGGCCGCAAGACCGTGAACGCCCGGTTGATCGGCACCAACTGGTCGTACGGGGAATCGCGCAAGCATTACCCGCTGCCGGGCGGCCGTTTCTTCGGTCCTCCCGATGAGCAGCTCCGGCGCCGCGTGGTCTTCCTCGGCGACGAGCTGGCCGGCGACATCTTCGGCGCGGAGGATCCCGTCGGCAAGACGCTCCTCATCAACAACGCGCCCTACACGGTGATCGGCGTGATGCAGAAGAAGATTCAGATGGGCACGTATGGCGGTCCCGACAAGTCTCACGCGGTCATTCCGATCTCCACGTTCCGGGCTCACTTCGGCCGCGACCGGCTCAACGTGATGGTCATCGAGACGCACCTCCCCGGAGAGATGAAAGGGGCGCTGAGAAAGTTCCACGAAGTCATGGGGCCGAAGTTCGGATATGACCCGACGGACGAACGCGTCTTCGGGACCTGGGACACGGTGCGTGGCGCGGAAGTGAACCGGAACATCACTCTGGGCATCCAGCTCTTCCTCGGCATCGTCGGGGCGCTGACGCTGATCATCGGCGGCGTCGGCGTGGCGAACATCATGTACGCGGTGGTGAAGGAGCGGACGCGCGAGATCGGCGTGAAGATGGCGCTGGGGGCGAAGTCGCGCTGGATCATCACGCCGTTCGTGATGGAGGGTCTGGTGTATACGTTCACCGGCGGGGCGCTGGGCATCGTCATCGCGACGCTATTGGTGTCGCTCACCAGCTTCGTCGACATCGAGAGCAATCGGGTCCTCTCCTTCCTCGGACGACCGACGCTCTCCATTCAGATCGGCATCGCCACCTCGGCGATCCTCGGCTTGATCGGGCTGCTGGCGGGCTACTTCCCCGCGCGGCGCGCCGCGCGCATCGACCCGGCGGCGACTCTGCGCTACGAATAGGAATCGATTCTCATGGCGAACGGAAACGGCAACAGCAACGGAACCATCATCAGGATGGCGGAGATCCGGAAGGTCTACGACACCGGCAAGGTAAAGGTGGAGGCTCTCAAGGGTATCAACCTCGACGTGCACAAGGGCGAGATGCTGGCCATCGTCGGTCCCTCCGGCTCGGGCAAGTCGACGCTGATGAACCTGGTCGGCTGCCTCGACACCGCCACCTCCGGCATGTACGAGCTCGGCGGGGAGAACGTCGCGGGCGTCTCGCGCGATCAGCTCGCGGAGATCCGCAACCGCCGCGTCGGGTTCGTCTTCCAGAACTTCAATCTGCTGCCGCACATCACCGCGCAGGAGAACGTGGAGATGCCGATGCTCTTCGGTGGAATCCGCCCCGCCGAACGGCGGGCCCGCGCCGCCGAGCTGCTGACGCGGGTCGGTCTCGGCGACCGCCTCGAGCACAAACCGACCGAGCTTTCGGGCGGACAGATGCAGCGCGTGGCCATCGCCCGCTCCCTGGCCATGGACCCCGACATCGTCCTCGCCGACGAGCCGACGGGAAATCTCGATTCGACGAGCGGCAGCGACATCATGTCGATCTTCACCGACCTCTGGCAGCAGGGCCGCACGCTCGTGATCATCACGCACGACCCCGCCCTGGCCCGCCGCGCCAGCCGCGTGGTCGAGGTCCGCGACGGCCGCATCACCGCCGACCACGCCGGCGGCTGATAAGTTGCATGATTGCGCGAGGTTCTGCTCTGCTGGTCCCTTATTTCGCTGCCCCGCTGTGCGTGCTGGCGTTCGCCTATTTCATCGATGTGATCTTCGGGGCGAGGTTCGTGATGCTGCCGGGATCGCCGAGCCGCGGCGTGGAGCGGTTCGCGGTGGTCACGGTCGTCTTCTGCTCGGTGGAGTTGATCGTTGCCGCGTTCCTGCTGGGGAGACGGCGGCGCCTCTCGCCGTTCGCCGCGGTCGCCGTCTTCCTCTTCGCGGTCATGTTTCTGGCGTTGCGGTTCGGCTCGTTTCGAGGCTGACCCGCAGCAGGTCACGTGAGGGGAATGGTACGCTTCGCGAGGTGGCGGATCGCTTTGCCGACGCGCGGCACGACGTCTGGTTCCATGCCCGCCGGATGTGGGAACTGGGGCTCGTGGCCGGTTCGGCCGGCAATGTGAGCCGGCGCGCGGACGAGGGGCACATCGCCATCACCCCGACGGCCATTCCCTACGAGCGTCTGCGCGAAGAGGAGATCGTGATCGTCGAGCTCCGGACCTCCCGCGCCGTCGAATCCGCCGCCGCGCCGTCGTACGAGCTGCCGATGCACCGCGTGGTGTACGAATCGCGGACGGACATCGCGGCGATCGTCCACACGCACGCGCCGTACGTCAGCACGCTCTCGGTCCTTCGCCGCCCTCTCCCCCCGATCATCGACGAGATGCTCCTCTGCCTCGGCGGAACGATCGAGGTGGCCGGTTATGCCTTCACCGGGACGGAGGAGGTCGGGCGAAACGTCGTAGCGGTGCTCGGCGAGAGGGCCGGTGTGATCCTGGCGAATCACGGCAACGTCTGCGTCGGGCGTACGCTCGAGCGTGCGCTGCACGCCGCCGTGGTCATGGAGACGTGCGCGCGTATCTACGTTCAGGCGCTGCGGGTCGGCGAGCCGTTCGCCATTCCGCCGTCAGCGGTCGAGGCGGGGCTGCGGATGTACGACGAACGGCGCCGCCGCTAGCAGGTCAGGGAGCGAGTCCGGAACGGACTTCGTACCCCTGCGAGCGCCACGCATCGAGACCGCCGAGCAGAGCAGAGACCTGGTTGAAGCCCTGCGCTTTGAGGATGAGCGCCGCACCGGCGCTCGATTCTTCGGCCGGTCACGTACAGTACGCGACGATCAGCCTCCCTTTCGGCAGCTTCGACGCCTCGGCCTGCACGCGGGCGAAGGGGATGTTGATCGCGCCCGGAATGTGACCGTTCGTGTAGGCGACCGAGTCGCGCACGTCGAGGACGGTGACGCTGCCGCGGTCGACGAGATCCTTGAGCTGATCGGGTCCGAGGCGAGCGATGCCGTCTTCCTCGCCGGCGGTGTTCGTGGCCGGCGTCGTCGCGGCGGGCGTCGTCGGAACGACGTCACCGGCAGTCTGCGGGGCGCCGATCGGCGCGGCCGGCGAGCCCTCCACGGCGGGCGGCAGCGGCTCGACCGTGCGGGTGAGCGCCCAGCCGACGAGGGCGGCTACGGCGATGCTGCCGGCGGCAAGAACGAGGATCGGGCCGCGCGAGGGCTGCTGTTCGGGAGGTTGCGGGGAGCTCGATGAGTTCGTTTTCGTGGCCATGGTGTCGCGCGCAAACGTATCACAACGCAGCGTACGGGCTGTCACACCGGCATGAACTTCGCGATCCGATCGTACAGTCATGAGCATCGAGATCAGCTTCCCGGGAGGCGTGGCCGTCGACGCCACGTATCGCGGCCACGTCATTCACACCGATCAGCCGGAACCGATGGGGCGGAACAGCGCGCCGGCGCCGTTCGACCTCTTTCTGGCGTCGCTCGCCACCTGCATGGGCTTCTACGCGCTCCGTTTCTGCCAGGAGCGCGATCTTCCCACCGGCGGTCTGGGGTTGACGCTGACGCCGGTGCGCGACCCGGAGTCGAAGCGGATCGCCACGATTCGCGTGATGGTGCGGACGCCCGAAGGGTTCCCCGAGAAATACGAGAAAGCGATCCACCGGGCCATCGATCACTGCGCCGTGAAAAGGATGATGGTCGAGCCGCCGGCGTTCGAGATCGACATCGCCGCCCCCGTCGCGGGTTGAGCGGACTACCCCCGATTCTTGTCGATGATGGCGAGGATGATCAGGACGAAGGCCAGAAGGCGGACGACGTAGAGCGGCGAGATCCAGGGCTCGGGAGCGTAGGGAAGCAGCAACCGCTGGACGGCCAGCAGGGCGAACGCGGCGGCGAAGAAGCCGAAAAGGCGATCGTGCGTCGCGGACCAGAAGCGCATGAAGAACATCGCCGCGACGAAATAGGCCATGGCCAGCGCGCCGGTGATCAGCAGCTCGGTCACCGGGTCTCCCAGATCATGCCGTACAGAAGGAGGAGCACGCCGGCGAGGGCCGGGAGCGTACGCCAACCCGAGAGGTCGATCAGCGGCACGACATGCACGTCGATGAAGAGGAGCAGGTTGTTGACGGCCAGCCCGATGAAACAGAGCCCGCTCCAGAGGAGCAGCGGTACGCGCGTGCGCGCATAGCCGCGCAGCAGCAGCGCGGCGCAGATGGCGCTGGTGATGACGCAGAGTCCATAAACGACGAGACCCATCAAGGCTTCCCTCCTCCGAGCTTGAAGGCGTCGGCAAAACTGCGCAGCCTGGTCAGGTTCGCCGTGTAGATCGCATTGATGACCGTGATCCGTCGATCGCGATAGGTATCGGTGAGCACGGTGACCTGCTCTTTCGTCTTTTCGTCAGTTGGAGCGTAGCGGTAGACCGACCCTGACTCCCCGACGGCGAGCAGGCCGCGGCGGAGGAGCTCACGCGCACGGGCACCGACCACCTCGGCCTTGATGCCGAGCTGCTGGCCCATCGCATCGGCGCTCCAGTATGTGTCGGGGGAGCGGCTGAGGAGCGTGAGAATCTCGACTTCCTCGACCGAGTGGATGTTGGTGGCGATGAACTGTTCGAGCTCTGCGTCGGTCATCGCTTCGGGTAACCCTACAATCGGGAGGGCGGGGACCGCAACCGAGCCCTACCGCCTCGTGGACATCCCGCGTTGCAGTTCTGCGGCCAAACGGGCGGCCTGGGTCAGCCGCTCGCCGAGCGTGCTGCAGACGACGTTGCAGAGATCGAACACGGTCGGGTCGGCGATCCGGCAGTAGACCAGATTCCCCTCCTGCCGCCTTTCCACCAGCCCGGCCTCCTGGAGGATCCGGACATGCTTGCTGACATTCGGTTGCGTGGAGCCGACGGTCGTCACCAGCTCGCCGACGCTTTTTTCGCCATCCTGAAGCGCCTGCAGGATGCGGATGCGAAGCGGCTCACCGAGGATGCGGAAACGGGCGGCGACGAGCTCCACGGCGGCGGGTGAGAGGTGCTGTTTCCTGCGGGCCATGACGGCAGTCTAACCTATTGACTATATTCCTGTATAGTCATATAGTTTTAAAGCTAAGGAGATTCGCCAATGCACCTGGAACAACTTCTGCGCCTCATCGCCGGATCCTTCATCCTCCTCTCCCTCGCCCTAGGCTGGCTCCTCACTCCCTGGTTCTACCTCTTCACCGCCTTCGTCGGCCTCAACCTCCTGCAGTCCGCCTTCACCAACTGGTGTCCCATGATGTCCATCCTCCGCGGTTTCGGCGTCCGCGAATGTGCCTTCACGCCCGAGGTCCGGCGGGGGGCGTGAAAACCGCCGCCGCCCTCGCCGTGCTTCTGCTCGCCACCACGGCCACGGCCGATCCGCTGACCCTCCGCCAGGCGCTCGAGGAAGCGCTGGCCCGCAATCCGCGCCTCGTGGCGTCCGGCGCCGGCATCGCCGCGGCGCGGGCGCGCTCGGCCCAGGCGCGGGCCGCCTGGTTCCCTCGCGCCGAGGTGTCCGCGGTCTCCGCGCAAAGCAACAACCCGGTCTTCGTCTTCGGCTCCCTCCTCGAGCAGGGGCGCTTCGGTCCCGAGCACTTCGATCCGTCCTTTCTCAACGACCCTGAGCCGCTCCGCAACGACAGGCTTGCTCTCAACGTCCGCTACACCCTGTTCGACCAGCTTCGCCGGCTCGGCTCGACCCGGCAGACGCGTAACGCCGCGGCGCAGGCGGAACATGGGGACGACGAACTGAGACAACGGCTCCGCCTCGAGACGCTCCGCGCGTACTTCGGGGTCGCCCTGGCCGGGCAACGGCACGAGGTGGCCCAGGCCGCCGTCCGTGCCGGTGAATCGCAGGCGGGCGCGATCCGCGACCGGATGCAACAGGGACTCGTCGTCGAGTCGGATCTTCTTTCGGCTGACGTGCAGCTGGCCCGCTACCGCCAGCAGCAGGTCGAGGCAGAGGGAGAGCTCGCCATCGCGCAGGCCGCGTTGGCCACGCTCCTTCAGCGGCCGATGCATGGGGCGGTCGAGATCGCCTCCCCGATCGCCGACCCGGCACCGCTGACTCTGTCGCTCGACGCGGCCGTGACCCGCGGACTGGCATCACGCGGCGACGTGAAGGCGGCCCGGCTGGCTGCCGAGAACGCCCGCATTGAGATCCGCAGCGCGCGCGGATCGCTGCTTCCCCGCGTCGACGCCTGGGCCTCGTGGGGGGCGAGTGGCGCGACGTTCCGGCACAGCAACTCCGATCGGACGTTCAGCCTCACGGCCACGGTCGATCTTTTCGACGCCGCGAGATACGCGCGCATCGCCGAGGCGCGCGCGGGAAGCACGGCCGCAGTGGCGGCGGGCGACCTGGTGGAGGACGCGGCGGCGATGGAGATCGTCACCGCCTTTCACCGCCTTCGCGCCGCGGAACAGCGGGTGGGTCTGGCCGGCCGCTCCGCCGCACAGGCAGAGGCGGCGGCGCGCATCATCCACGACCGCTACGCGAACGGTCTGACCACCATCACCGAACAGCTCCGCGCCGGAACGGCCGTAGTGACGGCGCAACTCGATCTTCTCGCAGCCCGGTACGACCGGATCGTCGGCCGCGCCGAGCTGCTGCGGGCCATGGGAGAACTGCACAATGTCGAAGAGTTTGAATAAAGCGGCCGCGCTCGCCGCCGCGGTCACGCTTCTGTCCTTCGCCTGCAGCGGCGAGGAGCGGGCGACTCCCGCGGCCGCGATCGACGTGACGCTCGTCGCGGCCGAACTGCAGACCGTGGCCCGCCTCCAGCCGTATGCCGGAACCATACGCGCCGCCGCCGTTTCGTCGCTCTCCTCGCGCATCATGGGTGACGTCGTGGCGGTCCACGTCAGCGCCGGCGACCGCGTGCAGCGCGGACAACTGCTGATCGAGATCGACGACCGCGATGCTGCATCGCAACTGGCGCGTGCCGTTGCCGAGCAGCGGTCCATCGCCGGCGCGATCGACAGTGCATCGGCCGCGGTGAGGTCGGCGGAAGCGCAGGCAGCACTCGCCGAGAGAACGTGGCAGCGATTCCGTCCCCTTCGCGATCGCGGCTCGGTCAGCGCACAGGAATACGACGAGGTGGAGACGCGCCACCGATCGGCATACGCGGAGCTGGAGCGTGCGCGGCAGATGCTCGCGCAGATGACCGCGCAACGGGATGCCGCCGCTGCGGCGGCGCGGCAGGCCGCGACGTACTCGGCATACACGCGGATCGTGGCACCGTTCGACGGCGTGATCAGCGCGCGGCTGGTCGATCCCGGCACGCAGGCGGCGCCGGGCATGGCGCTACTGGCCATCGACGGCGGATCTCGTTATCGCGCCGAGGCCACTGTCGGGGAGGCGGTTGTGATCGCGCCGGGAGACGAGGTCTCGGTCGAGAGTGGAGCGATCTCCGTCCGCGGGCGCGTGACGCACGTGGTTCCATCCGTCGATCCCGCCACCCGCACCGCGCTCGTGAAGGTCGAGCTGCCGCAGCATGCCGCCTGGAGATCGGGAGCGTTCGCGCGCCTTCTTCTTCCGGCCGGCGAACATCAGGCCGTCACGATTCCGGCCTCGGCCATCATGCGTCGCGGGCAGCTCACGACCGTCTACGCCGTCGCGCACGACGGACTCACGCAGCTGCGGCTCATCAACGTCGCCGGAGAAACCGGCGACCGCATCGAGGTTCTATCGGGGATCGCCGCCGGTGAGCGGGTCGTCGCGCATCCAGCAGCGACGATGCGCGAAGGCGTGCGCGTTGCCGGGGCCGGAACATGAGCCGGCACGAGCAGGGGCTCGCCGGCCGCGTGGCCGCCACATTCATCGACTCGAAGCTGACGCCGCTGATCATCGTCGCCTCGATTCTCATCGGCGCCGGTGCGGTGGCCCTCCTTCCGCGCGAGGAAGAGCCGCAGATCGTCGTGCCGATGGTCGACGTGTTCGTCGAGATGCCTGGCGCCACGCCGGAAGAAATCGCGGCGCGGGTCACGCGCCCGATGGAAAAGCTGCTCTGGGAGATCCCCGGCGTCGAATACCTCTACTCGACCTCGTCGCCGGGCATGTCGATGGTGATCATCCGCTTCAAGGTCGGGACGAACGAGGAAGACGCCGTCGTCCGCCTGAAGACGAAGCTCGACGCAAACGCCGACGCGATTCCTCCCGGCGCCACGCCTCCGCTGGTCAAGCCGCGATCGATCGATGACGTCCCGGTCGTGGCGCTGACGCTGGCCAGCGCCCGATACGACCACTTCGCGTTGCGCCGCCTGGCCGTGCACGTACAGAACGAGATCAAGCAGGCGCCGGACGTCTCGGAGGTCACGGTCATCGGCGGGACGCGCCGGCAGCTTCGCGTCACGATCGACCCGGCCAGGCTCGCGGCGCACGGTCTCTCCCCTGCCGCCGTGGCCGGCGCGCTGGCGCGGTCCAACCGGGAGACGGAGGCCGGAAGCTTCTCGATCGCCGACACCGAGGTCCTGGTGCAGACCGGGGGATTCATCCGGACGGCGGGCGACGCGGGAGAGATCGTCGTCGGCGGCACCGCGGGTCCGATTTACCTCCGCGACGTGGCCACGATCACCGATGGCCCGGAAGAGCCCGCGGACTACGTGTTCTCGGGAACGGGCGACACGATCGTACCGGCGGTCACGATCGCCGTCGCGAAACGGAAGGCGACCAACGCCACCGATCTCGCCCATGCGGTGATCGAGCGTGTGGAGTCGATGAAAGGCTCGGTCATCCCGGAGGATGTGACGGTCACCGTGACGAGGAACTACGGGGAGACCGCCGCGGAGAAATCGAACGAGCTCCTCTTTCACATGCTGCTGGCGGTGATGTCGGTGGCGATCCTGATCGCAGTGACCCTGGGGTGGCGCGAATCGGTTGTCGTGGCCATCGCCATTCCGGTGACGCTTGCTCTCACGCTCTCGGTCTTCTACGTCCTCGGCTATACGTTGAATCGCGTCACGCTGTTCGCGCTCATCTTCTCGATCGGCATCCTCGTCGACGACGCGATCGTGGTCGTGGAGAACATCGTCCGTCACTATCGGCTGCCGGAGAACCGCCGACGCCCGCTGCGCACGGTGGCCATCGAGGCGGTGGCGGAGGTCGGAAACCCGACCATCCTCGCCACGTTCACGGTCATCGCGGCCATTCTGCCGATGGGATTCGTCAGCGGGCTGATGGGGCCGTACATGCGTCCGATCCCTGTCGGCGCCACGGCGGCGATGCTCTTCTCGCTCGTCGTGGCGTTCATCGTCACGCCGTGGGCCGCGGTGCGCCTGCTTCGCCGCCACGACGACGCGGCACACGGAGGCGAGGGATGGAGCACCCGCCTCTATCGCCGCCTCATGGGCCGCGTGATCGACGATCCGCGCGTGCGCCGCCGGTTTCTCATCGCGGTCGCGGCGATGCTCGTCGCCGCTGTTTCGTTGTTCGCCGTGAAGCTCGTGCGCGTGAAAATGCTGCCGTTCGACAACAAGAGCGAATTCCAGATCATCGTCGACATGCCGGAGGGAACGACGCTGGAGCGGACAGCCGGCGTGGCGAGAGAGATCGGCGCCGCGCTGCGGAACGTGCCGGAAGTCGCGAACTGGCAGATGTACGCCGGCACTTCCTCCCCTTACAACTTCAACGGTCTGGTGCGGCACTACTTTCTCCGGCGTGGACCGAACGTGGCCGACATCCAGGTGAACCTGCGGCCGAAGGGCGACCGCGACGCGCAGAGCCACGCCATCGCCCGCCGCGTACGCGACGAGATCGCGCCGATCGGAGCACGATACGGGGCCCGGCTGAAGGTCGCTGAGGTCCCACCCGGGCCGCCGGTGCTGCAGACGCTCGTCGCGGAGGTCTACGGACCCGATTACGACCGGCAGATCGCGGTCGCGCGCAGCATTCAGCAGATCTTCGAGTCGACGCCGGGCGTCGTCGACGTCGACACGTACATCGAGGACGAGCAGCGCCAGATCCGTTTCGAGGTCGATCGTCCAAAGGCGGCCCTGAGCGGAATCTCGCTCGAACAGATCGACACGACGCTCCGCCTGGCCCTCGATGGCATCCCGGTCGGACTCCTCCATCAGCCGGCCGAGGAGGAGGCGGTGCCGATCGTCGTCGACGTGCCGCGGCCGCTTCGCTCCAGCGTCGAGCAGCTGCAGTCGATCCATCTGTCGGGCAGCTTCGGCCAGCTCGTTCCGCTCGGCGAGGTCGTGCGCATCGAAGAGACGACCGCGGCCAGGAGCATCTACCACAAGAATCTGATGCCGGTCGTGTATGTCACAGGCGATGTGGCGGGGGCGGAAGAGAGTCCGGTGTACGCGATCCTGAAGCTGAACCGGGCCATCGACGCCCTGCAGCTCCCGGAGGGTTACTCGCTGCAGCGATGGGTCGCGCAGCAGCCCGGGAGCACCGAGCGTCTGGCCATGAAATGGGACGGTGAATGGCATATCACCTACGAGGTCTTCCGCGACCTCGGCATCGCCTTCGCGGCGGTGCTGATTCTGATCTACATCCTCGTGGTCGGCTGGTTCCAGTCCTTCAAGACGCCGCTCACGATCATGGCCGCGATTCCCTTCTCGCTGGTGGGGATCATCCCCGCGCACGCGGCGATGGGAGCGTTCTTCACCGCCACGTCGATGATCGGATTCATCGCCGGCGCCGGAATCGTGGTGCGCAACTCGATCATCCTTGTCGACTTCATCGAGCTGCGCCTTCGCCAGGGCATGCCGCTGGCCGAGGCTGTCGTCGATGCCGGCGCGGTGCGGTTCCGGCCGATGATGCTCACCGCCGCGGCAGTCGTGGTCGGCGCGGGAGTGATCCTCTTCGACCCGATTTTTCAGGGGCTGGCGATCTCGCTGATGGCGGGAGAAGTGGCGTCGCTTCTGCTGTCACGCGCCACGGTACCGGTCCTCTACTTCCTCGCCGGACGGAAGCGGCCGCAGGAGCAGCCGCCGCGCGAAGTCGCGCCGGCGGAAGAAATCGCCGATCCGGTGATGGTGTGAAGGAGAAATCAATGAATGTGAAACGAATTCTGGCGGCCACCGACTTCAGCGACCTCGCTTCCGCGGCCGTCCGCCATGCCGCGGGGCTGGCGCGCGACTCCGGCGCGGAGCTGATCATCCTGTACGCCGATCCGTTCGAACCGCCGGCGGAGTTCATGTCGTCCCAGGTGGACACGATCGCGCGCGATCTCGAGCGATCGCAAGAGCGCGCCCTCGAGGAGTTGCGGCGCTATGCGGCCGAACACGTCGGCGACACCGTGAAGTGGCGGGCCGTCGTCGCCGTCGGGACGCCCGCCGCCGCAATCGTGAAAGCGGCGGAGGAGGAAGGTGTCGATCTGATCGCCATGGGCACTCACGGCAGGAGCGGACTGCAGCGACTGATCCTCGGTTCCGTCGCGGAACGCGTCATGCGCGAGGCACCGGTACCGGTGCTGACCGTGCGCAAGGCGGCTTGACACGCCCGACTACGAGGCGCGGGCGGCGGCGCTCTTCTGGAGGATGCGGTCGACTTCGTTCTCGTCGATCGGCTTGTAGAGGATGCCGTCGACGATTTCCTGATCGGCCGCACTGAGGCGCTGCTCCCGGAATGCCGTGAGGATGTAGATCTTCATCGAATCGCCACGGCCCTTGTTGCGAACGAAGTCGAGCACTCCCCATCCGTCGATGCGCGGCATCAGCAGATCGAGGAAGACGACGCCGTATTCGTTCTCCTTCAGCTTCTTGATCGCTTCGGCGCCGTTCGGCGCCTCGTCGTACGGCACGCCTCGCTGACGGAGAACGTTGCAGAGGATC
>DATLFC010000286.1:0-4453 GCA_035525015.1 Thermoanaerobaculia bacterium | reverse complement strand
GTCACGTATGCCGCGGTGATGCCGCCGTCGACGAGGAACGTCGTGCCGTTCACGAACGACGATTCGTCGCTGGCCAGGAAGAGCGCCGCGTTCGCCATCTCCTCCGGCTTGCCGAACCGTCCCGGCGGAATGTGCACGAGGCGTCGCTGCCGCCGCGCGGGATCGGAGAGCAGCTCGGCGAGGAGCGGCGTCTCGACAGGGCCGGGGCACAGCGCATTGGCGCGGATGTTCTTCCGCGCGAACTCCACCGCGATCTCCCGCGTCATCGCCAGCACGCCTCCCTTGCTGGCGGTGTAGGCGATCTGCGGCGCCGCCGCTCCCATGACGGCAACGAACGAGGCGGTGTTGATGATCGAGCCTCCTCCGGCGCGGAGCAGCGCCGGAATCGCATACTTGCATCCGAGAAAGACCCCTTTGAGGTTGACGTCGATGACGAGGTCCCAGATGTCCTCGCTGGTCGTCGTGACGGAGTCGTCGTCGGGATGAAAGACGCCGGCGTTGTTGAACACGACGTCCAGCCGGCCGAACTGTTCCTCTGCGAACCGCACCATCGCCTCGGCATCCTTCGCCTTCGACACGTCGGCCGCGAACGCGCGGGCGCTGTCGCCGATCTCCTTCGCCGTCGCCTCCGCGGTCTCCTTCTTCAGGTCGACGGCCACGACCTTCGCTCCTTCGCGTGCGAAAAGAAGGCAGGCCGCCTTTCCGATACCGCTGCCGCCGCCGGTGATGAGGACTGTTTTGTTTGCCAGTCGCAAGGTTTCCTCCTGAGATCGTTGGACGTTTGTCGTTGGTCGTTGGTCGTCCCACCCATCCACGACCAACGACCAACGTCCAACGACCAACGAATCAAGCCTGCTCGAAATATCTCCGCCGCTCCCAGTCAGTGACCGCGGCGTCGAACTTCCTCTGCTCGGTCCTGAAGAAATGCAGGTAGTGCCCGACGACGTCTTCGCCGAGGACATCGCGCGCCCAGCGGCTGTCGTCGAGCGCGGTGATGGCGTCGTTGAGCGAGTGCGGCACCTGCGGCAGATCGCGGGCCTGATAGACGTCGCCCACGAACTCCTGCGGCGGGTCGATCTGCCGCTCGATGCCGTCGAGCCCGGCGGCCAGCGTCACCGCGAAGGCGAGATACGGATTCGCGTCGGCGCCGGCGGCGCGGCACTCGATGCGCAGCGACGGCCCGTGTCCGACGATCCGGAACCCCGCCGTCCTGTTGTCGTGGCTCCAGGCGATGCCGGTCGGCGCGAACGACCCGGCCACGTAGCGTTTGTACGAGGAGGGGTAGGGTGCGTAGAACGCAAATACTTCCCGGATGTGCGCCATCCATCCGCCGAGGAACCAGCGGAAGAGGTTCTCGTTCTTTTCGAAGAGCGGCTTGTCCGATTTCACGTCGCTGAGGCTGATGTGAATGTGGCAGCCCGAGCCGGCGTAGCGCTCGTCCCACTTGGCCATGAACGTGATCGCGTGCCCCGCCGCCCAGGCGATCTCCTTGGCCGCGTGCTTGTAGATGGCGTGGCGGTCGGCCATCTCCACGAGCTCGGCATAGCGAAGCCCGATCTCCTGCTGACCCGGCCCCCACTCGCCCTTGGACGATTCGACCGGGATGCCCGAGCGTTCGAGGTGGGAGCGGATCGCGCCGATGAGGAACTCCTCCTTCGAGCTCTGCAGGATGTGGTAGTCCTCGATGATCCTGCCGATCGGCTCGATGTTCACGAAGCTCTTCGCGGCGACGTCGTCGTACGAGTCCTTGAAGACGTAGAGCTCGAGCTCCGAGGCGCCGAGGGCCTTGTAGCCCTGCTCTGCGGCGCGATCGACCTGCCGCCGCAGGATGCTGCGCGGAGCGAAAGGGATGAGCTCATCGCGCTCCTCGTACTTCACATCGCAGAGCACGAGCACGCTCTTGTCGTGCCACGAGGCGATGCGCATCGTCTCGAAGTCAGGGACCGGTGCGAAGTCGCCGTATCCCTTCGCCCAGCTCGTGAACGCGTAGCCGGGGACGGGATCCATCTCCACGTCGCAGGCCAGCAGGTAGTCGCAGGCGTGCATCCCGTGCTCGATCACCTCCTCGACGAAGAACGAGCCGGTGATTCGTTTGCCGACGAGGCGGCCGTACATGTCGGGAAAGGCGGCGATGACGGTGTCGATGTCGCCGTCGGCGACCATCCGTTTCAGGGTGTCGATGTCGATTCGTCCGGGCATTTGTCGAAAAATTGATCTCCCATCATGTAGATACATCAATGTAGATCGTCTTCCATTCGCTGTAGTGGTCGAGCGCCTGCAGCCCGAGCTCCCGACCGAGGCCGCTCTGCTTCATCCCTCCGAAGGGCGCCTCCAGGTGGACGCTGCTCCCGGAGTTGATCGAGAGATTCCCGCTCTGCACGGCGCGCGCAACGCGCAGGGCCCGCCCGATGTCGCGCGTCCAGATCGAGCCGGAAAGGCCGTAGATGCTGTCGTTCGCCTGGGCGATGGCGTCCGCTTCGTCCTTGAACGGCATGATGGCGATGACCGGGCCGAAGATCTCTTCGCGCACGATCTTCATGTCCGGCTTCGCGTCGAGAAAGACCGTCGGCTGGAGATAGGCGCCGCGCCGCTGCAGCGCGCTGCCGCCGGTGGCGAGCGTCGCCCCTTCGTCGCGTCCGCTGGCCACGTACTCCAGGACCCGCTCGCGGTGCGACGTTGTCACGAGCGGCCCCATCTCCGTGTCGTCGGCGAGCGGATCGCCGACCTTCACGCGCTCGAACGCCTCGACGACCGCTTTGGCGAAGCGATCGTAGATCGACTGCTGCACGAGCAGACGGCTGCGCGCGCAGCAGTCCTGCCCCGCATTGCCGAGCGACGACGACGCGGCCGAGGCGACGGCCCGATCGAAATGGCAGTCGTCGAAGACGATGTTCGCCGACTTGCCGCCAAGCTCCAGCGTGACACGCTTGATGTCGTCCGCCGCGATCCGCATGACGCGCGAGCCGATCTCCGTCGATCCGGTGAAGCCGACTTTCCGGACCAGCGGATGGCGGACGAGCGCTTCGCCGGCTACCGAGCCGGCGCCCGTCACCACCGTGAAGACCCCGGCGGGAAAGCCGGCCTCCCGCGCCAGCTCGGCGAGACGGAGCGCGGTGAGCGGCGTCTGCTCCGCCGGCTTCAGCACTACGGTGTTTCCCATCGCCAGCGCCGGCGCCACTTTCCACGACGTGATGGCGATCGGGAAGTTCCACGGCACGATCACGCCGCAGACGCCGACCGGCTCACGCAGCGTCATGAGCAGGCCGGGGGCGGCGCCGGGGATGGTCTGGCCGCCGGCCTTGTTCGTCGCGCCGGCGTAATACTCGAAGCAGTTCGCGGCCAGTCCCACCTCGTCGCGCGAATCACGGATCGGCTTCCCGACGTTCCGCGACTCCAGCCGCGCCAGCTCCTCGGCGTTGTCGCGGATGAGCGCGGCCAGCCGCAGGAGCAGCCGGCCCCGCTCGCGGCTGTTGATCTTCCGCCACTCGCCGGTGGTGAACGCTCGATGGGCCTCGGCGACGGCGCGGTCGACGTCGGCGGCCTCCGCCTCCGGAATCGACGCCAGGCGCTCGCCGGTGGCAGGTTCGATGATGTCGAAGGTGGCCGCCATCGGCGGAGGTCGCTGCAAGCGCCGGACCTCTTCGGAGTGCGGTGGCTTGCCACCGCTTTGGGCGCCGCGGCTGGCCGCGGCGCAGGGCGGCGGCAAGCCGCCGCAATCCGAGAGCGGCGGCGAGCCGCCGCACTCCGAAGATCAATCGGGGGGCGGCATTTCCGTGGCCGGCTCGGTGGCGGCGAGGGTGTGCCAGCCGATGGCGGCGAGCACGATCAGGCCTCCCGCCACGGCAAAGACGGAAGGGCGTTCGCCGAGGAAAAGGAGCACCCAGATCGGATTCGCGACCGGTTCCAGCATGCCGGTGAGGGAGGCCTGGGTCGCGGTCACGTATTTCAGGCCGCGCACGAACAGGACGTAGGCGGCGCCGATCTGGAAAAGGCCGAGAAAGAGAAGGATGGCGAACGACCGCGGTGAGAGAGCGAGCTCACCGGCCACGAACGGCAGCAGCGCCGCGGCCAGCACGACGTTCCCCCAGGTGATCGCCGATTCGGCGGCGTTGTTCTCGAAGCGAAGGGCCAGGATCAGCGCGGCGAAGAAAAAGCTCGACAGGAGCGCCATCAGGTTGCCGCTCATGCCGCGCGGCTCGAACCGGCCCACGAAGAACAGCGTCATGCCGGCGATGGCGAAGGCGATGGCGATGACGTCGTGCAGGCGCATCGGCTCGCGGATCACGACCGGCGCGAGGAGCAGCACCCAGACGACGCCGGCGTACTGCAGGAAGATCGCGTTCGCCGCCGTGGTCCACTTCGTGGCCACGACGAACGTCGTCAGGCAGGCGCCGTAGCTGATGATCGCCGCGGCGAACGCCGGCGTCGAAGTCCATCTGCGGCGCGCCCACAC
>DATLFC010000278.1:0-13128 GCA_035525015.1 Thermoanaerobaculia bacterium | reverse complement strand
TCGCCCGTGCCTCCCATGACCTGAATGCTGACCGGCGTGGAGCCTTTCTGGGCGACCAGCGTTCCGGTCGGCACCGTGCCGGTGTTGCCGGCGATGAAGAATGCTTTGTCGCCGACGGCGGTCACTGGTTCCGCGGTTCCGCCGTACTGCGATTCGAAGGTCTGCCGGGCCTGGTCGTAGCTCGACGCCGTGGGGAAGACCTGCGCGACGACGATCTTGCCGTTTTCGCCGGTCCAGGTGCAGACCTCGGCGCCGCCGCTCGTCGACGACATCCCGGTCGCCGAGGTCAGGCCGGCCGCGGTATTCAGCTCGTCCATGGTCATCATGCCGCAGACGTCGGTCGAGGCAGGGGTCGTGGTTTCGCCGCCGGCAACCACCGGGGCCTCAGCAGTTTCGGACTGGCACCCCACCGCCAGCAGCACCGCCACGAGAAGCAGAGAAATCCTGGCCATTGCATCCTCCTGCCGCGCCTGCTTGCAGGAGACGGGCCCACTGGCGGCTACGGTCCGGCGAAGGGCTCTCCGAGGCGCTGCGACAGAATCGTCAGCACGGTGTCCGATCTGCCGACGTAGTTCACGAGAAAGTGATCTCCCCTGAAGAAGTGCGGGGGACTGATCCAGTTCATATCGATGCCGTCGATGCGGCTTCCGTCGGGCGAGATGAGGCTCTGACCGAGACTGGTCTCCTCTTCGGTATCGAACACGTAGAAGTAGAGCTCTTCGAGATCTCCGGCGGTGCCGGTCTGGAAAACAAGGGCGCGCCCTCCGATGAGATCGACGCGGTGGCGGTCGAGCTCGATCGGATTCGCTCCGGCCTGCGCGAGCGCTTCGACGATGGAGAAGATCTCCGCGTAGGTTTTCTGCCAGCGTGCACGGGGATCGTTCGCTGCGACCGGCTCCAGCGTCACCTCGATCTTCTGCACGTACACCGAGTTGTATCCTTCGAATCCGGAGTCGGTGCCGAAGAGCAGCCAGAGCTCGCCGTCCGCGGAAGCAGCGACCGCATGCGGGTGCGTGTGCTCCCGGACCATCGTCACGTACGGCGCGTCGGCGGAGCAGGGGAGCGGCCTGTCAGCGGCCATGTTGCCGACGACGGTTGCATGCATCCCGTCCTGCGACTGATTGCCCTTGTCGATGTTCATCCGGAGGTAATCCTGGAGCAGGACCGGCTCCGGACGTACGGGTGCGAGCCCCGCTTTGATGTAAACCGATTCTCCGGGCGCGCCGCCGATCCCTCCGCAATCGGGACCGGCGTTCGTGGCCCAGGTCAGGCGGAACGTGGCGATGTAGTTCTGATGGGCGCGGATGCCGTCGGCGGCGGTCAGGCGGCGGCGGAGAAACATGAAGAGGTCATCCGAGTGGTTCCAGCCGCTGAGGAACCATGCGGTCGCGCTTCCGATCTCGGGCGGCAATCGACGGAGCTCGCCCGTCGTCTGCATATCGGTGTGCGGGCTGTAGTCGGCGAAGCCGGCTTCCCATCCGAGAGTGCTGCCGTCACGGAAGTCGAACGCCAGCGCGAGCGTGGGCAGCGAGGGCGAAGGGAGGGGATGGACCGCGCGACGTCGCGACGCGGCGGCAGGAACGGTCAGGAGCAACAGGAGAAGGATCGTGGCAGGGTATCGCACGGAAAAATCGTACTCCCCCGGGCTTCAGGAAGGCATGACATCTTCGTAAATCTGGCGCAGCTCTTCGTAACAGTCGCAGGCGCGCATCTCGAGCGTTTCCTCTTCGAGGACGCTGAGGGAGTGCCGGCGAATGCGGATGGCCCTCGAAGCGGCGAGACGCTCGAGGGCATCGACGACGAAACGTTCCTCGGTGCCGAGGGAGCAGGCCAGGGATGCGGCGCTGAGCTCGATCTCGACGCCGCCGCGATCGTGAATCATCAGCAGCCAGCGTGCGATGCGCGCTTCCAGCGGGTGAAAACGGCTGCACACCGCATTCTGGCCGAGCTGGAGCATGAAGGCGCTGGAGAAGCGGAGAACGGCGCCGTGCAGACCTCCGCGGCGATCGAACTGCCGCCGGAAGTCGCCGGCCGGCATGCAGTAGGCGGTGCCGCCGGAACGAACGACCAGGTCGTCGATCTGACGCCGGCGCTCGGTGAACGAATCGCAGCCGATGAGTCCTTCATAGCCGACCAGGCCGAGATCGACGCTGTTGCCGCCGCCGATCCGCCGCACCGGGGCCAGCACGGCATCGATGGGGAAGAAGATGTATTCGGCGCTGCCGCTGGCGGCCTGCAGAACCTGACCGGCCGTGCAGCCGACGATCGCCGAGAGCCGCTGCACCGCGTTCCGCTCGTGGACGACCAGTCCAGCCAGGATAAGGTTCTCGATGTGCGGTTGCGGTTCACCCTGGATGGACATGAAGCGCGCACGATACCACCTTGGCAGCGGCTGAGCCGGCCACAAAGATCGTGCCCTCCGGCAGATTGGGAGTATGGTGGAGATCCGCCGGGGATCCTTCTCCGACTTTTCAGATCTTCTGAGCTAAGTCAGATCATCTGGACCTTTCCTCTTAGCGGCCTTCCGCATCGATCTGAGGAGTCCTCCGTGATGACCGCGCTCTACATCGGCATTGGCGCCGTGCTCGCTCTGCTGCTTCGCAACCTGTTCAAACGCCTCGCCTCGAACCGTCTGGGGGCGATGAGTCAGCGGCGGCGCGCCGGCTCGCTCATCGTCAGCCGTGGCGAGCTGGTGAATGGGAAGGACCACATGGATGTCGCGCTGGCGCTGACCGATTCGATGTTCATCTACGAAAACCGGCGCCTGGAGGGATGCCTCGAGCGCAGCACGATCCACGAGGTGGAGTACGAGAACGAGCTGGTCACCGGCCAGCCGGTCCGGGAGGGGAAAGTCCTTCGCCTGCGCTGCTTCAGCACGACGTTCGAATTCGTGCTTCCGGCCGACGCCGTGGGGAAGTGGCAGCTCGTCCTCCCCCCGCACCGGATCACCACCGCCTGATCGAGCCTGGGAGAAAACAATGTCTTATCTGATTGTCGTCATCATCGGGGGCGCAGCGGGCTGGATTGCCGGGCAGTATGTGAAGGGGAGCGAGGCGGGGATCGTACCGGACCTGATCGCCGGCGCGGCCGGAGCGTGTCTGGCCGTTCTCTTCACCCGGGTGATCGGGTTCGCGCCGGCGACGGGATTCATCATGAGCACCCTCATCGCCATCAGCGGAGCGGTCGTCGCGCTGCTGTCGATGCGCTACGTTCTCAAGGAAGAGCCGGTGAAGGTCAAGCGGCGCCCGCGCCGCTGAACCGGCGCCGGCTACTTCGGATCGAGCTCCTGACCCGGCTGTTCGATGTCCGTGTCCAGGTCCATGTCGATATCGCTGTCGATCTCGGTGCCGGTACCAGACGCCGATTCGATCTTCCGCTGTGCGCGCTTCTCAGCCTTGGCGGCCTTCCGGTCGCGCCGGGCCTGTTCTCGCTGTCGTTTCAGGACCGAGGGGCGAGGTTTTGCCATCGGGACCTCCTCAAAATGAAAAGAGGACAGGAGTGCGCTCCTGTCCCCGGGATTTCAGCCGCTCGAAGCGACTCGATCAGATCGTAGCGACGTTTGCAGCCTGCATTCCTTTCGGGCCGCTGACGGCTTCAAACTCAACTGCTGCACCCTCCGGGAGCGACTTGAAGCCGCCGCCAAGAATGGCGCTGAAGTGAACAAAGAGGTCCGTGCCGTCCTCCGACGTGATGAAGCCGAAGCCCTTCGCGTCGTTGAACCACTTGACCGTTCCGGTCTGTCTCATTCGTGAATCTCCTTTCTGTGATGTCGCCACTGGAGATTCCGAACTCGCACTTCTTCGTCTCTGAAGCAGATCACTTGATGCGCACTCCCCAACCGGGCGGCAGGCGATCGCATTCCGGCCGGCCGAAGAAAAATCGGTACCGATTCAGCTCCGCTGACCGCGCGGGCGCTTCGGCGGCGGGCTCTCCCCCCCCGTGGCGATCCGGAGGTTGACCCGGCGGCCCCGGAAGCGGGAGCGCGAGACGGTCCGGATGACGCGTTCCGCCGCGCTGGCGGGGACGGTCACGAACGTCACGTCGTCCCGGATGTCGATCGGGCCGATGTCGCGGCCGGGGAGGCTCGCCTCATTGGCGATGGAGCCGACCACGTCGGCGGGGCGCACCCCGTCGCGCTTGCCAATGTCCATCCGGAGGCGGACGGGCGGCGTCTCCTCGACGATCCGCTCCAGCTCGGGCTCGACCGGCGTGGCGATCGGTCTGGCCACGGTGGCCAGCCGGACCGCGGCCGCGGCGATGTCGGCGATGTCGTGCGGACCTTCCTCGACGAGCTGCTCGACGAGCTCGAGGTAGAGATCGAGCTCCTCTTCGGCGATGGTCTTACCGATGACCTCTTTCAGCTGCGAGACGCGTCGAGCCGCCACATCGGCGTGGGTCGGCATCTTCATCGGCTTGATCGCCGAGCGGGTGAAGCGCTCGATCTCGCGCATCATCCGGCGCTCGCGCGGCGTGACGAACAGCGTGGCCACGCCGGTCCGTCCGGCACGGCCGGTCCGCCCGATGCGATGCACGTAGGCCTCGACGTCGTTGGGAATGTCGTAGTTCACGACGTGCGTGATCTGTTCGACGTCGAGCCCTCGTGCGGCCACGTCCGTGGCCACGACGATCTCGACCTTCCCGGCGCGCAGCCGCCGGATGACGCTCTCGCGTTCTGCCTGTTTCATGTCGCCGTGCATGGCCACCGCGGCGAAGCCGCGCCCTTCCAGCCTCTCGGCCAGCTCGGCGGCGCCGTTCTTCGTCCGCCGGAAAATGAGCACGGCATCGTTCTCCTCCAGCTCCATCATCTTCGTCAGCGCGTCGAGCTTCTGCCCCTCGGACACGTTCAGGAAGCGCTGCTCGATGTCCGGCGCCGTCACGCTCTTCCGCTCGATCTCCACCCGCTCGGCATCGCGCATGTGCCGCGAGGCGATCCGCAGCACCTCCGGAGGCATCGTCGCCGAGAAGAGCGCGATCTGCCGCGCCGGCGGCGCCATGCCCAGAATCTTCTCCACGTCGTCGATGAAGCCCATCTTCAGCATCTCGTCCGCCTCGTCGAGGACGATCATCCGGATGGCATCGAGCCGGAGAGCGCGCCGATCGAGGACGTCGATCAACCGTCCCGGCGTGCCGACCACGATCTGGACCCCGCGCTCCAGCCGTTTGAGCTGCGGCACGATCGGAGCGCCGCCGTAGACCGGCAGCACCGTGACACCTCGCAACCCCTGCCCGTACGAGTGCACCGCTTCCGCGACCTGCATCGCCAGCTCGCGCGTCGGCGTGAGGATGAGCCCCTGCGTCTCGCGCCGCGCCGGGTCGATCTTCTCGAGGAGCGGCAGCGCAAACGCGGCGGTCTTACCGGTTCCCGTCTGCGCCTGTCCGATCAGATCGCGGCCGGCCAGGAGGGGGGGGATCGTGCGCTGCTGGATGGGGGTGGGGACTTCATACCCGAGGGCGGTGAGCGTCTCGACCAGGGAGTCCCGGATCCCGAGCGAGGCGAACTGCGATGCGGTCATGCCCGTGAGCATGCACGAGAAAGGCCTGCGGCGCGGCCTTTGCTTGTTGCCGACCCCCAGCGGGCCACCGCATAAGAAGGAGGGATGAAGCAGCCCTTACCAGAACGCTGGGTAGGCGACGAGTTCGCGCTCCTCGTCGAAGCGGTCCAGGACTACGCGATCTTCCTTCTCGGCCCGACCGGGGAGATCCGCTCCTGGAATCGCGGAGCCGCGCGCATCTTCGGCTATCCGGCCGACGAGATCCTCGGCCATTCCTTCTTCCAGTTCTATGAAGAGGATGACCTCGAAAGAAAAAAACCGCAGCGGGAGCTGGAGACCGCGGCGAAGGAGGGCCGGATCGAGGATGAGGGGTGGCGCATCCGCGGCGATGGCGGCCGCTTCTGGGCCAACACGGTCATCACGCCGCTGCGCGCCAACAGCGGGGGGTTGCTCGGCTTCGCGAAAATCACGCGGGACATCACCGAGCGTCGCGAGACCGCCGAGCAGTTGCGGCAGAGCGAGGAGTCGTTCCGCCTGCTCGTGCAGTCCGTCGAGGATTACGCGATCTTCATGCTCGACCCGAACGGGTTCGTGACCACCTGGAACGCGGGAGCCCATCGGTTGAAGGGGTACGACGAGTCGGAGATCGTCGGCCGCCATTTTTCGGCGTTCTATCCGGAGGCCGACGTGGCGGCGGGGAAACCGGGGGAGAAGCTCCGGGTTGCGCGCGAGCGCGGCAGCGTCGAGGACGAGGGGTGGCGCATCCGGAAGGACGGGACCCGCTTCTGGGCCAACGTGGTGATCACGGCCATCCACGACGCGCGCGGAGAGCTGCGCGGATTCGGCAAGGTGACGCGAGACATCACCGACAGGCTGAGAGCGGAAGAAACGCAGCGGTCGCTGCTCGAGCAGCGCGAAGCGCGTCTGCAGGCCGAGGACGAGCGCCGCCGCGTCGAAGCCTCGTACAGCGCGGCGCAGGAAACGAGCCGCGCCAAGGACGAGTTCCTGATGACCCTCTCCCACGAGCTCCGCACGCCGATGACGGCAGTGCTCGGGTGGGCCAGACTGCTCCCGACACTGCCGCGGAATGATCCGATGTTTGCAGAAGCCGTCGCCTCGATCGGAAGGAGCGCCGAGCTGCAGGCGAAGCTGATCGACGATGTGCTCGACGTCTCGCGCATCCTGTCAGGCAAGTTGCGCCTCTCGCTCGAGAGCGTGGACGTCGAGCGGATCCTCAGCGGCGCGGTGGCGGCGGTCCGGGCCATGGCCGCGGGCCGCTCCGTCACCATCACCACATCGTTCGCTCCCGATCTCGGTATGCTCGTCGCCGACGCCACGCGCCTGCAGCAGATCGCCTGGAACCTTCTCACCAACGCCGTGAAATTCACGCCGCGTGACGGGTCGGTGCAGCTGAGCGCATGGCGGGCGGGCTCGCACGTCCAGATCGCCGTGAGCGACACCGGCGAGGGGATCGAGCCCGCGTTCCTGGCACACGTCTTCGAGCCCTTCCGCCAGGCCGAAGGTCCGCGCACCCGCGTGCACGGAGGGCTGGGTCTCGGGCTGTCGATCGTCCGCTACCTGGTCGAGGCCCACGGCGGCTCCATCACCGCCGAGAGCGAAGGGAAAGGCCGCGGTGCCACATTCACCGTGACTCTCCCTGTGGCGGCGCTGCAGCCGGAAGCGATCCGTGCGGAACGCGAGGAGGCGGCGCAACAGTCGCGCCCGATCGATCCCAACCGCCTGCGAAATCTCAGCATCCTCATCGTCGACGATGACCGGGAAACCCGGTCGCTCATCAGCGCGGTCCTCCGCCGCGCCGGGGCGAGCGTGACCGTGTCGCCCTCGGCCGCGGCGGCCTTCGAACAGTTCGACCGGCGGCCCCCCGACCTGGTCCTGAGCGACATCGCCATGCCAGGGACGGACGGGTACGAGCTGGCGCGGGAGCTGCGCGGCCGCGAGGGAGGGGCGAAGGTCAAGATCGTTGCCCTCAGTGCTTTCGCGGCAGGGGCGGAGGCGGCCGGGCAGAGCGGTTTCGACGACTACTTACGGAAACCGATCGACCCCGCGGCGCTCGTGGAGAGACTTGCGTCACTGTTTGGCCGCTAAGGGTCTGATAGCGTAGCCGCTCTGTTATTATGAGCGACTCGATTTTCCGGGAGATCTTCGCCGAAATGACCCCTCGTTTCCTTCGCTGGCTCTCGGGGCTTGCCCTGACGGTCCTTGCCGCGGCTGCGTCCGCCGAACCGGTGATCGTCGAGTTCGCCGCGCAGCCGCCTGCGGTCCGGCAGGAGACGCTGGAACGCTTCCGGCGCGACGTCGCAGCGATGCCGAGGGTGCAGATGGCAAAGGGCGGCCGCACCAGCGGTCCGGTGGTCCGGCGCGAGTACAAGAGTGCCTTTTTCGGCGCGGCGGTCGACGCGGCGCCGGAGGCGATCGCGGAGATGCGGCGTCTTCCGTACGTACGGGCGATCCATCCCGACATGCCGGTTCAGGCGTATTCGACCGGCACGGTCGTCGATGCGCGGGCGCGGGTGAACGCGTCGGATCTGGCGGTGCGCGGCGACGGAATCGTGGTGGCCGTGATCGACACCGGAATCGACTACATGCACCCGGCGCTCGGCGGCGGATTCGGCACCGCGTTCAAGGTCATCGGCGGATACGATTTCGTTCACGACGACGACGATCCGATGGACGATAACGGGCACGGCACGCACGTGGCCGGGACGATCGCCGCCGATTCCGCGGAGCTGATCGGCGTTGCGCCGGCGGCGAAGCTCGTGGCGTACAAAGTGCTCGACCGCGACGGCAACGGGAAGATGTCGGACATCATCGCCGCGATCGAGCGTTCGATCGATCCGAACGGCGATGGCGACCTCGCCGATCGCGTCGACGTGATCAATCTCAGCCTGGGCGGCCCCGGGACGGCGGACGATCCGGGCTCCCGCGCCGTGACGGCGGCAATCGAAGCCGGTGTCGTGGTGGTCATCGCGGCGGGCAACGCCGGTGGCATCGCCACGATCGGCAGCCCTGGAACCGCGGCCGCGGCGATCACGGTCGGTGCCGTCGACCTGGCGGGAGGCGTGACGGGGTTCAGCTCCCGCGGCCCTTCTCCGAAGCTGCTCGGCTTCAAGCCGGAGGTGATGGCACCGGGAGCCGAGATCGTGTCGGCAACGCTCGGAGGGGGGATGGCCGCGTCGAGCGGGACGTCGATGGCGGCGCCGCACGTGGCGGGGCTCTGCGCGCTGCTGCTCGAAATGCATCCCGACTGGACGCCGGCGCGGGTGAAGTCGGCGCTGATGACGACGGCGTTGCCGACGCCGGGAAACCCGTTCGAGCGCGGAGTCGGTAGGATCGACGCGGCCGCGGCGGCCGAGGCGACATGGCTTCTCAGCGCCGGCGGCCTCAGTTTCGGGATCCGGCCGGGTACCGGCGGTGGATCGCAGGGCGAGAGGAAAATCACGATCACGAATCCGACGGACGAGGTCCGGGAGCTGTCGATCTCCACGCCGGCGCTGCCGGCCGGAGCGACGATCACGATCGAGCCGTCGGAGCTGCAGCTCGAAGCGGGCGGCTCGGCCGAGGTGCGGATCCGCTTCATGGCCGACTACGCGGCGCTGCCCTTTCCCGACGATCTGGTGCTCGGCGGCGACATCGTCTTCAGCGGATCGACGAGCTTCATCCTGCCGTGGGCTCTCGTACGGGCCGCGCGGGCAAGCGTCGTGTACGACGGAGTGCTCGACGATGCGCGCGCGGTGAGCGAGGCGGGCGAGTCCCGGCCGCTGTTCCGCTACGGCGCGGGGGCGGCGGAGATGTTCGTTCGCGGCGGCGAGAAGTGGGACGTGCTCCTCAGATCGTTCGATCGCAACATGGCGGGGGAACGGAGCCGCACGCTCCGGATCCTCCTTGCCGAGCAGCGCAACATCTCCGACGACGACATGATCGTCTTTCATCGCGACGACGCCACGTTCCACATCGTCTTCGACGGACGCGACGCGAACGGCGTCCGATTGCGCGATCTTCCCGTCGGCTCCACGCAGCAGCGGACGCTCACGCTGCGCATGATCAACGGCGTGAGCACCTCGACCTACTATCGCGACGTCGATGAGATGTATTTCTCGCCGGTGTCATCCCGCTACACCGTCGTCACAGCCGAGTCGTACATCGACCTGACCGCGATGCGCGGCGTGGTGGCGCAGTTCCCCGCGCTGGAAGGCGTCGGAAAGTCGGTCACGCTGATGGCCGGTCCGCAGCTGCACGCCCGCGTCACCTGGGTCAACGACGAGCGGAAGCCCTTTTCGGTCTGCGGAGCCGGTGCGCTGATGACCCGCGACTTCTTCTTCTACAGTGCGGGCGACTGTCTCAGCCGTTTCATCGACGAAGACGTGGTGTTCGATCTCTTTCTCACTCCCGAGCAGTCGCAGCATGCGTTCGCCGGCCTGGTGTTGCAACTCGGGAGCACGGCCACGCCGTCCTTCCGCGTCTGGCAGGGAAACATCGTCGCTTCGAGTGAGGCTGTCCCGACAGCCGTGGTCCATCGCGTCGGCAACGGTCATCCCATCCGCATCGGCAGCGGCCCTGTATTCCCCTTCGCGTACTACGGAACGACCGGCAATCTGTATCCCGGCGCGCCGGGGCCGTTCATCGGCGGCGCGTTCCACGAGTTCGCCGCCGAGCAGCGCGGCATGACTTACTGGCAAGCCGTCGACGCCGGCGGGAACGAGCTCGCCTCGGGTGACGTCGTCGCCGCCAGTCCTCCGGCAGCGTATCCCGGCAGCGGTCTGCTGATCACCCGCGACGGCTTGCGTGCGGCAGGACGGCAGGGGCGCGGAGTGCTCGATGTGCGATTCGGCCCCGACCCGATGGATCTGACCGCGCCGACGCTGACATCGCTCCGGGTCGTGAACGCGACCGGCTTCGTGACCGACGAGCTGACGCGCGGCGAGGCCGGCGCGCTCCACTTCTCCATCGCCGACTTCGACTACACGCGGCACTACACGACGCGCAATGCGCGGCCCGAGCGGACCCGGGTCTGGTATCGCCCCCACGGCACCGCCGCATGGCTGCCGCTGAGCGTCCTGGTCACCGGCTCCGAGAACGGCTCGCGCGTCGACCTCGATCACATCCCCGCCGGCGACATCTACCGCGTCGATCTCCGCCCGCTCACCCAGAACCGCTCCGGCCCCGTCGATCTCCGCATCGGCTTCGAGGACATCGCCGGCAATCGCGTGGAATGGACCCAGGAGCCGGCGCTGCTCGTCGCCGACCACCCACCCACCCGCCGCCGCCGCGCCGTCACCCCCTGAAGAAGTTGGTGTCAGGTCTGGAAAAACAACTTTTCACCATCTTCAGCGCCCGGAAATGGTAAAAAGTTGCTTTTCCAGACCTGACACCAACTTTATGAAGATCGCGATTGGGGTTGTTTTGATCGCTGCGGTTGCGGAGATGGCGACGGCGCAGTCGAAGGCGGGGGATTTCGAAGTGAGTCCGCTGCCGAGGCAGGGGCAGGGCGTCCCGCGGATGCGGGTCGCGGCGCGGGAGGCGGTGCCGGACGGCATCCGCCCCTGTCAGACGAACATCTGCAGCACGACGCGTCCGAGCACCTGCCTCGAGGTCTCGTTTCCGGAGACGGCGTGGCGGACGTGCATCTCCAATCAGGGACGGCGCGGCCTGGTGCTGGGACCGACCGATCTCCGGCGCGATCCGGGAGGACCGTGGATGCGCATTCTGCGCGAGGCCGCCGTCGCCGAGATCTTCGTTCCGTACGATTCATTCCTCGGTCTCCGGCTCTACGACCACGAGACGACGAGCGCGCAGTCGATCCGCGAAGTGACGCCGGCGGATGCGGGACGGAACGGAAGCGTGGTGACGCTGTCAGGACAGAGCGTGCCGCAGGTCGTGGCGGAGTTGAACGACCGCGGGATCGCCTGGCTCTGCAAGGAGGGGAAGAGCATCAGCCGGCGCGGCCAGGAGATGGTGCTGTGGGGCGTGCAGGACGCGGCGAACTACGACTTCATCATCGAATACCGGCTGCGCGACGACGGCAGCATCGGCATGCGGCTCGGCGCCACCGGTTTCAACAATCCGTACTTTCCGCCGAACAGCACGACCGCGGCGCACATGCACGATGTGCTGTGGCGCATCGACATCGATCTGAACGGCGCGGCCGGCGACTCGGCCGTGCAGTGGAAGCACGTCGAGACCGCCGCGACGCGGCTCCACTCGCAGGATGTCGAGGAGCCGTTCAACGGCGGGGTGGAGGGAGTGGTACGGTGGGATCCGAAGACGTTCTACACGATCGGCGTCGTCGACAACTCGGTCAATGCCTACGGCAATCGCATCGGTTACGCGCTCCGCGTTGCACCGGCGGGCGGCGTTTCGCGGCACTTCGGTGAAGCGGAGGGACTCCTTCGCAGAGAGCGGTTCACGCAATCCGATTTCGCCGTCACGGTCTTCCGGCAGTCGGAGCGCGACGCGATGTTCGACAGCGCGCACGTCCGTTACCTGCAGCCCGACCAGTACCTCCTCGGCGAAGAGGGCTTCGAAGGGATGGGCGTGTCGAACGCCGAGCCGGTCACGAACACCGACGTCGTGCTCTGGTACCGGTCGGCGGTGCATCACCATCCGCACGACGAGGATCGCGCGCCGGGAGACCCTTCGAGCCTGATGACCGGCATCACGAACGTGCACTGGCAGGGCGTCGATCTCGAGCCGCGGAACCTGTTCGATTTCAATCCGCTCGGCGGCCCGAGCCGCGCACAGTGCCAGTGACACGCTACGGCGGCACCGCGGCCACGATGCGAAGCGGCGCGCCGGAGCCGCCGCCGATCTTCATCGGCAGTGCGAAGACCCATGCGCCGCGCGCCGGAAGCCGCTCGAGGCTGGCCACGTTCTCGAACCCCGGCACGTTCGCTTCGCTCGCAACGCGGTGAACGATGAAGTCGCGGGACTGGCCATAGTCGATGCTGGCCGTGTCGACACCGAGAGCCGCCACGCGGCGTTCGGCGACGAGAAAGCGCGCCGCCTCCTCGCCGTACGAAGGGAAGTGCAGGTTCTCGGTCACACCCGGTGCGTCGTCGCCGAAGTACGCTTTCCGATCCGGCCACCGCGCTCCCCATCCCGTGCGCAGGAGGATGACGCTCCCCGCTTCGATGCGCCCATGGCGTGCTTCCCACGCCAGGACATCGGCGCGGGTCAGCCGGTAATCGCGATCGGCGGCCGCCCTGGAGGCCACGTCGATGACGACGGCCGGTGCGATGAGCTGCCGTAACGGGATCTGGTCGGCGGTCCGTCCGTTCGCGGCGAAATGAATCGGCGCGTCGAGATGCGTCCCTCCGTGCTCGGCCGTGCAGAACGCGTACGCGGAGTAGAAGTATCCGGCCTCGGTCTGCCCGGAGGCGAGCTGCTCCAGCTCGAAACCGGAAGGGGAGCTCGGCCAGTACAGCGTTTTCTCGTCGAAGGGCCAGGTCAGATCGACGAGCTCCGCGGTGCGCAGGTCGAGCGGCCGCTGCATCGATGTGCACGCGCAGAATGAGGCCAGAGCCAGAAGAGACAGCCACGCCCGCATGCGGCGATTATAGAATCGCCGGACCATGAAACGACTGGCAGTGCTCCTGGCGGTTCTGCTGTTTCCGGCTGC
>DATLFC010000048.1:0-5876 GCA_035525015.1 Thermoanaerobaculia bacterium | reverse complement strand
CCGGGTAGCTCAGCAGCAGCAGGCCGGCTGCCCACCAGGTGTTCCGCCCGTCGCCGACGATGGTGGCGACGAGAAATGCGACGGAGGCCAGCAGCGCCACACCCGTCGTGACCGGATGGCCCCAGGCGCGGTAGGGACGCTCGGCCAGCGGCTCGCGCGCGCGCAGCACGAACAGCGAGAGGAACGAGAGCGTGTAGTTGGCGACGAAAAAGAACGCCAGCTTCGCGATCACCTCTTCGAACGTGCCGCTGACGATGAACAGCGCCGCGATCACCGTGCTGACCAGCAGCGCCACATCGGGAGTGCCGCCGCGGTTGACCTGCGTCGCTCCGCGCCAGAACAGCCGGTCGGAGGCCATGGCGAACAGCACGCGCGGCGCCATCAGCACATTCGAGTTCACGGCGCTCATCAACGCCAGCACCATGACTGCCCGCACCACCGTGTCGCCGTGCCACCCGAAGAGGACCTGCGCCACCGCCCCCGCCGCCAGGTTCTTTCCCGCCAGCGTCGGCAGCGGGACCACGGCCGCGAAGGCGACGTTCAGCAGAAGGTAGATACCCATGACCGTGAGCAGCCCGCCGAACACGGCGCGCGGAACGACTCTCCCGGGATTGCGGATCTCCTCGGTGAAGTACACCGGGGCCGTCCAGCCGTCGTAGGTGTAGATCACGGCCTGAAGAGAGATGACGAGCGCCAGCAGAAGCGATCCTTCGCGCTCGGCGGTCACCACGGCCGAGAAGGGATTGCGGCTGCCGAGGGCGAAGCAGGCTCCGATGAAGACGATGAGGACGATGCCTTTGATCAGGCTGGTCGCGTTTTGCGCAGCGCTTCCCCATCGCACGCCGAACCACTGAATGCTCGTCAGAATCGCCACCACCAGCAGCGCGACGACCTGGTGCGTCCGGAGCGCGGGGAACAGCCCGACCATGTACTCGCCGAGGACGATGGCCACCGCGGCGGTCGTGCCGCAGGTCGAGAGCCAGTCGCTCCAGCCGACGATGAATCCGGGGTAGTCGCCGAGTCCGCGGCGGACGAATACGTACTGGCCGCCGGAGCGCGGCGTCATCGTGGCCAGCTCCGAGATCGCGTTCGCCCCCAGCAGCGCATAGGCGCCGCCGAGGACCCAGACCGCCATGAACGGAAGAAACTCCGGCAGATGCTGCGCGATCGTCCCCGGAGTCCTCAGGATGCCCGCGCCGATGGTGTTGCCCACCGCGACCGCAACGCCGAACGTAAGACCGAGTACGGTCAGCAGTTTATGCGTGCCGGGCTGAGGTGGGACGGACACGCCATGATTGTACGGGACCGGACCTCGGGCCTCGGTACCGAGGCCCCAACCTCAGTCGTTCTCTTTCACACTCACCGGCCCGTTCACCGTCGAGAGCCGCACCACCTGCGGGCCCGACCCGAGCTCGATCCGCCGCGGCCGGTCTCGCTGATCCTCCCAGCTTCGCAGCCGCAGATCGGGGCAGCCGGCTGCCTTGCAGCTGACCGGGCCATGTCCGAGGGCCTCGACGAGCACGCCGGAGCGGAAGCCGCGCGGCAGCTTGAGCGACACAGGCCCGTTCCGCGTCGATGCTTCGAGACTGCCGTCCCAGACCGTGTCGGCGAGCTTCACCGTCACCGGCCCGTTCGTCGCCTCGAGCTTGATGTTGCCGGAGCCGCCGGTGATGCTCACCGGTCCATTGGTCGTCCCGGCGGTGATGGTCCCGGACGAATCCTTCACGCTCACCGGTCCGTTCACCGCTTCGGCGCGCACCGTGCCGTGAAACCGGGAGATGGCGATCGGGCCGTTGCTGGCGTGCAGATCGAGCGACGCATTCGCGGGCGCCTCGATCAGGAAATAGGCAACCCATCGCTGACCTTCCGGCCCCGCCGCGGTCAGCTCGTTTCCAGCCATGACCGCCCGGACGGCTGCGGGATCGATCCCCGGCGCGACTGCCTTGCAGACGGTGATCGCATACCCACTGCCTCGCGACCCTGTGACGCGGATCCCGCCATTGCGGTCGGTCCGCACGGCGAGGGCGCTGCCGTGAAACGGCACGTTCTCGGTGATCACCGGGACTCGCTCTCCCTCGATGCGGACCGAGAGATCGCCGCAGCCGGCGAGGGCATCGTCCCCCTGGAACGAGATGTTGAAGTCCCCGTGGCGGCCGTGGGCGTAAAGGCTGGCTGAGACAAAAAGCAGAGACGTGGCGAGAATGAGATTTCGGCGCATGAACAGTCCTTCCGTCGTTTGTTTGGGGTGATAGACGGAGCGCAGCAGGAAAAGTTAGGAAGGTTCAGGGCGCGTGGCGCCGAGCCGCCGCAATCGCACGCTGCTGTTGCAGTTCTGTCGCAGTGCGGCGGAAAAGACAGGCCTCCCGGGCCGCCCTCAGGGCGCCCAGCTCGTCTTCGAGACGGTGCAGTTCCATCGGATCGGCCGCGGGAGTGGCCCGGAGCCGCTCGATGTCGATGGCCAGATCGATCTGCCGCATCCGGTCGCGCTCGTAGATCGCATGGAGAGCGATGGCGCGGGTCGACATGGCGCGCTCGAGGTCCCGCGCATCGAGCCCTGCCCCGACCGCGACGACGTAGCTTCTTACCGCGTCATCGAGGCGCGCCTCCGCTTCCTCGCGGGCGAGCATGTCGATCCCGGTGAGACTGAGCGACGCGACGACGAGAAGTGCGAACATCCGATCACCCTCCGAGGTAGGCCTTCTTCACACGATCGGATGCAAGAAGCGAACGCGTCTCGTCAGCCAGAACGATCTTCCCCGTCTCCATCACGTACCCCCGGCGCGCGGTGACGAGGGCCATGTGGGCGTTCTGCTCGACGAGCAGGACCGCCGTCCCCTCCTGGTTGATCTCGCGGATGACCCGGAAGATCGTCTGCACCATCTGCGGCGCCAGGCCGAGCGATGGCTCGTCGAGGAGAAGCACCGACGGCCGCGCCATCAGGGCGCGGGAGATGGCCAGCATCTGCTGTTCGCCGCCGGACAGCGTGCCGGCGTTCTGGCGGATGCGCTCCTTCAGAACGGGAAAGAGCGCGAAGACCCGGTCGTACTCCTTCCGGGTGATGCGATCTTTGCGGACGTAACCGCCCAGCTCGAGGTTGTCGTGCACGGTGAGGTTGGCGAAGATGCCGCGCCCTTCGGGAACGTGGGCGATGCCGCGGGAGGCGATGCGATGCGGCTTCGTGCCTCCAATCCGCTCTCCCCGGAACGTGATCTCTCCCCGCAGCGCACCGATCAATCCGCTGATGGCGCGGAGGGTGGTGGTCTTTCCAGCTCCGTTGGCGCCGATGAGCGTGACGATCTCCCCCTGTTCCACATCGAGGGAGATTCCATGCAGCGCCGGGATCGTCCCGTAACTGACCGCCAGATCGCGCACCGACAGAAGCGGACTCAAAGATCTGCCTCCGCCACCGGCTCGCCGAGGTACGCCTCGATCACGACAGGATCCTTCTGGATCTGCGCCGGTGTCCCTTCCGCGATCATCCTCCCGTAGTTGAGCACGATGACTCGCTCGCAGATGCCCATGACGAGCTCCATGTTGTGCTCGATGAGGAGAATGGCCACGCCGAATCGATCGCGAATCTCGGCGATCTTCCTCATCAGCGCGATCGTTTCCCCGGTGTTCAGCCCGGCGGCGGGCTCGTCGAGCAGGAGAAGCCGTGGTCGCGCTGCGAGGGCCCGGGCGATCTCGAGCCTGCGCTGGTCGCCGTACGGGAGGTTCCTCGCCGATACGTGGGCGCGGCTGCGCAGGTCGAAGATTTCCAGAAGCCGCAGCGCCTCGCGCTCCGCGGCGTCCTCCGCCTCGCGGAACCGGTTCGTGTGGAGAACCGCCGACGCCACCGGGTACCTGTAGTGGACATGACCGCCGATCTGGACGTTCTCCACGACGGTCAGATCGCGGAAGAGGCGGATGTTCTGGAACGTGCGCGCCACACCGCGCGCCGTGATCTGGTGCGGCTTCATTCCGCGCGCCGGCCGGCCGCCGATGAGAATCTCGCCGCCGGTCGGCTCGTAGACGCCGGTCAGCATGTTGAACACGGTCGTCTTCCCCGCTCCGTTCGGACCGATCAGTCCGATCAGCTCATGCGGCTGGATGGAGAGATTGAACTGCGACACGGCCACCAGCCCGCCGAAACGGATCGTGACGTCTTTGGCCTGAAGGATTGCGCTCTCGTTCTGCATCAGGTCACCGGAGGTCCCGAATCACGGTCGAGTTTGTCGCCGGAGTCTCCGGCGTCGCGCGTTTCCTTCGGAATCGTGTCCTTCCGGCGCGCCAGGACATCCCACAGCTCGCGGCGCCCGAAGAGTCCCTGCGGCCGCGTGAGCATGAGGATGATGAGCATCAGCGCGTAGATCACCATGCGCGGATCGCGCGCGCCGGGGAAGAAGTCCTTGACGTTGCGAAGGCCCTCAGGCAGGAAGGTGAGGATGATCGCCGCGACGACGGAGCCGGAGATCGACCCCAGCCCGCCGAGGACCACCATGGCCACGACTTCGAACGACTTGATGAAGGTGAACATGGCCGGATTCAGATACGCCGGCGTGTAATGCGCGAAGAGCCCGCCCGCGGCGCCGGCAAGGAAGGAGCCGATCATGAAGGCCTTCACCTTGTACTTCGTGGCGTCGACACCCATCGCCTCCGCGGCGATCTGATCTTCGCGGACGGCCATGAAGGCCCGCCCCACCGCGGAGCGGACGAGGCGGTACGAGATGAGGATCGTCACTCCGGCGAAGAACCAGACCCAGAAGAAATTGCTCCACGGTGGAATCCCCGAAAGGCCGCGCGCGGCGCCCACCGCATCGATGTTGAGAATGACCACGCGGATGATCTCGCCGAATCCGAGCGTCACGATGGCTAGGTAGTCCCCGCGCAGACGCAGCGAAGGCAACCCGACGATGTAACCGGCGGCCGCGGCGACCATACCTCCCAGGACCACGGCCACCACGAGCAGCAGGTTCTGCATCACCCACTGCACCGCCGATCCGCGCGGCAGCCCCGCCACGTACGGACCGAGGTGATGGAACGTCAGCCACGCGGCAAAGTACGCGCCGACGGCCATGAATCCGGCGTGGCCGAGCGAGAATTGCCCGGCATGGCCGTTGATGATGTTGAGCGAAACCGCCAGCGTGATGTTGATCCCCATCATCACCACGATGCGGTTGTAGTAGCGCATGGCCGGCAACCAGAACTCCGCCCAGGAAAGAAGCCAGCTGGCGCCGAGAAGAAGAACGATGAACCCCAGCAGGTAGAGGAGGTCGCGGAGCCACCAGCGGTTCACGCCCGTCCCTCCTCGGAATTGAAAATTGAGAATTGAGAATTGAGAATCAGCGATCTGCTGACGCGCGCGAAGCGCGCCACCTCCATTCTCAATTCTTCATTCTCAATTCTCAATTCACACTTTCTCCGGCTCATACCGCCCGAACAGCCCGGACGGGCGGAAGAGAAGGATCACGATGAGAATCACGAACGCGATCGCGTCGCGGTAGCTGGAGAACGGGCTCCCGCCGACGAACGCTTCGACCACGCCGATGATCAGCCCTCCCACCATCGCGCCGGGGACATTGCCAATCCCGCCGAGGACCGCGGCCACGAACGCCTTCAGCCCGGGCATCACCCCCATCAGCGGATCGATGCGCGGATAGGAGAGGCCGTAAAGGATTCCTGCCACCGCTGCGAGCATCGATCCGA
Source organism: Thermoanaerobaculia bacterium (assembly GCA_035525015.1). GTDB lineage: Bacteria > Acidobacteriota > Thermoanaerobaculia > Gp7-AA8 > Gp7-AA8 > DATLEX01. Next base: position 191 of record DATLFC010000048.1, on the reverse strand, counting down.
CGACGAACGTCATGGAGATGATCCGGTCGGTGGGAATCCCCATCAGCGAAGCCGTCTCGTAGTGGAACGACACCGCGCGCATTGCGCGGCCGAACCGCGTGCCGTAGATGAGGAACTGCAGCGCGGCCATGAAGAAGATGGCCACGCCGAGGACGATGAACTGGTAATTCGTGGTGGTGATGGTGCCGAGG
>DATLFC010000243.1:0-2120 GCA_035525015.1 Thermoanaerobaculia bacterium | reverse complement strand
GATCGTTCTCGCCGGCGCCAGCGGACGGACGATGGCGTTCGGGCCGGGGCATGTCGACGGCACCGCGCTTCCCGGCCAGCACGGCAACTGCGTCATTACGGCGCATCGCGACACGCATTTTGCGGTGCTCCGCAACGTCGTCGCCGGAGACCGGGTCGTCCTTCGCACCGCCGACGGCCGGCGCATCGAATACGAGGTGACCCGGACCATGATCGCGGGAAAGAACGAGACATGGCTGCTCGCCGACGACGGCGTCTCGAAACTGACGCTGATCACCTGCTATCCATTCGACGCGGTGATCCCCGGCGGGCCGCTGCGCTACGTCGTGATCGCCCACCCCGTGCCCTCTCCCCACGACAGTGGGGAGAGGGTGGCCGAAGGCCGGGTGAGGGGATTCCTTTGAACGACTACTCGTTCAGGATCTCCAGGAGGTAGTCGGTGGTGGCCTTGGAGTTGATCAGGGAGAGCTTGGAGACGATCTGCCGTTTGAGCTCGCGGTTCTGTTCCTTGCGGGCCAGGGCGATCAGCGCCGTGGCGTTGCTCTGAAGAAACAGGCCGTTGATCACTGCTTTGCGCACCTCTGGATTCGGGTCCGATTCGTACATCGACGTCAGGAACAAGCCCGTCTTCCCGCCGCCCATGAGACCGAGGTTCTTGATCGCGACCAGGCGCAACTCCACGACCTTCTCGTTGCGGGCCAGCTCGGCCAGCTTGTCGGCATTCCCTCCGAGGAACATCGCCTGAATGATCTTCTTGCGAACCTCGATCGACTGCTCCGTGACATAGAGCTCCGCCAGCTCGTTGCGCGCACCGGTGAGGCCGAGCTGCTGGACTGCGGTAGCGCGGAGCTCCGGGTCGGACTCCCCCTTCGCCGCGGCCAGCAGGCGGCCGCGATCGCCCGAGATCATCCACGACTTGAGAATCGACTTCTTCACGTTCCTGTCGGTGGTCGAGGCATAGACGTCTGCCAGCACCTTGCGGCTGGCCTCGCCGCCGACGATGCCGAGGTTTCTGAGGGCGCGGGCCTGCAGCTCGGGGCGGGAGCCGTCGCGCGCGATTCTCCCCATCATCTCCAGGGCCCGCGGCGTGTTCGCCTGGGCGAGGATGAACAGCGCCTTCGCCTTCACCTTGTCCGACTGATTGCCGTTGATGATCTTTTCCAGAATGGGGAGGGCGCGCTCCGGATCGGCGTGCATCAGGCCGTTGACGGCCATCAGCTTCAGATCTTCGTCGTCGACGCGGTCGGGCGCGACGGACTGTCCGGCGGACTGCCGGATCTCGAGCTCGAGCGCCTTTCCGTCGGCAGCCCACTTGCTCCTGGGGAACCGCTGCTGCAGATCGACCAGCGTTCCCAGCGCCTCGGAGCGCTGTCCCATCTTGTGCTGCGCGTAAGCCAGCCAGTGGAGGGCGGCCGGTGCCCGCTCGCCGTTGAGGCGCGCCACCTGTGTGAAGCGTTCGGCGGCCTGTTTCCACTCCCCGTCGTCGAGCGCTTCGGTGGCGCTCTCGTAGAGCTGTTCTTCCCGGTTCTGGGCCACGGCCGGTGCGGCGATCGTCAGGAACGCCACCAGGGCCGTCAGAAGCATGATTGCAATGCGTGTATTCATCGGTTGACCTCGATCAGAGTGAGTCGGTATGGAGGTTCGGTTCGGGCGCGCTCATCACGCGCACTTTGAAAAGAAGACCTTTCGATTCGATCCGCTTCTGCAGATCGGCCAGCTGTCTCCCCTCGAGAGTCTCGCCGGCGTTGGCCACCTCGAGGAGAATCGGCTCCAGCTCCGCCAGCAGCGCGGCGATGTGCTCGTCGCCTCGCTGCAGGGCGGTCTGACGGTAGATGCGGTTTGCCGCGACGAGGTCGCCGGCACGGCGCGGCTGGGAGAGAAGCTGGCCGCCCGGACCTGCATTCGCCACCTCGAGCAGGACCCTTCCCGACGTATCGAGGTGGTCGCTCACCACGACGAGCAGGAGCTTGCCCGTCGCGGCGTCGTGCGTGAGGACCGCGGGTTCGGCCGCCGTGGCGACGACAGCCGGCAGGGCATCGCGGCGCGCCCGCCAGAAATGTCCGGCGACGAACGCGATGGCGAGCATGGCCGCGATCGCCACGAGCGACTGCCATCGGCCGC
>DATLFC010000241.1:0-8734 GCA_035525015.1 Thermoanaerobaculia bacterium | reverse complement strand
TGGTTCTCACCGTCGGGAACCGAGAGCGAGCGAGCCGAGGTCGCGCCGGACGGGACGTTCGTCTACGGCGGCGCGCACGGGCCGGACGAGACCATGGTGGTCGTGTCGCTGTCGCATCCGCTCTGGGTCGCACGCGCGCCGGGGCTGGAGCGGCATCAGACGATCACGCTCCGGTTTCCTCCGGCGCCGGTCCGCACGTTCGAGGTCTCCGTGAGCGGCGCGGTCGAGCGCGAGAACCGCCACATCGGCATCGTCATCGGCGGCGTGCGCGTCCCGCAGCCGGCGCTCCGCCAGCACCAGTTTCTCCGCGGCGAGCCGGCACTGCTCCGTGGCAACGGACCCCTCCGCTTTCGCGACCTCGCCGAGACGGGGCCGATCGAGGTCCTTCTCGGGCCCGGCGCCGGCGAAGTGCCGAGCCGTCTCGGCGGGATCGATCTCTTCGCCCTCCCCGACTACGCCGATGCGCCGCGCCTGCCGCTGCCGGCAGGCGCAGCGTCGGTCACGTTCGAGCTCGAAATTCGCGGACGCTAGCGCCGACGCATGATGAAGAACGTGCCGATCACGGCGAGCACCGCCAGCACGACCTGAACGGCGACGATCTCCGTCCCGATGATGGAGAGCGTGACTGCGATCCACATCGCGCTGATCGCCACGACCTTCGCCCTCGCCGGCATCGGTTCCTCCCCCCTCAGAATCCGGAGCTGCTTTCCGAGAACGGGGTGCGTCACCAGCCAGCCGTGGAGCCGGTCGGAGCCGCGGACGAAGCAGGCCGATGCGGCCAGCAGAAACACCGTCCCAGGCAGCATGGGCAGCACGATCCCGGCGATGCCGATGCCGAGAAAGACGATCCCCGCGGCGGTCCAGATCAGGCGCACAAAGGGACGAACGCTCGACCCGTCTCTTTCATGCCTACTCGGCGGAAGCGAGGGCGCTGAGATCGCGGACACTCCGGGTCACGCCTGCGCGTACCACGTACCGCAGCTTCCGGAAATTCGCGACGTCCGCGGCCGGGTCGCCCGCTACGATCAGGAGGTCGGCCGCCCTGCCCGGCTCGATCGTGCCGGTCTCCCCCGCCACGCCGGCCGCGCGCGCCGCGACCGACGTGGAGGCGACGATCACCTGCGAAGGCGTCATGCCGGCGCGCTGCATCGCCTCCATCTCGGCGTAGATCGCCGGGCCGTGCAGCGTCAGCGGATTGCCGGCGTCGGTGCCCGTCGCGATCGGGATCCCGGCCGCCACGAGGGCTTGCAGATTCGCCGCGGCGATCCGCTGCTCTTCGGCATTCGCCTGTTCGCGGCGCGCCAGCTGGTCGGACGTCAGCCTCCCCGCCGGCAGAGAAGCGGTAGATGCCACCCTGGCCAGCGTGGCGCGGTCGACGCAGCGATTCGGGTCGTCGACGGCCGGGGCGATGCGATCGAGGATCGATCGGTACATCCGGGAATACCCGCCGACGACGGTCATCGTCGGCGTGACGATCGTGCCGGCCCGCCGGGCCAGATCGAGAAACTCCTGATCGACCGGCTGATCCCAGATGCCGTGCACGAGCAGAGCGGCACCGGCGCGCACGGCATCCTTCGCCTTCGCCAGCTCCGTTGCGTGCACGATGAGCGGGAGGCCGTGCTTCCGCGCTTCCTCAGCGGCGGCGGCAAGCGCGATGCCGTTTTCTTCGAGGTACCAGACCTTGACCGCTCTGGTGCCCTGCGCGGCGAGGTAACGGACGCCGTCGCGTGCCGCCGTTTCATCCTTCAGATGGATGAACTGCCGCTCCGCCGGCAGGTTGACCCAGTGGTCGCGCGTCGACAGCAGCGGACCGGCGGCGACCACGCGAGGCACCGTCGTGTCGTGCGCCAGGCGCTCCTCGAGGCGGAGCGTCCACGGATAGCCGCCGACGTCGAACACGGTCGTCACACCCGAGCAGAGATACGACCTGCCGAAGCGCTCCGGCTTCGCCTCGAGCTCAGCCTGCACATTCTCGTAGGGATGCGTCGCGCGCACATCGAGAGCATCCGGGCGGCCATCGGCCCAGCCCGTCTGGGAGAAGTGCACGTGCGCATCGATCAGGCCGGGGGTGATCCACATCCCCCTGGCATCGAGCACGTCGATTCCGGGCGGGACCTCGCATCGTCCCGCGCAGTCGATCCGGCCGTTGCGCACGATCACCGTCGCATTCTTCACGGGCGGGCCGCCGCGGCCGTCGATCAGCGTGCCGCCGGCGATCGCGCGCGGCGGCGGTGGTGTGCCCGGCGGCGTGTCGATCGCACCGGTGAGAGCGATCTTCCACCCGGCCGCTGTGCGGACGAAGAGACGTTCCGAGATCCCGGCGTGCTCTTCCGCGCCGTACCGCACTCGATAACGATAGGTGCCGTAGACCACACCCGGCTGCACCGGCGTCAGGCGCATGTCATTCGCCTCGAGCATGTCCGGCCACCCCTCCCCCGCCTGCGCGGCAAAGTCCTCGAACCCCGTGCTGAATCCAGACGGGCCGGTACGGATCAGCCGGGCATCGTCGAGATACAGCGAGAGGTACTTCGCCCGGTCGCGCTCCCGGATCGCGGCGATGTTCTCTTCGAAGAGGGAGCGCGCGGCGGCAAGATCTTCCCTCTCCGCGGCAGGGGCCTCCCGGAATGCCAGCAGAAGGACGAGGAAGGCGGTCGCAATTCGCATGATGGCGGCATTATCTTCCGCCCGGCCGGTTGTGCTCGTCATCTCTGGCGAAGGGTGTGCAGATAATTCCTTCTGCGCCGGGCCGATGGTCCCGGCCTGCGAAGTCAAATGAAGTCAATGAAGAAGGAGATACAACGATGAAGTCCACATTGAGGTTGACGGGGATCTGCGCCCTCGCGCTGCTGATTTCGGCCCCCGCTGCATTCGCCCAGACGCCCGAATCCTCGATTCTTCCCGTAACCGAGCCACTCGATGTAGGCGGGACGATCCTCCAGCCCGGCCAGTACCTGATCCGGGTGCTTCCCAGCAACACCGATCGGAACAAGGTGCAGGTCACCAGCATGGACGGCACGACCGTCTTCGCGACCGCGCTGACCGTTCCGCATGCTCTGAAGCCGAACGAAGAAGTGCCGAACACGACCTTTATCTTTTACCCGGCCACCAGCGAATATCCGCGTGCGCTGCGGACCTGGTTCGCGGCGAATCCGGAGGCCAGCCTGGGTGGCCACGATTTCGTCTATGAGGAAGGCCGCGCCCGGGCGTTGGCTCAGGTAGCCGACACGCGTGTGGTCACGTTCCGCGAGACCGAGACCTCAGTGGTGGATCTCACCGACGAGACGGAGCTTTTCGTCATGACGCCGGATGCGACGATCGAAACGTACACGTACATTCCGCCGCCGCCGCCGGTGCGGATCGTAACCCCGGCCCCGATGACCTCCGCGCTGCAGATGCCGGCCACGGCCAGCAGGACTCCGCTGCTCGCCCTCCTCGGTCTGCTCTCGCTCGCAGGAGCAGTCGCCATTCGATTCACCCGCTAAAAGCGAGATGAGACGCGCTCCGCAATCGCTTCGTCTGTTCGAGATCATCCTCTGGGTACTGGGGATCTCTCTGCTCGGAGCGGCTTCGGGGGCGACCTTCGATCGCTGGCACTATCAGGCAGAACAGGAGCGGGCGCTCTTCGAAAGGGCGCCTGCCCCAACGCTCTCATCCCTCCCTGCCGCCCCTGCCGTGAAGCCCGCCGCGCAACCCGAGATGGTCGAGCCGCTCGAGGCTGCACCTCCGGAGCCGAAGATCGAGAAGAAGACGGCCGATCCGGATGTCCTCGGACGGATCGAGATCCCCCGCCTCGGCATCTCGGCGATCGTCAGCGACGGCGACGACGACAGGACGCTGGCTCGCGCCGTCGGCCGTGTGCAGGGCTCCGCGCAGCCCGGCGAGAGCGGGAACATGGTTCTGGCCGGGCATCGCGATACGTTCTTCCGGCGGCTGGACAGGATCGAGACGAACGATCGGATCCGGCTGACCGTGCCGCCCAACACCTACGAATACCGCGTCGAGTCGGTGCGTGTCGTAGCGCCGGAGGAGACGAGCGTGCTCGACTCGCGAGGCGTGGAAGAGATCACGCTCGTGACCTGCTACCCGTTCCGCTTCGCCGGCCCCGCCCCTGACCGCTTCATCGTCAGCGCGACGCGGATACGGTGACGAAGAGCTCCTACGAGGTGATGTAGTTCTGCAGCTGCTCGATCTCGAACTTCTGGTCGTCGATGATGGCCTTCACCAGGTCGCCGATCGAAACGACGCCCACGATCTGACTGCGGTCGAGCACGGGAAGGTGCCGGACCCGCTGCTCGGTCATGACCTGCATAGCCTCATGAATGTTGAGCCCGGGCGAGACGCAGGTGACCCGTTTGGTCATGATCTCCGATGTCGGCGTCTGCACCGGCGATTTCCCGGAGAGTGTGATCTTGCGCGCCACGTCACGCTCCGAGAGGATGCCGGCCACACCTTCATCGGTCATCACGAGCAGAGCGCCCACTCCCTTTTCGTCCATCACGGCCATCGCGTCGTGCACGCTGTCCGTGGGCCGGATCGAGAACACCTCGGTTCCTTTGAGCTTGAGTACGTCGGAGAGCGTCTTCATCGGATCCTCCTTTCCGAGCCGGATCATCATATCCCTTCTTCTCAAAGCTCTCCTGCAGGCTGCGCAGAACGCGGGGCCACGCCTCCGAGAAATAGGCGAATGACTCGTCCCATTCTCCTCCCTCGCCCCATCCGTCTCCGCGCAGCCTGACGCCGGTTCTCGCAGCACTCAGCGGCTGGAATCGAACGGTGACGTGGGTGAAATGCGGTCGCACCTCCGGCAGATGAGGAGGTGAGTTCCAGGTGAAAGCGAGCAGCCTCTCCGGTTGGATCGCCATGATCGAACAGCCGTTACAGCCGATCCCGTTGCTGAAGAGGATCTCGTAACGACCGCCCGGCCGCAGATCGATGCGCGCCTCTTCCGCGAAAAAAGAGACGATCCCTTCCATGGTGGTCCACGCCTTCCAGACGTCGGCGACGGAGGCCTCCACGACCACATCGGCTACGACGGCGCGTGGCTCCGCCGTCGCGCCGGCGGCGGCGATGGTGAGAGAAAGAAACAGCGCGCCGCGTGTCATCGAGGCACCTCCTGCCGCCCTTCGGCTGCCTCCCGGTAGCTTTGCCCGAGGACGAGCTGCCAGCCGGAGAGGTAGCTGGACCGCACGCGCTCGCCATCCTCGCCGAGCACTTCCCAGTTCCTGTGGCAGAGGCGCACCTCGGTGACATCGCCCACGTAGCGGAAGAGGATCTCGACTTCCTGCGCCGTCTCCTCCGCGCGGCCGGGATGCCAGGTGAAGACGATCCGGTGAGGCGGCTCCCAGGCGACGACTCTTCCCCAGATGTGACGCGTTCCGTCGTCCGTCCGCTCGTAGATCTCCCCGCCCCTATGGTTCTCGAGTGCGACCACGGATGTCTTCTCCCGCCCTACCGAATGGGTTTTCCTCGGCCACCAGCTGCCGAAGCCGTCGGTGAACGTGCGGAAAGCATCATCGACGCTGCCGCGTACCGTGATCGCGATCTCGACCGGCGCCAGGGGACTCATTTCTTTCGCTCCTTTTTCCTCTTTTTCGCTCGCGGACGCCGGGGCGATTCCGCTTCCGCCGCAAAGGCCTCCAGCACCTCGCCCCAGAACCCATCGAGATACTTGCGCAGCTCCGACAGTCCGGCCGGCTCGGCGCGATAGATCCGTCTGGTTCCCTGCGCGGTCTCCGACACGAGGCGAGCCTCTTTCAGAACACGGAGATGCTGCGAGACGGCGGCCCTCGTGACGGGGAGATCGCCGGCCAGCTCCCCGACGGCGCGCGGGCCGTCTTTCAGCATCTCCAGGATGTTCCTGCGGGTGGGGTCGGCCAGGGCCACGATGACGGATTCGTAAGTCATCACTTACGAAAGTATCGGCTTACGGTCTGGAGATGTCAACCATCTGGCCCGATGCGGTCAGAACCTGGAAGGCCTTGGGATCGACGGCCCGGCTGAAGTACGAGCCCTGTGCCTCGTGACAGCCGTGGCCTTTGACGAAACCGAACTGCTCGGCGGTGTCGACGCCGGCCGCGGCGACGCGCAAGCCGAGCGTGGCGCTCACGGCGATGACGGCGTCGACGATGGCGGCGTCGGCCGCGGCGGCCGGCAGGTTCTCCAGGAGCCGGCGATCCATCCGCACGGCGTCGATCGGCAGCACGCGCAGAGAACCGAGAGAGGAGTGGGCACTTCCGAAGTCGTCGAGGGCGATCGAGACTCCGGCATCGCGCAGGAGGCCCAGCAGCTCGATCGTCAGGCCGAGATCGCGCATGGCGGTCGTCTCGCGAATCCCGATCTCCAGCAGCGCGGGATCGATTCCGCATTCGTCGATGGCGCGGCGGACGGCCACGGCCAGGTCCCGCTGCTGGAAGTGGCGGGCGGAGATGGTCACGGCCACGCGCAGCGGCGGCAGTCCCTGGTCGCGCCACACCCGCAGCTGCCGGCAGGCCGTGAACAACGTCCATTCCCCCAGCGGCACGATCAGGCGGGTCTCTTCCGCGACGGGAATGAACTGGTCCGACTCGACGACTCCACGCTCGGGATCGTTCCACCGGACCATCGCTTCCGCACCGACGACCAGACCGGTGCTGACCGAGACCCTGGGCTGGTATGCGAGGACCAGTTCGTCGCCGGCCATCGCTTTGCGCAGGCGCGACTGCATCGACAGCCGCTCCATGGCGCGCTCCTTCATCTGCTCGGTGCAGAGCTGGTAGGTGTTCCGCCCCGCCTGTTTGGCCCGGTACATGGCGTCGTCGGCGTTGCGGAGCAGCGTGTCGATGTCGTTGCCGTCGTGCGGATAGACGGCGATGCCGATGCTGACCGAGACCTCGATGGTCATCGCGCCGGCGAGCACCGGCTCGGCGACGCACTCCAGAATCTTCTCGGCCACCTGCGCAGCGTCCTCCGGCTGATGAAGGTCGGGCAGAATGACCGTGAACTCGTCGCCGCCGTGGCGGCCCACCGTGTCCGTCTGCCGGACGCAGCTCCGCAGCCGCTGCCCGATCTCCACGAGCACCTCGTCGGCGACGCTGTGTCCGAGCGTGTCGTTGATGGCCTTGAACCGATCGAGATCGATGAACAGCACTCCCACGTTCCCGCGGGCCCGCCTGGCCGAGAGGAGGCTCAGCTCCAGCCGCTCGACGAACATGCGCCGGTTCGGCAGCTGCGTCAGCGCGTCGTGGTAGGCATGGAACTCGACCTGTTCCTCGGCGCGCTTGCGGTCGCTGATGTCGACGGCCGTCATGTGCAGCAGGGCGCGCTCGCCCTGGCCCACCAGTGAGACGTTGGCGAGAGCCGACACGCGCTCGCCGTTCCGTCGTCGCATCTCGATCTCCAGCCCCCGCACGGCTGGCGTCTCGTCGAGACGGCCCCGGATCTCATCCATCGCCGCGGCGCGCTCGAAAAGATCGCCGAGGTCGCGGTTTCTCAGCTCCTCCGGCGCATAGCCCACCATGCCGGCCAGCGTGGCGTTGCAGTCGATGATGCGGCCGGAGATCGCCGCCAGGCAGACCCCGGCGGCGTTCTGCTCGAACAGCAGCCGGTACCGCGCCTCCGAGTGTCGCAGCGCTTCTTCCGCTGCCAGCCGCGCCGTCACGTCGCGGAAGCTCCAGACCCGCAACGGGGCGTCGTCGAGGTAACGGCCGATGGAGTACTGCTCGAGAAGGCGGCCGTCTTTGAACTCCAGCACGTGGACGCTCTCCACCTCCGGATGAGCGCGGAGCGCTTCGAGACTCCGCAGAAACTCTGCCGGGTCGCTGAGCTGATCGGCCAGTTGCGCGATCAGATCGCGGTCCTCATCCTCCATCAGCTCAGCCGGAATCCCCCACATGTCGGCGAAGCGCTGGTTCCACGTGAGGACCCTTCCGTCCTCCCCGATCACCAGGATGCCGTCCGCGGTCGAGTCGAGCGTCGACTGCAGCAGCGTCACCGCCCGGCGGGCCTCCCACTCGTAGCGCTTCCGTTCGCGGAGATCGCGCCCGATGATCACCGCGCCGGTGACTTCTCCCCGATGGGTGACCGGCGAGTGCGACAGCGTCAGCTCGATCGGCTGGCCCATCTTCGTCCGGAAGATGTACTCGCGGTCGCGGACCCAGCCCTGCAGCGGCGCCGTTTCGGCGCCGTCGCTCGGGACCAGGACCTCCTCGAGCCGGCGCCCGACGATGTCCTCGCGCGCGTAGCCGAGGAACGCGCAGGCGGCATTGTTGGCGAAGCGGATACGCCCGTCCCGGTCGCTGACCAGAAGCAGGTCGCGCATCGTGCTGATGATCTCGGCGGCCGCCAACGACGGTGTGATCGGCACCATCCCATGTTTCGCGACGGTGTAGACGAGGACGGCCGTGCCGGCGAGCAGCGCCGTCCAGCCGAACGGGTAGACCGCGATGCCGTACATCGGCAGGAGATCGACGGAGGCCAGACAGAGGATGCCCAGCGCGATCGTGAAGAGGCGGATTCGCTGGCGCTCCGTGCCGCTCGAGATCGGATAGGCGCGCGCGATGTCGACGACGGCCACGGCAAGCAGGCTGCCGAAGAACAGCGGATACAGCACACGCCCGGCGGTGTCGTACGTAGGATGAAAACCCCACCAGAATCGCCGCACGCCGCTCATGAAATAGCCGGTCGTCAGCATCACCATGCCGAACTGCGCGGCGACGAGCCAGCCGGCAGCCGAAACGATCCGGCGATGGCTGGCGCC
>DATLFC010000236.1:0-3021 GCA_035525015.1 Thermoanaerobaculia bacterium | reverse complement strand
TCGGCGATGACCAGATGCCGATCAACGCCGATTCCGGCTTCCACACCTCGTTCAGCCGCCTGCCGTCCCGCGTCCCGCTGGCGACGACGCGCGATTATGAGAACTACATCGCCCGCGTCCGCGCCTGGCCGCGCTACGTCCGCGAACAGATCGCGCTGATGCGCATCGGACTGCAGCGCGGCATGACCGTGCCGCGCGCGACGCTCGACGGCTACGACGCCACGATCGCGGCGCACGTCGTCGCCGATCCATCGACGAGCGTCTTCTGGCGGCCGTTCGAGGAGTTTCCCTCCACCGTTCCCCCCGCCGATCACGATCGCCTCCGGCGCGAGGGGCGGCATGCCGTCGTCGAAGGAGCGATCGCCGGATACCGCGAGTTCCTCGAGTTCTTCCGCAGCGACTATCTGCCCGGCGCCCGGACGACGCTCGCCGCTTCCGCTCTTCCGAACGGCCGTGCCTACTACCGTCAGAAGATCCGGGAGTTCACCACGCTCGACCTGACGCCGGAAGAGATCCACAAGACCGGACTGGCCGAGGTCGAGCGGATCTCCGCGGAGATGATCGCGGTGATGAAGCAGACCGGGTTCGAGGGCGACGTCGCCGCGTTCCTCCGTTTCCTCCGCACCGATCCCCGCTTCTACGCGAAGACGCCGGAGGAACTGCTGATGCGCGCCTCGCGCATCGCCAAGCGGATGGACGGGAAGCTGCCGGCGCTCTTCACGAGGTTGCCGCGCCTTCCGTACACGGTCGACGCGGTGCCGGCCGACATCGCGCCGAAATACACGACCGGCCGCTACGTCTCCGCGCCGCTCGGCAGCACGCAGCCGGGCATCTACTGGGTCAACACGTACAAGCTCGACGCCCGGCCGCTCTACAACCTCGAGGCGTTGACGCTGCACGAGGCGGTCCCGGGCCACCACCTGCAGATCGCGCTGAGCCAGGAGCTGGAGAACCTCCCGAACTTCCGCCGCTTTTCCTACATCTCGGCGTTCGGCGAGGGGTGGGGTCTCTACGCGGAGTGGCTGGGGCTGGAGGCCGGCTTCTACACCGATCCGTACGACAACTTCGGCCGCCTCGGATATGAGATGTGGCGCGCCTGCCGGCTCGCCGTCGACACCGGCCTTCACTGGATGGGATGGACGCGGCAGCAGGCCATCGACTACATGGCCGCGCGGACAGCGCTGCCGCTGCACGAGGTGACGACCGAGGTCGACCGCTATATCTCGTGGCCCGGTCAGGCGCTCGCCTACAAGCTCGGCGAGCTGAAGATCCGGGAGCTGCGGCGGCGCGCGGAGCAGGTCCACGGCACGAGCTTCGACGTCCGCGCGTTCCACGACGTCGTCCTCGGCAGCGGCGCCGTGCCGCTCGACGTCCTGGAAGCGAACGTCGAAGCGTGGCTGGCCGCGGCCGCGAAACCCTAGATCGCTCGTCCCGGAGCTTCGAGGCGGACGAACGAGCGGTCGAGATCCCGAACCGACGCGCAGCCGAGCAGCTTCATCGTCCGGATGATCCCGGAACGGAGGATCTCGACGGCGCGGTCGACGCCCGCCGCACCACCCGCCCCGAGGCCGTAGGCGTAGGCGCGCCCGACGAGCACGGCGCGCGCGCCGAGGCAGAGCGCTTTGACCACGTCGCTGCCGCGACGGATGCCGCTGTCGAGCAGCACCTCGACCTTCCCGTCCACCGCTTCGATCACCTCCGGGAGCACGTGCAGCGCCGGGGCGACGCCGTCGAGCTGCCGCCCGCCGTGATTCGAGACCACAACCGCTGCCGCGCCATGGTCGAGGGCCTGCCGCGCGTCGTCCGCCGTGTGCACCCCCTTGACGACGAGAGGACCCGGCCACGCCTCGCGGATCCAGCGGAAGTCGTCCCACGACACCATCGACTGCTCGAGCGCGGCGCCGACGTCGGCGTACGGCATCGGCCCGTCGTTCAGCACGATGTTGGGAAACTTCATCAGCCCGCCGTCGCGGAGGAAAGCGGCCAGCCATCGCGGGCGGGCCAGAAACTGGAAGAGGTGCGGGAGCATCGCCCGCGGCGAGCCGGAGACGAGCGCTTTCGCGCCGTTGCGGAGGTCGCGCTCGCGCATGCCGGCCACCGGCGTGTCGATGGTCACGACGAGCGCCGAGCAGCCGCAGTTCCCGGCCCGCTCGATGGCGGCGAGGGCGACGTCGCGGCCGCCGACGAGGTAGAGCTGATACCAGAGCGGCCCCGGCGTCGCCTTCTTCACGTCGCGGACCTCGCAGCCGGAGAGCGTGGAGAGGGTGAAGATCGTCCCGGCGTTGCCGGCGGCGCGGGCCGCGATCTCTTCGCCGCGCGGGTGGAACAGGCGCGCGCTCCCGACCGGCGCGAAGAGAAAGGGAAGCTCGATGCTCTCGCCGAGGACTCTCGTCCGGAGATCGCACTGTTTCGTCGCCACCGCCGAGCGGGGGCGGAAGACGACGTCGTCGAAGGCGCGCGAATTCTCGCGCAGCGTCCACTCCCCGTCGGCGCCGCCGTCGATGTAATCGAAGACGACGCGCGGAAGGCGCTTCTTCGCCACCCTTCTCAGGTCGGCGATGTTGACGACGTCCGGCGAATCGACTCGACCCATCGTGCTGGCCGGCCATTATGGCGCCGGGCGCTCCGTAGAACGTCGATGAGGATCAGCGCAACTGGCCGATACACATGAGGCTGCCAGTGAGAAGAATGCACCCACTATGAAGGGTCACCAGTCGTGTGGTGCTGGAGATAACGAGCAGGGATCGCTGGCGGGGGGCACGCGATCCGCAGACTCGAGTCTCTTGGATGCCGGGATCATAGCGCCCGACCAGAGAGAGCGAGAGCCGCATGGGCACTAAGTTTTTCGATCCAACGCTGGTTCGAACGCCCGATCAGGCGGTGGAGTTCATCGGCAGCATTCTGGAATCGTCGACGGAGCATTCCATCATCGGAGAGGACCTCGACGGGAACATTCTTCTCTGGAATGAAGGGGCCCGCCGGCTCTACGGCTACCAGCCGGAAGAGGTCGTCGGCAAGGCG
>DATLFC010000223.1:0-10796 GCA_035525015.1 Thermoanaerobaculia bacterium | reverse complement strand
TGATGTATCCGTTTCGGCGAATCCTCATCCCGACCGATTTCTCGACCGCCTCCGAGTGGGCCTTCGATGACGCTGTGCGCATCGCCGGGATGACGGGAGCGGAAGTCATCATCCTGCACATCCGGATGACCTGGGAGCGCCACCCGGACGAGCTGCGGTTCCCGGCCGATCCCCGTCTGTACGAGTACGCGGAACAGCACGAGCTTGCGCGCCTTCGCGATCGTGTGAGGCGGTCCAACGCATCGGTCTCGACCCGGCTCGCGGTGAAGCAGGGGCCGGAAGCGGGGAAGGAGATCCTGAAGTTCGTGGCCGACGAAGACATCGATCTGGTCGTCATCGCCACGCACGGGCGGCACCATGTCGCGCACCTGCTGATCGGATCGACCACGATGTCGCTGGTCAACGATCCTCCGGCGCCGGTGCTGGCCATCCGGTACGGGACGCGGAAACGGACCGGGACGATGAAGAAGATCGTCGTGCCGGTGCATCCGCGCCAGACCTCTCCGGCTGCTCTCGAACTGGCAGCAGCCATCACGGCGAGCCACGGCGGCGAGCTTCACCTGCTCACCGTCTGCGAAGAGAAGGAGGTCGCCGCCGCCGAATCGTCGCTGCGCGACCTCGCCGGCCGCATCCCGAACGCGCGGCAGACGATCATCCGGGGCACGGAGGTCGAGCGCGAGATCATCCGCTACGCGGCGAAGACCGACGCCGACGTCATCTTCATCAACGCCAGGCAGCAGCTGACGGAAAAGAAGATCAACATCGTCCAGCATGCGGCCACGCCGGTCATGGTCGTCCCCCACCGCCCGGAATGACGTTCACCATCCGGTTCGCCTCTCCGGAAGATGTCCCGCTGATCCTGGAGTTCATCCGCGATCTCGCCGAGTACGAGAAGCTCGCGGGCAGCGTCGTGGCGACAGAGGAACGGCTGCGGAGCACACGCTCCTGGCGCGTCTCGCGCGCCTGGCCCGGGAACGGAATTGCGGCCGCCTCGAATGGTGGGTGCTCGATTGGAACGAGCCGGCCATCGAGTTCTACAAAAAACTCGGCGCGGAGCCGATGGACGAATGGACGGTCTTCCGCCTCACCGGCGACGCGCTCGAGAAACTGGCCAGCGAACGGCTGTGACTGAACGGCGTATCCTGCGCCCATGAACGATCCGGTGGTCTTCGCCACTTCGCAGCTCATGGAAACCGACATGGCCCGATGAAAAACGGGACGCCTGATCCTCATCGCCGCGGCGATCGTGATCCTGCTGCCGCTGCTGCCGTGGTGCACGGCGCTCTGAACTCCGTGCTGAATCAAAGGGTCTTTGTAAATTGTTATAAGGTTATGCACCGTGCGGAGTTAGCTCAGCGGTAGAGCATCTCGCTTACACCGAGGGGGTCGGGGGTTCGAATCCCTCACTCCGCACCATCACGGGCGCAGCGTCTTCGGGCCGAGCCACGGCACGATCTCGTAGTGAAGCGCAGGCGGCGGATATTCGCCATGTGACCTTCACCGATCGCAATCACTTCCGGCGTTCGCTCGGGAGTCCAGGCGTGCCATCTCGAACTTCTGTTCGGCGTAGAGAGACCACGGCAGGCAAATCAGAATCAGACCGAGAACCGCCTTGCGCATCTTCATAATGTGATATTCAACCATCTCCCGATTTTCTTTTGAGGAGGTCTTCATGAAATCTCACATCCTGCTCCTGGCGCTGCTCGTTCCGCTCCTCGGCTGCACTTCGTCGCGGCCGGTGGCTGCCGATGTCCCGTCGCGCGAAGAGAGGGCCGGCTCGTTCGAGTCGTTTCCGCTGGTCGAGATCAGGCGTGGCTTCTTCGGCTCGACCGAGGCACGAGCCGAAGGCATCGTCGAAGCGAACCGGCAGTATCTGATCTGGAGTGCCGGTGGACGCGACATCCTCGCGCTCCGCAGCGAAGTCGTCGTCGAGGGCTGGCTGCACTGCGTCGAGCGGGAGGCGGCCGACAACCTCTGTCTCGAGCTGGGGCTGCGGACGCTGACCGGCGACCGCTACTTCTTCCGCGACCGCGACTGGCGCGCCGGAGGGAACCGGCAGGTCGTCGCTCTCTACGACTACCTGCAGACGTACTACCCCGCGGCACGATTCGAGCGCCGCACCGTGAAAAAGCTGCGCTGAGCCGCTGACGATCGCTTGCTCGAGCCCCTCTCATCCGATCCCAGCGTCACCATCTCCATCGCGCTGTTCGCCGGGATGGTCGTGCAGATCCTCGCGGAGCGGCTGAAGATCCCGAGCATCATTCTCCTTCTCGCCGCCGGCGTCCTCCTCGGGCCCGACGGCGCCGGAGTGGTCCAGCCCTCCTCCCTCGGCGCCGGCCTCCACAACCTCGTCGGCTTCGGTGTGGCGGTCATCCTCTTCGAAGGGGCCATGAACCTCCGCTGGGCCCAGTTGCGCCGGGAGGCGAACAGCATCCAGCGCCTGGCCACGCTCGGGGTGATGGTGACCGCGATCTGCGGGACGCTCGCGGCGTGGGGGATCATGCGATGGCCGCTCTCCATCGCCGTGATCTTCGGCGCGCTCGTCACCGTGACCGGCCCCACGGTCATCACGCCGCTGGTCCGGCGAATGCGCCTGCAGTCGCGGATCGCGACCATCGCCCAGGCGGAAGGGATCTTCGTCGACGCCATCGGCGCGATTCTGGCCGTGGTCATGCTGGAGATCGTCATCTCCCGCGAGGGAGGCTCGCTCGCCGCCGGTGCCGGGCACGCGCTCCTCCGGATGCTGGCCGGCGTGGTGTTCGGGCTGATCGGCGGATTCGCGCTGGCCGGTCTGCTGCGCGTGGAGCGGCTCATCCCCGAGGCGATGCAGCGCGTCTTCACACTCGCGCTCGTGCTCGCGCTGTTTCACGTCTCGAACGCGATCACGTCCGAGAGCGGAATCATGGCCGTGATCGTGGCCGGACTCGTGGCCGGCAACATACAGGCACAGAACCTCGTCGAGCTGCGCGAGTTCAAGGAGCAGCTCACCGTGCTCCTCCTTGGACTTCTCTTCGTTCTGCTTTCCGCCGACGTGCGCATCGCGGAGATCGAAGCTCTCGGCTGGCCGGCCTGGGTTCTGGTGGCGGTCCTGATCGTCGTGGTCCGGCCGCTGAATGTCTGGGTTGCCGCGGCGCGAAGCGACCTCACCCCGAAGGAGAAGACCTTCCTCTCGGTCATGGCGCCGCGCGGGATCGTCGCCGCGGCCATCGGATCGCTGTTCGCGCAGACGCTCGACGCCGAAGGGATCGCCGGCGGGAATCAACTGCGCGCGCTGATCTTCCTCGTCATCTCGGTCACGGTCATCGCCGCCGGCGTCTTCGGAACCTTGTTTGCGCACTTCCTGAAGCTTCGGAGGCCGGCGTCGAGCGGCTTCGTTCTCCTCGGCGCACAACCGATCGGCCGGCAGCTCGGCAAGACTCTCCTGGTCGGCGGCGAAGACGTGGTCCTGATCGATTCGAACCCGCATCTATGCCGAGCCGCCGAAGCGGAAGGGCTGCGTATCATCTACGGCAGCGGACTGTCGGAGACCGTACTGCAGCGCGCCGACCTCGAAACGAGGCGTGGCGCGATGGGCGTGACGACCAACGACGAGGTCAACCTCCTCTTCGCACGCCGGGCCCGCAAGGTGTACAAGACGCCGCGGGCCTGGGTGGCGATTCACAGCGGGCACCTGAACGTCACGGCGGAGGTCGTCAGGCAGTTCGATACGCGCCTTCTGTTCGGCGCTCCCCGGCGGCTGGAGCCGTGGAACCTGCGGCTCGACCGCAACCAGGCCATGGTCAGGCAGTGGGTTTTCGCCGCTGCTCCTCCGGCCGGCGCGCCGAAGCCCTCCGAGGAAGCGCTGATGTATCTGCCGCTGGCGGTCGGGCGTGGACGGAGTATGGTCCCGGTCGACGACGAAACGGCCTGGAAGAAGGGCGACATTCTGCACGCGCTCGTCTGGAGCGAGCGCGAAAGCGAAGCCGCGGACCAGCTCACCTCGCTCGGCTTTGACCCGGCGCAGGACCGATCCGGTTAGAATCGCCCGCCGGTGATCCAGTTCCTTCGACGCAAACCCCGCGTTCTGCTGCTCGACGACGATCGATCGATGCAGAAGCTGATGGCCACTCTCCTCCGTCGGGGAGGACTCCGCGTCGACGTCGTCGATCACGGCCACAAGGCGATCGACGCCATCGGCCAGGTGCGGTACGACGCGATCCTGCTCGACCTGATGATGCCGCACGAGGGCGGCATGACCGTGATCCGCCACCTGCGCGAGAACGACCCCGAGGCGCTGCAGCGCGTCATTCTCGTGACGGCCGCGCCGGAGTCGGTGCTCAAGACCATCGCCGCGGATGTCGCCGGCGTGGTGCGCAAGCCGTTTCAGCACGACGATCTGGTCTCGACCGTCCGCGCGCTGACGTCGGGGCAAGCCTAGACGGCGACCGAACCGCCCCTGACGCCGATCGGGTCGCGGTGCATCTGCGCCCTTCTCACGCAGCTCTGCACGAGGTCCGATAGCTGCGAGAGATCGCACGGTTTGCGGATCACGATCTGCACGAGATCGACATCGAGGGAGCGCGCCGCGCTCACCTCCCCCAGCACGAGGATGACGGGGCGCTCGCCCGGTGCGGCCTGCCGGACGAACTCGAGGACGCGCTCCGCGCCGACGTTTGGCAGACCGATATCGAGCAGGATGACGGCGTAGCCGCTCTCGCGAAGATGCGCGATCGCGGAGCGGCCGTCCATGACGCAGTCCGCGAAGACATTCGCGCCGAGAAGCTTGCTGTAGATGTGCTGGCGCAGGGCCGCATCGCCGTCCGCGATCAGCACGCGCTCTCCGGGCAGGGTCGCCATTCGTGGGAGGTCTTACAAATCCACTGCCAGCGTGAGCAGACTCAACCGGACGGCAGAGTCGTGGCAGACCCCGCCGGCGCCTCGCCCAGCTTCTCTCGAAGTACACGCTTGTAGATGTCGACGATGGTCATCAGCAGCGAGAAGACGAGCGGGCCGATGACCAGCCCCACGAACCCGAATGCCTGCAGCCCGCCGAGAATGGCGAACAGGAGCGGGATGGCCGGAAGCTGCGCCTTCCCTTTCATGACCCAGGGACGCACGACGTTGTCGACCAGCGACACCACCGCCACGCCCCAGATCAACAGAAAAATGGGCTGCCAGTAAGGGCGATCACCCATCGTGGCGGAGATGAAGAGGATGATCGCCGCCGGCACCCAGACCACCGCCGCGCCCACCATCGGGAGGAGCGAGAGCAACGCCGCCACCGCTCCCCAGAAAATTGCGCCCGGCACGTCGGCGATGGCGAGTCCGATCCCCGTGGCCAGACCCTGCGCGATGCCGGTCATCAGCTGTCCCAGGAACGTGGCATCGACGACGTCGCGGAATCGCGCGGCGAACTCGCGATCGTAGCGGTCAGGAAGCGGCGACAGCTCGGTCAGCTCATCGACGATCGCTTCGCCGTGAACGTAGAAAAAGTGCGCTGCCAGAAGAACCAGGAAAAATCCGAGCACCGCGCCGGCCAGTCCGCCCAGCAGCGTGCCGCCATGGCGCGCGACCCAGCCCGGAATGCGCTGGATTGCCGGGAGCAGCAGGCGATCGGGACTGATCATCTGCGGATCGAATCCGGGAGCGACCCGGCGAATGAACTCGAGTCGCGACGCGAAGTCGATTTGCTGCAGCGTCTGCCTGGCGTCGCCCGACTGCAGCCGCTCGATCACGACGTTCGCCTGCTGCACGAGAAGCATGGAGAAGATCAGCGCCGGCACGACCAGCAGAAACGTGATGCCGACGAGCATCACCGCGGCGGACAGCTCCGTCCTCCCCTTCAACCGGGCGCGAACGCGTCGATAGGTCGGGAATGTGAGGATCACCAGAATCGCGGCGACCAGGATCGCCGTCATGAACGGCCAGATGATCAGGAACGACGCGTAGAGGAGGAGGAGGGCCAGGAGTCCGAAGAAGATGATCGCCCCGATGCGCCATTCGCGGAGTCGCGGCAGCGGGACTGCTTCGGGCCCAGGGTCTTCGGGAGTGACCATGCTCATGTTCGCGCCGTTGTATCATCCGCCCGCCTTGGACGTCATCAAAACGGCGTTGCCCGGCGTGCTCAGGCTCCAGCCGCGGGTATTCTCCGACGAACGCGGGTTTTTTGCCGAGACCTACAACGCGCGAACCTTTCGTGCCGCGGGGCTGCCCGAGCACTTCGTGCAGGACAATCAGTCGCGCTCGCGGCGCGGCGTCCTGCGCGGCCTGCACTACCAGGAGCCGAACGCGCAGGGGAAGCTCGTCCGCTGCACGCGGGGGTCGGTCTGGGACGTGGCGGTCGACATCCGCGCCGGCTCGCCGGCGTTCGGGAAATGGATCGGCATCGAGCTGAGCGAGGCCAACGGGACGATGCTCTGGGTGCCGCCCGGCTTTGCGCACGGCTTCTGCGCCATCTCCGAGGAGACCGACGTCCTCTATAAATGTACGGCGCTGTACGACGCCGCCTCGGAGCGCGGCATCGCCTGGAACGATCCCGACATCGGGATCGAGTGGCCGGTCGCGCAGCCGGTGCTCTCGCCCAGGGACGCCGCGGCCCCTCGTCTGAAGGACGCGCCGGTTCTGCCGCGCTGGTCCGGTTGACTTGCACCGGTGCTCCCCGTACCATCGCGCGCCTTGCCACGGGAATGCCCCTCACCGGGGAGTCGTTACCGTGGTTCCACCGATGCGGGGTCGTAGTTCAGTCGGTTAGAACGCCGGCCTGTCACGCCGGAGGTCGCGGGTTCGAGTCCCGTCGGCCCCGCCAAATCCCACTCTCGGGACCGGGTTGGCTCACGAAGTAAAGTCACCTCTGAGGAACAGTCTAGTATGTTCCTCACCCGTGCAACTCGACAGCGGTACTCGCCTCGGCCCGTACGAAATCCTTGCGCCTGCAGGAGCGGGCGGAATGGGCCAGGTTTACCGTGCCCGCGACACGCGCCTGGGCCGCGACGTTGCGATCAAGGTTCTGTCATCGCACCTGTCCGGTGATCCCCATCTGCGTGACCGATTCGATCGCGAGGCTCGCGCGATTTCCAAGCTGACCCACGCTCACATCTGCACGCTCTACGACGTCGGCCACCAGGACGGCTCGGACTACCTGGTCATGGAGTTTCTCGAGGGGGAGACGCTCGCCGATCGCCTCACGCGCGGTCCGCTTCCACTGAAGGATGTCATCCGCTACGGCGCCGAGATCGCCGAAGCTCTCGACAAAGCCCACAAGAATGGGATCATCCACCGCGATCTCAAACCGGGCAATGTGATGATCACAAAGTCCGGCGCAAAGGTGCTGGACTTCGGCCTGGCCAAGTACGCGACGCCGGACGCCGGACGCGGAACGCTGGACGCAACGGCTCTTCCGACCGAGCACCGCCCGATCACCGAGGAAGGCACCATCCTCGGCACGATTCAGTACATGGCGCCCGAGCAGCTCGAAGGCGAGGAAGCCGACCCGCGGACGGACATCTTCGCCCTCGGCGTACTCCTCTACGAGATGGCGACCGGCAAGCGCGCGTTCGAAGGCAAGAGCCGAGCGAGCCTGATCGCCTCGATCATGAGCGCCGAGCCGCAACCGATGAGCGTCACCGTGCCGATGACACCGCCGGCGCTCGATCGTGTGGTGCGTGCCTGCCTGGAAAAAGATGCCGACGAGCGCTGGCAGAGCGCACATGATGTCGCGCGCGAGCTTCGCTGGCTCAGCAGTGAAGAACGCGCTGCAACGACCGCCCGCGCTCCTCGGCGCGCCTTTGCTCCGCTCCTCCTCGCCTTGATCGGGGTCCTGGCCGCAGTCCTCGGATTCGCGGCTGCGCGAGCGACGGCTCCGAAGCCGAAACCGGACGTCATACGCTTCGCGATTCAGCCACCGGAAGGTCATGGGATTCGCTCCACGGTGCTGTCTCCCGACGGTCGCGCAATCGCCTACATGCTGGTGCAGCTCGATACCCGCCGATCTTCGCTCTGGGTGCGATCGTTCAGCGAGCAGGAACCACGGCGGCTGATGGATGTCGACCGCTTGTCGACCCTGTTCTGGTCGCCGGACTCCAGGCGCGTCGCGTTCTTCACCCTGGGCAAACTCCAGGCGGTGCACGTCGGCACCGGCGCCGTCCAGACGATCAGCGACGTCGTCGTAACCGGCACGCAAGCGCCTCACGGCCGGTGGGGAAGCAAGGGGACGATCCTCTTCGAGTCGGGTGGGTCGATTTTTCGGGTTTCCGCACGCGGCGGACAGCCGGTCCTCGCCGCGAAACCGGGGCCCGGAGAGACCGAATACCGGTTCCCGACCTTCCTTCCCGACGGTGACCGGTTCCTCTTTTTCGTCCGCAGCGGCGAGGAGCGTGACCGCGAAGGGGTTTATTTGGCTTCGCTCCAGGAGCCCACACGGCGGAAGCGACTTCTCGAGACTGATTCGACGTTCGCGTCGGTGGCGGAGTACGCCGAACCAGGCTACCTGATCGAGACCCGAGCCGAGAAAGTGCTGGCGTGGAGCTTCGATCTGGAACGCGGCGAAGTGCACGGTGATCCCGTCGTGCTCGTGGACGGTGCCGATCCGCAGACCGCGCGGAACCCTACTTCCGTTTCTGAGTTCGGTTCTTTGGCGTATCGAACCGTCCCCTTGCCGTCGGCCGACCAGGTCGTCGTTGTGGATCGCACAGGAAAAGAGAAGGGAAACGTCGGGCCGGCCGGCGCGATCTGGCACCTGGCGTTGTCGCCCGACGAGCGCTTTCTGGCGTTGGAAATGCTGGACCCGAAGGTGGCAACGACAGACTTGTGGCTCGTGGACCTGGAAACGCAGGCGCCGGCTCGCATCACCTTCGAACCGTCGTTCGAGTGGCAGGCAGTCTGGTCACCGGATGGGCGCTTGCTGTACTTCGCGTCGAACCGCGCCGATCAATCCGACGTGTATGCAATGCCGCCCGCCGGCGGTGCCGAAGCGAGACTCGTTTACCGCGACCGGGACATGCAGGCACCGATGGATGTTTCAGCCGACGGGAAGTTTCTCCTGATTGCAGACCGCAGCAGCCACCAGTCCTTCGACATCACAGCCGTTCCCCTCGCCGGCGGGAAGCCGATCCCGGTGGCGCGTAGTTCGTTCGACGAGCGCTGCGGCCGGTTCTCTCCTGACGGCAAATGGGTCACGTATGACTCGACGGATTCGGGCGAGCGCCAGGTGTTTCTGCAGAGCTTTCCCGACCCGACCCGAAAATCGCAGATCTCGACCGGCGGAGGCATGAACGCTGTGTGGCGTCGCGACGGGCGCGAGCTCTATTACCTCTCCCCCGCCGGCGAACTGATGTCGGTATCGTTGCACCCTGAAGGCGACGACCTCCGGGCGAGTCGCCCGTCCATGCTCTTTCGCTTCGACCGCTCCGTCAGCGCTGCAAGCCTCAGCCGCTACCTCTACGCTCCCACAAGAAGCGGCACTGAATTTTTCATGCGGAAACAAGTCTCCGCACCGGTCGAGACGCCGGTGCACGTGATCCTGAACGCCACGTCACTGCTCGAGTGAGAGTGAGGGGACGATTGCGGCCCTTAGGATCCGCCACTTGGCGGCTTTTTTGTTGCCCGCGAACTTCGCAGCTCCTTACGCGTGTTAGCATTTGTAAGGAGGTTGCCTGATGCCGCGCTCGACCATCACCAGCAAGCGACAAACGACCGTCCCGAAGGAAGTCTGCGACGCGCTCGACGTCGGCCCCGGCGACCAGATCACGTGGGAGGTCAACGGCGGTCGCGTCGCCGTCACGACCGAACGGCCGGGACTCTGGCGCTGGAAAGGCTTTATCAAGCACGGCCCTGACGACGCTGTGAAGGCCGTGCACGCAGCGCGGAAGACGCGAGGACGCATCTGACGTGCGCAACGTCGTCGTCGATGCAAACGCCCTCGTCTCCTTCTTCGTCGATCACGACCCGAAGCAGCGCGACGCGGCGGACGAGCTGCTGCGCCTCGCCGAAGCCGGCGATCTAGCCGCCATCGTCCCGCAGTTCGTCGTCTTCGAGACCGCATACGTGCTGCAGAGCCAGTACGGCATCACCGGTGAACGGCTCGCCTCCGTGATCCGCGATGTCGTCATGACCCCCGGTGTGCAGACGATCGACACCTGCCCATGGCGCCGCGTCTTCGAGCTCTGGCCGAACCCCCTCCCCGGCCTCGGTGACGCATCCATCGTCGCTGTCGCCACGACCCACCGCTACGACGCCATCGCCACCTTCGACCAGAAGCTCGTGAAGCGCGCGAAAGACCTCGGCTTCGCCTCGTACTGGTGAGCAAGCCCGAAGAAGTCCGCGATGCTTCGGCGTCGCGTAACATTCGCGGTGTGAAAGTTCCGTGGAGGGGCGTCGTGACGGTGACCGTCGTGCTCGCCGCGGTCCTCCTTTCCCTGCTCCTCTCCGTCCGCTTCCTGCGGAAGCCCTCCAATGAACGCCAGTGGCATCCGGCGCAGGCGGTGCTGGCGCGCGTCGCCGTGCGGGGCGATCTCGTCGAGATCCGGAACGTCCGTGACTTCGGGTACCGTACGGAGAGCGACTTCGACGCTCGCTACTTCGACAGGACCTACGACCTGCGCGAGCTCGACTCGCTCTGGTACGCGGTCAGCCGCTTCGGCGGGATCCCGGGGCTGGCCCACGCGTTTCTGACGTTCGGATTCGGCGACGAGTACGTGGCCATTTCCGTCGAAGCGCGGAAAGAGGCGGGCGAGGTGTATTCGCCGCTCCGCGGGCTTCTCCGCCAGTACGAGCTGATGTACGTCGTCGGCACCGAGCGCGACATCATCGGACTGCGGACC
>DATLFC010000222.1:0-4697 GCA_035525015.1 Thermoanaerobaculia bacterium | reverse complement strand
GCGCCGACGTAGGGATCGAAGCGCGACCGGCCGGCGAGGTGGAGCTGCACGCCGAGCATGACCGGGGTCAGATTGACGTCGCCGATGGAGATGGCCGGCGCATCGCCGATCAGAAGGCTGGCCTCGCTGCGGATGTCGAAGACCGACGCCTCCACCGACGCGAAGCGGTTGAAGAACCGGTTCACGCTCACGCCCATGGCGAAGCCGTCTTCGAAGTCGGTCTGGAAACCGGAGAAGTCGTCTTCGCTTTCGATCTCCACCTGCGACACCCAGGCGGTGATCTGCATGTCGGCGTCCTGCGCGGCGAGCGGCGCCGCGGCGATCAGGAGAAACAGAGCTACTGCGTATTTCATCGATTCCCCCACGGCAGCCCGATGCGCGGTTGCAGCTCGATCGGGAAGGCCTCGTTCGTCAGCCACTGTCGAAGCAGATTGATATAGAGCGGATTGCCGAGGACGCCGCTCGCGCCACCCGGAAGCGACGTGACTTCGTGGATGCCGGCCGGCCGTCCTTCGGCAACGGTCCGGCGCACCGGTCCTCCGCCGAACATGAATCCGTTCAGCGTCGCCGCGCGTGGGTTGTGATTCGAGGCGTCGACGACTTCGAAGCCGCCGTCGACCGGAATCCCGTTCAGGCCGGGCAGCGGCGGCGGGAACGCGCCCCCCGCGGGCGGCGTGTTGAACGGACCGCCGAGCGGATGGGCAAAGACGACGCGGTGCAGCTTGCCCCAGCGGTAGTCGTTCAGATCGGTCGAGTTCGCGAAGGCCGGCGCGAACTCGTTGCTGGCCAGCAGCCCCAGCGCGTCGGCCACGCTCTTCAGAACGAGAATGTCGCGCCGCAGCGGCGCGGTAGCGCCGGTGTTCTCGAGCGGCGGCACGTTGAAGAATTGCACGCCGGACACGCCGAAACCGTGCCGTGTGTCGTAATTCTCGAGGAGGTTGCGCAGCGCCGTCAGCACCTGCTGCGAACCCGGACGCGGCAGACCGCCCACGTTGAGCACCGCGTCGATGGTGTTGGCGATGAAGCGTCCGCGCCAGACGCTGTAGATCGTGGCGGCGACGCTGTGAGCGATCTCCTCCTGCGACGGCGCCGACAGCGTGCCGTTCACATCCGCCGCGTCATACCCCTCGGGGATGCCGGTCGGGGTCGAGAAGTTCCACCCTTCCAGCCGGTTGACCGCCTGCGTGATCCCGGCCGCCACGGCCGGCGGGAACTGGCTCATCGCCGCGCCGTTGCCGGCCGCGGCGATGATGTACGGCACGAAGAACTGCGCGTCGAGCATGACCACGTCGGCCTGCATCCGCTGCATGTCTTCCGGCGAGAACTTCTCGCCGCGGGCCAGCTTCTCCCGGATCATCTGCGTGACGCGGCCGGCGCGGAATCCGGAGTAGCCGGGATTCAGGTAATAGATGCCGCCGCCGGGCCGGAGCTGGTTCAGCGGATTGTTGTCGAGCGTCGTCCCCGCCGGATCGTTGTTCGCGTTGACGAACCAGCCCCTGGACGGATTGATCACGTGCGGCATCTCCGAAGCGGGGAGGATCTGGTACGGCGAGGCCTGATTCGCGGGGCGCGTGGTCACGCGCAGCCAGTCGTTCTGCCCCGTCTGTCCGTTGCGGAGGAAGTACGGCGGGAGGCCGGTCACGGTGTTGGACTGCAGATCGGCGCGCAGCGGCATCTCCCCGCTGGTGAAGTAGGCGATGTTGCCGTCCGCGTCGGTGTACGCCCAGTTCTGCGATCCGACGTCGAAGAACTCCAGGCCGCGCTGGAAGTCGGCCAGGTTCTGCGCCTCGTTCCAGTGGAGGAACGTCTCGATCTCGCGCGTCGGGCCGTGACCGATGTACTGCACGCTCACAGCCGCGCCGGTCGCGAAGTTGAGCGAGATGATCGGGGCGTTGCGGCGCCCGACGATCAGCGTCGCCTGCGGAATCGACGCGCTGGGCGGCACGAGCACCAGGTCGTTCGGCGTCCCGTTGCCCGGGGTGTTCATCCGGTAGGTTTCGGTGAGCGGGGTCAGCGGCTCGCGGTTTCCCTGGTAGAGCGACGAGAAACCGGATGGGGAGGCCGCGTCGGGAACGACCTGTTCCTGATAAACATCGGTGACGTCCATCGGATTGGTCGTGGCGCCCCAGGCGATGCGGTTCGTATGGCCGAGGACGACCAGCGGCACGCCGGGGAAACCCATGCCGACGGCGTGGATCCGCGCGCCGGAGAGGCCGATCGGATAGAACGTTGCCGGCATCCGCAGCGCGAGGTGAGGATCGTTGGCCATCAGCGGGTTGCCGGTCGTGGAGAGAGCGCCGGTGACCGCCCATTCGTTCGAGCCGCCGCGCTTCTCCGCGTCGAGGATCTGCTCGAAGAAGGGGATGTCGCGCAGCGTGGCGATGTAGCTCTTCAGCAGCGTGACGGTCTCGGGGCGGATCTCGTCGAGCGCGCGGTCGACGGCGCGCAGCCGCGACTTCGTCATCACCGGATCGATCGTGCTGGCCG
Organism: Thermoanaerobaculia bacterium; assembly: GCA_035525015.1. Classification (GTDB taxonomy): domain Bacteria; phylum Acidobacteriota; class Thermoanaerobaculia; order Gp7-AA8; family Gp7-AA8; genus DATLEX01. Next base: position 2,210 of record DATLFC010000222.1, on the reverse strand, counting down.
TCGCATCGGGAACGGTCGAGGCGGGATCGAAGGGCTGCGAGCGGAACAGGTCCTCGAAATAGAGCGCCGTCCCGTCGATGCCGAGCACCTGGCCGGCCGCGCGGTAGGTGAGCAGGTTGATCGTGTTGTTGATGTCGAGATCGAAGGAGAGGCCGAAGGCGAGGAGCTTCGCCACGGCGATCGAGTCGAGCGCGGTCCACGGCTGGAACTGCGTCAGCTCGAGGGCGCCGTACTCGGGCGGCAACGGGTTGGCCGCCACCCAGGCATTCACCCCGGCGGCGTAGGCGCCGAGAAGCTGCGCCATCCGCGGGGAGAGCTCGAGTTGTGTCGCCACCGCGCCGCGCCGCAGTCCGAGCGTCCGGAGCTGCACGTCGGTCGGAAGCGCCGGCTGGCCCACCAGCTCGGCGAGCGTGCCGTTGGCGATGCGCCGGTTCTCGTCCATGTGGAAGAGCCGGTCCTGCGCATGGACCCAGCCGTTGAGAAAGACCACGTCGCGATCGGTGAAGGCACGGATGTGCGCGATCCCCTGCGCGTCGCGCGTGATCTGCCCGGGAAGTTGCATCCCCGGGTGACGGACCCACCCCGTGCTCTGCGCCGCGAGCGGCACGGCTGCGAGCATGAGAATAATGGAAAGGAGCGTTCGACGCATGACACCTCCTGAATGACGGTTCAGTTTGAAGACGCAGATCTTACCGTTTTGGTGCCCCGCTGTCCTCATCCGGCGCTTCCGGGGGCCAGCACACGGCCTGGACAGGTCAGCCGTGCTCGAGATCGGTGAGGCGGTTGCCGAGATTTGCGACGTCAATCCGCAGCCCTGCAAGATCGATCCGCGTCGCGGCACTCGCTTCCTCGAGACGGCGGATCCCTGCTTTCAGGGCTACGGACTCCGAGGCGTGCGAGGCGAGCCGCTGGTAAACCGCGTCGAAGTGGGAGAGGACATCGCCGCGGAAGTCGTCGAATTCGCGGCGGAAGCTCTGGAGCTCTGTGCGAAGCGAGCCGGTTTCGGCGGTGACGTGCCTGGCGAGCTCCGTTCGAATCGTGCCTGTCTCTTCACGCAGATCGATCCGAACTGCCTCGATCTGGCCGCCGAGATCACCCCGAATCGCCTCGATCCGGCCGCCGAGATCGCTCCGAACCGCCTCGATCTGGCCGCCGAGATCACTCCGAACCGCCTCGATCTGGCCGCCGAGATCGCTCCGAACTGCCTCGATCTGGCCGCCGATCTCCGGCATCAACACCTGGCGGTGGAAGCGAAGGAGGTCATCGAATGTCAGCGCCTCGGCCATGTCCCGATCCATGCTACCTCGGTCTACCTGAAGTAGAGACGGATTCACCTCCGATCAGCCTCTCCGCTTCTCCGCTTCCTCGAGCCAGCCGCGGCGGAGCTTTTCCTCCGGGATGCTCGACAGGTAGGGCTTGATGTCGAGGATCGGCGTGCCGTCGAGCATGTCCACTCCGCGCACGTGGAGGTTGCGGCCGTCGCGGCGCAGCAGCTCGACGGTCGTCAGCCCGATCGGGTTCGGACGGTACGGCGATCGCGTGGCGAAGACGCCGTGCGGGCGGTCATCCGTGGGGGGAGTGCCGAGGAGCTCGCAGCCCTCCGAGCGGTCGAAGACCCAGACGACGATCAGGTGCGAGAAGCCCTCGATGTCGGTGAGCCCCTCCTCGAGCTCCTTCTCGATCTCCAGCACCCCCTCGGCGGTGTGCGTGGCGCCCAGCCCCTTCGGGATCTCGGATGTCTCCCGATACGCGCTGCGGACGAAGCCGATCGGTTTCATCGCCGTCCGGCCAGATCGAGCAGGAAGGCGTAGATCAGGGCGGTCTCTTTCTGGCGCCGGAACCGTCCCGAAGCGCCGCCGTGTCCGGCCTCCATGTAGGTCTGGAGAAGGATGCGCTGATCGCCCCGCTTCCTGGCCCGCAGCCGGGCCACCCATTTGGCCGGCTCCCAGTACTGCACCTGCGAGTCGTGAAGGCCGGTGGTCACGAGCAGGTGCGGATACCCCTTCGCCTCGATGTTGTCGTACGGAGAGTAGGAGAGCATGTAGTCGTAGTACGGCTTCTCCGCCGGATTGCCCCATTCGTCGTACTCGAACGTCGTCAGCGGAATGGAGGCGTCGAGCATGGTGGTGACGACGTCGACGAACGGCACCCTCGCCACCACACCCTTGAAAAGGTCGGGGCGCATGTTGATGGCCGCGCCGATGAGCAGT
>DATLFC010000219.1:0-9816 GCA_035525015.1 Thermoanaerobaculia bacterium | reverse complement strand
CTCGACGAGTACGCGATCCCCACCGAGCTGACGCTCGATCCCGCCACGGCCACGCTGACGAACGTTCAGTATCCGCAGCACCGGATGCAGGCCTTCTCGTTCACCGGCGACAAGGAGATCCCGGTCTACGAGCACACCATCGAGATCCCCTTCAGCGCGACGCTCGCTCCGGGATCGAGCGTCGTCAGGGCGTCGCTCCGTTATCAGGCCTGCAACGACACCGTCTGTCTGCCGCCGAGAACGGCCACCGCCGGCATCGACGCGAATGCGGTGATGCCTCCTCCGCAGAGCGGAGCCGGCTTCGTGCCTCTTTCCGCCGCACCAGACGACCCGGCCGCGGCCGCGGCAGCGGTGCGTGAAGACGACCGCCTGTCGCGCACGTTCGCTTCGAGCGGACTCCCGCTCACGCTTCTCCTCCTGTTCGTCGGCGGCCTCGCACTGAACCTCACGCCATGTGTGCTGCCGGTCGTGCCGATCACGCTCGGCTTCTTCGCAATGCAGAGCGACGGCCGGCGGTCGCGCCGTTTCGCTCTCTCCGCGATGTACGTTCTCGGGCTGGTGGTGATGTACTCGGCGCTCGGCGTCATGGCCGCCATCGGCGGCCAGATGTTCGGCGCGTGGCTGCAGCGCCCGGCGGTGCTCGTCGGATTCGCGCTGCTGATGCTCGTTCTCTCCGCCTCGATGTTCGGCGCGTACGAGATCCAGCCGCCGCGCTGGATCGCCAACCGGTCGCAGGGGAGGGCGGGGATGGCCGGGGCGGCGACGATGGGTCTGTTCGTCGGTATCGTGGCCGCGCCGTGCGTCGGACCGGTGGTGATCTCGCTCCTCACGCTCGTCGCCGCCATCGGCAAACCGCTCATCGGCGGTGTCATGTTCGCCGCACTCGCGTTCGGCCTCGGCTTCCCATACCTCGCCCTGCTGAACGTCCTGCCGAAGCCGGGGGAGTGGATGGTGCAGGTGAAGAAGGCCATGGGGTTCGTGCTCGTGGCGATGGCGTTCTACTTTCTCCGGCCGCTCACCGGCGACGAGGTCTTCCGCTGGGGCGTGGCGTTGAGCCTCCTCGTCGGCGCGATCTTCCTCTTCGCATCGCGCGGTACGGCCGGACGGGCCATGCGCCTTGCCTGCGCTGCGCTCCTCCTGATCGCCAGCGCCGCCTTCGCGATTCCACGCGGCGCGACGGACGGCGTGGTCTGGGACAGGTACGACGCCGCGGCCGTGACGGCGGCCGCATCCTCAAACCGGCCGGCGGTCATCGATTTCTACGCCGACTGGTGCCTTCCGTGTAAGGAGCTGGACCAGAAGACGTTCAGCGATCCGAGGGTCAAGGCGGAGATGGATCGCTTCACCCGCCTCAAAGCCGATCTCACGCTCGCCAACGACACCTCGGCGGAGCTGACCCGCAGGTGGTCCGTAGTCGGCGTTCCGACGATCGTCTTCATCGGGCCCGACGGCCGCGAGCAGCGCGCGCTGCGTCTGACCGGGTTCGAGGGACCGGATGCGTTTCTCGAGAGGTTGCGGCGGGTCAGGTAGTGGAACAACGAACCTTCATCGCGGGAACGTGTAGACGAAGTTCACGAAGAAGCGGTTCGTGTTCACCCGCACTTCGGGATCCGCTTCGAACCGCTCCAGCTCGATGCCGGGGACGGCGGTCCACTGCGAATCTCCGATGGGGATCTCGACACCCCCCTCCATCCTCATGCCGCTCGAGTCGAGCTGCACTCCGAAGCCGGAGCCGCCGAAATCGACGCTGCCGATGAAGCCGCGCAGCTTGCCATACACACCGAACGGACGGCGCGTCGGAGTATGGACGGCGACGCCGAAGAGGATCGCCGAGTGGTCGAAGTCGTTGCCGGAGAAAAAGTCATTGCCGAATCGGAAGTCTCCGAGCGAGAAGGTGTCGATGCGGAAGCCCGCCTGCAGGTCGAGGATGGGGTGCGCGGCCCAGCCGACGGTGAACTCGCCGCGATCGCGTTCGTAGCGCGCGAAGTCGATCGGCAGCAGATCGGTGAACTGCAGGCCGTTCTCCGGGTCGTGATCCCAGTTGAAATCGAGAACGAACGAGCCGCTGCGGAACTCGCCCACCAGTCCGAAGGCGTGCTGCCGTCCCGACTCGATCGTGAAGATGACGAGGTCGATGTCCGTCGAGTAATTCGAATAGCGCGGCCCGATGCTGAAGCCGGTCCGATCCTGCGCGCCGACGATCGCCGGCGTGGTCCGGATCTGCCACTGCGCGTCGGCCGTGGCGGCCACGAACAGGACAACGGTCACAATCATGAGCTTCTTCATTCAGATCTCCTGCTGACTCCGCTCTGCACAGAAATTGCCATATCGTAGGACGTCGTGTTGACACCGAAACAGCGCCAGTTCCTCAAAGGCCTCGCTCATCCCCTTGCCCCTGTCGTCCGTGTCGGGAAAGGAGGCGTCAGCGCCGCCGTCGTCGGGGAGACGAAAAAGTCGCTCGCCGCCCACGAGCTGATCAAGGTGCGATTGGACGCCGGCGGCGCCGCCGAGCGGGAGAGCCTGGCAGCGAGCCTCGCCGCGGCAGCGGACGCGAGCGTCGCCGGAATCGTGGGGAAAGTGGCCATTCTTTACCGGCCGCGTGATGAGAAGCCGGCGATCAAGTTGCCGAAGTGAGCTACCGCTCGTTCGCCGTCGGCCCCCCGCCGAGGACGGGCGCGCGGGCGGTGAGAGCGGTCGCGGCCTCGGCCGGTTCCGGCTCCGGTTCGATGAAGCGGAACGACCACGATGCTTCGACCCGTTTTCCCGTTCTGGCATGCCGGGCCCAGACGAGCGCCTGGTGCGATTTGCCGAGCAGCTCTTCGGGCGGCTCGTTGATGACCAGCGACACGGATCCTGTGGCCGGATCGTACGAGTAGGGAGCGACGCTTCCGAGCGACAGCACCGCCAGACCGACCGAGGCGGGGTCGAGCTGTTCGTGATTGGGGATGCGCGCCGACACGATCCGGGCCGGCTCGTCCAGATCGCCCCTCGGGTTCACGTCGGCGAGCTGGATGTTGCCGGCGCCAAGGTAGCTGCGGAAGTCGGCGAACGTCATCTGCTTGTCGATCACGAACCGTTTCATCCGCAGCGGATCGCTTCCCGCTTTCACGCGGCCGAAGTTGCACGTCAACGCCGCCAGGTAACCGGCCTTCTCGGCCATGCGCGCCACCCGCGTGTCGTAGTCGCCGTAGGGATAGGCGAGGAAGTCGACCGGCTTGCCGGTCCGCTCCTCGATGATCCGCTTGCTCTCGGCCAGCTCGCGGTGCAGCCAGCCGGCGTACTGCAGATCATCGAATTCAGGGTTCCGTCCCCGCGTCAGGAACGGATGTGAGAGCGAGTGGCTCTGGATGTCGACGCCGGCATCCGCCATCTCCCGGACCTGATCCCAGGTGAGGGACAGCGAAGTCTTGCCGATGATCCTGGGATAGATGAACAGCGTGAAGGGGAAGTTCCGCTTCTGCAGCTCGGGGAACGCCTGCGTGTAGGCGCTGGCCCATCCGTCGTCGATCGTGATCACGACGGAGTTGGGGGGAATCGATTCGCGCTCGCCGGCCACGTATTCATAGAGGTGGCGGAGGGGGATGACGTTGTATCCCGTCATCTCGAGATACTGGAGGTGCTGCCGGAAGCGCTCCCGGCTGATCTCCATCCGCTCGTCCTGCGGCGATTCGATGATGTGGTAGCAGAGTACGGTTGCTTCGGGCTTCTCCTGAAGGTCGGAGGCCCGGCCGAAGAGAGGAACGGCCGTCAAAAGGATCGTTACCGCCAACACCCGCGCAGTCATGTGTCTCCCGTTGAATCCGCAATTACTTCCGATTCGCGCCGCTGCAACATCAGTGCCCCGGGCCGGAAGGCCCCGGGGCGGGAGCCGGCCCCATTCTACTGGAGCCTTTTCGCCCCCCCTGTGACGGGAATCGCGCCCGTTCATTGACGGTTCACGGCGGCTGGACTAGATTCCTTCCCTTCTCTCACACCGGAGGCCGCTTTCCATGGATCGCCAGCACCGCAGAGAACTGAAACACGATAAATTCGTCGACGAAGTCGGAGTCCTGACCACCCGGGCCCGCGCCAACCAGCGCCTGCTGCTGACGATCGGGGTGGCCCTCCTCGCGGTGGCCCTGGCCGCCTACGGTTATTACTTCTACCAGAGCAATCGCGAGCGGCAGGCCCAGGCCATTCTCGCCACGGCGATCGAAACGTTCGAGTCGCCGCTCGTGCAGCCGGACGCGCCGCAGGCCGATCCGCGGGCGAAATTCCGGACCGAGGCGGAACGGACCGCTGCCGCCGAGAAGCAGTTCCGCGATGTCCAGGCCAGGTTCGGCGGCACCAACAGCGCCGACGTGGCCGGGCTGTACATCGCCCGCATCAGCGCCGGCCGCGGAGACGTGGCTACGGCGCGGGCCATGCTTCAGAATTTCGTCGACAACCAGCCCCGGCACTTCCTCGTCGGCGCGGCCCGCTACAGCCTCTATCAGATGAGGATCGACAACGGCGAAGCGCTGCAGGTCATCACCGAGCTGAACGCGGAGCTGGCCAGGAGCGAACCGATCCTGCCGGCGGACTCGCTCCTCGTCCTCGTCGCCCACGCCCACGAGGTGCAGGGCGACGACGCGAAATCGCGCGAGACCTACCGGCGTATCGTGACGGAGTATCCCGACTCGCCGTTCGCTCTCGAGGCGCAGCGCCGCGTCGGACCGGCGTAGGGCGGAATCGAGAATTGAGAATTGAGGATTCTCAATTCGATCGTTCTCATCGCCTGGATCGCGGCATTCTTTCGGACGATCCTCAATCTCACGCTGATCCCGCGGCTTCGCGCCGCTGCTGACAGCACCGGGCCGCTCGTCTCGGTAATCATTCCGGCGCGCAACGAAGCGGCGGCCATCGAGCGCACCGTGCGGGCGATGCTGGCGCAGACTTACAGCCCGCTCGAGGTGCTCGTCGTCGACGATCGTTCCGAGGACGCCACCGGCCCCATCCTGGAGGCGATGGCCCGCGAGGACGCGCGTCTGCGCGTCGTCGCCGGCAGCGAACCGCCGGCGGGCTGGCTCGGCAAGCCGTGGGCGCTGCAGCAGGGGAGCCGCGCCGCGCGGGGCGAGATCCTTCTCTTCGTCGATGCCGACATCCTCTACGAGCCTCCCGCCGTCGCCGCGGCAGTCGCGCACGTGCAGAGATCGGGTGCGGCGATGGTCGCGCTTGCCCCCCATCTGATCATGGGGTCGGTGGCGGAGCGTGTGGCCATGCCGATGCTGGCCATGGCTCTCTATGTCTTCATTCCCACCTGGCTCTCCAACCGGACCACGTTCGCGCGGCTGGGGATCGGCGGCGGCACCGGAAACATGATCCGGCGCTCCGATTACGAGGCCGCCGGCGGCCATGAAACGCTCCGCGACGCGGTCGTCGACGACGTCGGAATGGCCCGTCTCCTGCGGCGCCACCGATGCAGAACGGTGGTGGTGCGCGCCGGCGAACTCGTCTCCGTCCGCATGTACGAAGGGGGACGTGCGATCGTGGAAGGGTTCACCAAGAACAGCTTCGCCGTCTTCGGCCGCAGCTATATCTGGACGCTGGCCGTGGTCGCGCTCTCCCTGATCTTTCACGTCCTTCCTTACGCGTGGGCGGCGGCGGGGGAATGGCTGGCCGTGGCCACCGTCATCCTCATCACGTTGACGCGCGCGCTGCTGTTCCGCTCGCTTCGCTACCCTTTTCACTACGCGCTCTGGGCTCACCCCGCCATGATCCTGATGTGGACGTGGATCATGCTCCGCTCGATGTGGCTCACGGGGGTGCGGAGGCAGCTTGCCTGGCGCGGCCGTTCCTACGATGCGGCCGCCACCCGTTTCGGCGGCGAGCCTCGGTGATATCGTTTGCGGCGCTATGGGTGAAAAACCATTTCTGACCGACGTTCAGGAGATTCGCCGCCGCGCGCGCAAGCACATCGAGTCGGGTGCCGTCACCGAGGGATATCGCGGGAATCGCGAGACGGTGATCAAGCTCCTCAACGAGGCGCTGGCGACGGAGATCGTCTGCGTGCTGCGCTACAAGCGTCATTACTTCATGGCCCAGGGGATCCACGCCGACCCGATCGCGCAGGAGTTCCTGCAGCACGCGAATGAAGAACAGGGTCACGCCGACCAGCTGGCAGCGCGGATCGTGCAGCTCGGCGGCTCGCCGAACTTCAACCCGGAAGGGCTCCTCTCACGCTCGCATTCGGAATATGTAGAGGGAGAGACGCTCGTCGACATGATCCGGGAGGATCTGGTGGCCGAGCGCGTGGCCATCGACTCGTACACCGAGATGATCCGCTACGTCGGCGACGACGACATCACCACGCGCCGGCTCCTCGAGGAGATCCTGGCCGTCGAAGAGGAGCACGCCGACGACCTGGCGAGCTTCCTGTCCGACCTCGATCAGGACTGGAAGACACGAGACCGGCGGTCGGGTTAGGCCTGGCGAGGGCGGGCGCTTCGGCGCACGCCGGCGTCCGGGAGCGCAGGGGATTTATGATAGATTCGAGGCGGTTAGACCTCGAACTGCCATGTCACGACCAGCTGAGCGTTACGCCCGGATTCTCGACGAAATCATCAACCCCTTCGACCTCAGCCACGACTTCGGCCGGAAGCGTGCCTACGAGGCGGCGATCGACTACGCGCGTCAGAACCTGATCGACGACCCGCACTGCAACGACTTCCTCCACGCCGCGGCCCAGCGCCTCGGTTTCGCCGCGGTCTCCTTCGACACCCTCGAGAGCCGCGTGAAGCTGCCGAAGAACGCCTGGCTCGACGTCTGGATCTCCGACGAGGACGACGAGGTGGCGTTCACCGGTACGCGCGAGGGGATCCAGTACGTCATCGACCTGCTCACGCAGCTCCGCGACGCCGCCGATCCGGAACAGCACATCCATCTCGACTGCGGCATGCTCCCCATGACCGAGAACTCCGCGAGTCTCGTCCTCTTCAAGGAAGAGGAGACGTGGTTCACCGGAACGTCGACCGAAGGGGTGCAGGAGTTTCCACAGCGCGAGATCGATCCAAAGTCGATCTACGCGATCCAGTTCATCCACTACCCGCCCGAGGACCTGCCCATCAGCGCCCACAAGCTCTACCGCGTGCTGAAGGTGGAGCGCGAAGAGGGCTACGCGGAGAGCGTCAAGGAATTCGGCGACGGCACGGACGGACGCTATTTCCGCTTCACGTTCATCGCGGACAACGACGAGAAGTTCACCTACAGCTTCCACCTCGACGATCCGGCTGTGAACTACTTCACGCATCGCGAGATCCTGAAGCTGGCCATGCGGTCGGTGTGAGTGGTTCCCGCCAGATGATCCGGCAGATCGCTGTGATCGGCACCGGCACGATGGGGCGCGGCATCGCCTTCGTGACCGCCCTCTCCGGATTCGAAACCGTCGTGTACGACCTCGACCAGGCCGCGCTCGACGCGACGAAGGTGTGGATCGAATCGACACTCCGGAAAGGTGTCGAGAAAGGAAAATACGCCGAGGAGGATGCCGCCCCGGCGTTGAAGCGGGTGCATCTGGCCACCGATCTCGAGCCGGCCGTCCGCGCCGCCGACCTCATCATCGAGGCCGTTCCGGAGAACCTGCAGCTGAAAGCCGATCTGTTCGCCCAGGCCGATCTCTTCTGCTCCGAGGAGACGTATCTCGCCTCGAACACCTCGTCGATCTCGATCACGAAGCTGGCCGGCAATGTCGAGCGGCGCGACCGCTTCGTCGGACTTCACTTCTTCAACCCCCCGCATCTCATGAAGCTGCTGGAGATCGTGCGCGGCGAGCGGACCTCCGATGCCACCGTCGAGGAGATGCAGAACTTCGCCCGGAAGATCGGGAAGGATGCCATCGTCGTTCGCGACAGCCCCGGCTTCGCCACCTCCCGCCTCGGCGTCGCCATCGGGCTCGAAGCCATCCGCATGCTGGAGGAAGGGGTCGCCTCGGCCGCGGACATCGACAAGGCCATGGAGCTCGGCTACAACCATCCGATGGGGCCGCTGCGTCTGACCGATCTGGTCGGCCTCGACGTCCGGCTCGGAATCGCCGAGTACCTCGCCTCCACTCTCGGCCCCCGCTTCGAGCCGCCGCAGCTCCTGCGCGAGATGGTCGCGGAGGGAAAGCTGGGGAAGAAGAGGGGGAGGGGATTCCATGAGTGGAAAGACGACGAGTGACGAGTGCTTACGGCACGTTCGCCTACGCGTATGACAAGGCGCTCGGCGAGCGGTTCTTCCGCTCCGTGCGCCGGGTCCTTGCGCAACTCCTCGAGCGATACCCGGCCGTCGAAAAGACGCATCTCGACCTCGCCTGCGGCACCGGCCTGGCGATCGATTACTTCGCCGCGCGCGGCTGGAGCTCGCTCGGTCTCGACGCCTCGCTGACGATGCTCGGCATGGCCCGGGCGCGCTCAACCCGTCTGGTGGCCGCGGATCTGCGCGCCATTCCGCTTCGCGGCACGTTCTCCAGGATCACCTGTCTCTACGACAGCCTCAATCATCTGAAGAGCCGGAGCGATCTGGTCGCCGCGTTCTGCGCCGTGCGGCGCGTGATGTCTCCGCAGTCGTTGTTCTTCTTCGACATGAACCATCCCGACGTCTACCCGGCGGTGTGGGGGATGAAGGAGCCGTTCGTGGCCAGCGGTCCGGGGTTCCATCTGGAGATGGCGACGGCGTTCCGCCGCCGCGATGCCACCGGGCTGGCGCTGGTCAGCGGATGGGTCCTCCACGGCGACGGACAGCGGATGGAGATCTCCGAACGCCACGAACAGCACGCCTACAGCGAGAGGGAGATCATCGAGGCTCTCGGCGAAGGCGGTCTCGTACCTGCCGAAGTGATCGATTTCGATCCCTTCCGGGAATCGGAGGAGCTTGAATCCGCGGGAGTGAAGTTGTTCTTCGTCTGCCGGGCGCGTTGACGCTCGCCGGGAACGCGGCCTATAGTCTGCTCGTTCGTCCCTCACTCATTCACCACAATTGAACAGGGCTGAAAGGAGAGATCATGTTCCTCGCTCGCGCCCGGATCCATCAGACGTTCGTCACCGCGACGACCGCGATCGCCGCAATCGTTTTCTCCACGTCGCTCCTGGCCCAGGAACCGCCGCCGCCTCCCGAACCGGAAGAGCCGTTTCTGGAGGAGGTGACCGTCACCGCGCAGAAACGGGTGGAAGACGTGCAGGACGTGCCGGTGGCCGTGACGGCCATCCCCGACGAGCAGGTGGAGCTCCTCACCTCCGGCGGCGCCGACGTCAAAGCGCTTTCAGGCCGCGTTCCCAGCCTGCTGATCGAGTCGTCGTTCGGCCGCGCCTTCCCGCGGTTCTACATCCGCGGGCTGGGCAACACCGATTTCGATCTGAATGCATCGCAACCGGTGTCGATGGTTTACGACGACGTGTTCCTGGAGAATCCGATCCTCAAGGGAATGCCGGTGTGGGACGTCGACCGCGTCGAAGTCCTGCGCGGGCCGCAGGGGACGCTCTTCGGCCGCAACACGCCGGCGGGCATCGTCAAGTTCGAATCGAGACAACCATCGCAGGACTTCGAAGGCTACGTCACGGGCTCGATCGGAACGTTCACCACGGTCGATCTGAAAGGAGCGGTCGGCGGCGGCCTGACCGAGACGCTCGCCGCGCGCTTCTCGTTCCTCTATCAGTCGCAGGACGACTGGGTCGACAACGCGCACACAGGCGGCTCACTCGGCGGCTTCGAGAACTCCGCGTATCGCCTCCAGTTTCTCTGGAAGCCGGTGGTGCGGGCCAGCGTGCTGCTGAATGTTCACGGGTGGGACATCGACGGCACGGCCAGGATCTTCCGGGCCAA
>DATLFC010000207.1:0-6906 GCA_035525015.1 Thermoanaerobaculia bacterium | reverse complement strand
GATCCAGACCGAGCTCCGCTCGCAGTACATCCTCGGCTTCTACCCCCCTCCCGACGTGAAGGCCGGCGGCAAGTGGCGCGAGGTCACGGTGCAGGTGAGCGAGGGGAAGGCGAAGACGATCCGCGGGTATTATCCGTAGTTCGTTGGTCGTTGGTCGGGGGGGACGACAAACGACCAACGACAAACGACCAACGAACACCGACAACGTCCCTTAGCCGCCGGGCAGCACTTCGATGCTCGTCGCGCTGATGGTCGTCCCCTGCTGGCAGAACGACATCTCCGCGACGGTGCCGGTGATCCGCACCCGCGTCCCCGGCTGCAGCCTGCTCCGATCGCGGGTGGCGATCGTGTAGAGCTGGTTGTCGTCGGTGCGGACGGCCGGGCATTCCACCCCCTCGTCCGTCACGGTTCCGGTGATCGTCACTGTGGAATCGGATTGGATCATCACACGATCGGAAACGACTTTCGTCCGCGCATCGGGCGTCGCCACGACGAAGACGAGTGCGCGCTGCCCTGCTGCATACTGCGGAACGGCGACGGTGGCCTCGACACTTCCCTGCCGGTCGGTACGGACCCGCCGCAGGACGTCGTACTCGGACTGCGGGGGCCCTGCTCCGACCACGACTTCGCTGTTGGGGGGAAACCCGGTGGCGGTGACGGTGATGGAGTCGCCCGGGCCGGCCGTGCTTCGCGACAGGGAGATCGCAGGCTCATCGGGGACGCCGTTGGCCGCGCTGCATGCGGTCAAGAGAATGGCGGCGAGAACGCCGCTCACGGTTCGCATCGCTACTGTCCCTCCTTCCGCTCCTGCGCGGCGCGCTCGCGCTCGCGCGCTTTTTCGGCCCGGCGCTCGTTCGCTTCGTCCTTGATCCGCTGCGCGATGGCCGAGCCTGTGGTCGTGGTCGCCAGCCCCCCCTCGGCAGTCTCGCGCAGTCCGCGCGGCAGCGCCCGGCCGATCCGGACCATCGCCTCGACGATCTCGTCCATCGGGATCACCGACTCGACGCCGGCCATGGCGAGCTGCGCCGCCGTCAGGCCGTGCACCGCGAAGAGCGCATTGCGCTTCACGCAGGGAACTTCGACCAGACCGCCGACCGGATCGCAGACCAGGCCGAGCGTGTTCTTCAGCGCCATCGCCGCGGCGTGGATGCACTGCCGCGTCGTGCCGCCCATCATGTAGGCGACGCCGGCGGCGCCCATCGATGAGGCCACGCCCACTTCGTTCTGGCAGCCGCCGGCCGCGCCGGAGATGCTCGCCGAGAGCGCGATGATCGATCCAACTCCGCCGGCGACGACGAGCGCGCGGACGGTCTTCTCCGGATCGACGTTCCGCTCCTCCTCCAGCGCCAGCAGCATGCCGGGGACGACGCCCCCTGCACCGGCCGTCGGCGCCGCGACGATGACGCCCATGCGCGAGTTCTCCCCCATCACCGCCAACGCGTAGAGCTCGGCCTTGACGGTCAGCGGATCGAGGAAGGTCTTCCCCGACTGGAACGCCTCGTTGAGCAGCCGCGCCTCATTGCCGACGAGCTTCCCCATCGACGCGCCGCCGTCCTTCCCACGCTCGACGCAGTCGCGCATGACGGCGCGCCGCTTCCGCAGCGCCTCCAGGATCTCGGCGGCCGGCACCGCATGCTCCTCGGCGTCGACCTCGAGAAACAGGTCGGCGAGGTCACGGTCGCGGCCGGTTTGCTCGAGTTGTGCGAAGGATTCGATCATTGTTGGTCCTCGGGCTACGACCGGCTCCTGCCAATCCATCCAAGCCTCCGGAACACGACAATCAAATACAGCGCCAGCAGCCCCATCAAGCCGAGGGCCAGGAAGTAGCCCCAGGGGTGGTGGAGCTCCGGCATGTTGTCGAAGTTCATCCCGTAGATGCCGGCGATGAGGCTCAGCGGCAGGATGATGGCCGAGACGATGGTCAGGACCCGGGCGATGTCGCTGGTGCGGCTGGCGGCGGCGCTCTGGATGCTGCCGATGATGCCGTCGAGCAGGTCGCGCGAGGAGTCGATCGCGGCGCGCGTCGAGACCGCCGTCTGCAGCATCTCCGAGAACGACGCGCGCGCGCCGTCGCTGATGAAGCGGTTCCGCTTCGTCACCAGGATCATGAGAATGATGTGCAGGCTGGCGGTCAGCTTCTTCAGGATGAGGATGTTCCGGCCGGCCAGATCGATCTTGGCCCGCAGCTCCACGTGAGGCATCCGCGCCTCCACGCCGCTGTGGAGCGCGTCGAGAAAATTGTCGTTGGCGAGATTCAGATGGGCGTAGTCGTAGAGACAGCGCAGCAGGAAGAGGAACGCGATGAAGCCGGGAGTCTTCCCGGCCAGCTCGAAGCTGGCCACGCAGGTCTCCTTCACGTAGTCGACGCCGTCGAGCGGCACCTGATGGTAGGTGATCACGAAGTCGCGTCCGAGGATCAGGATCATGCGGGCGAAGGCGATCTCGGTCATCTCGCGCGACGTATCGAGGTGGCGCTCCGGTTCGACGATCTCGTATAGATAAAAGGCAAGGCAGTCGGAGCGCTCGACGATGCGCGGCAGCACTTCCGGCTCGTTGAACTGGTTGACCAGGATGAGGTCGATCTCCCATCGGCGCAGCACCTCGTTGAGACGGTGGATGTCGGCCGACTGGATGTCGATCCAGGAGAAAACGCCTTCCCCCTCCAGCTCCTGATCGAGCTCCTCGTACGTGAACCGCCGCACGGAGGTGTCCGCCGGGTTGAAGGTCACGCCGTGGAAGAGGAAGTCGGGATCGCTCACGGAATCCGATCCAGGTACTTCGCCTCGCCCATGTCGTGCAGGCCGCAGATCCGGCCGATGGCGGCGTTCGAGACCGGCGAGTCGACGTCGATCTGCATGAAGGCGTCCTTCCCTCGCTGTTTCCGCGAGCAGTAGAGCGAGGCGATGTTGATGGCCTCCTCGGCGATGATGTGCGTGACCTCCGAGATCATCCCCGGCCGGTCGCGGTAGAAGAGGAGCAGCGTCGGCGAATCGCCCTTGAAGCGCGCCTGGAATCCGTTGATCTGGAACACCTCGATGACGCCGCCGCCGATCGACGACCCGACGATCTCCACCTCCCGCCCCTCGCCGCGGATGACGATGCGGACCGTGTTCGGATGGACGTCGCCGAGGTCCTCCTCGGAGAACTCGATCTCCACCCCCATCTGCTCGGCGATGCGGATCGCTTCGGGGATGCGGGGATCGTCGACGTTCAGGCCGATCGAGCCGCCGACCAGCGCGAAATCCGATCCGTGCCCGCGGTAGGTGGCGGCCAGCGGCGGATGGAGGTGGAACTCGACCGATTCGGGATCGGCGTCGAGGATCTCGTGAGCGACCCGCCCCAGCCGCGCCGTGCCGGCGGTGTGCGAGCTCGACGGCCCGACCATCACCGGGCCCATGACATCGAGTATGGAGACCTTGCGAGCGTGCCGGACAGCCATTCCATAAGTCTATTCTCTTGTCGTAATAGACTAGCGAGGCACATGTCGCCCAAGCCGGTCATTCTGGTCGTTGACGACGATCAGCCCATCCTCATTCTGATGCGCAGCATCCTGCGGGAGTTCGGCTTCGAGCCGCGTGTCGCCAGCACCGGCGCCGCGGCGATCGAGGCGGTCCGGCAGGAGCGGCCCGATCTCGTCCTGCTCGACCTGAAGATGCCCGGCATGTCGGGCGACGAGGTGATTGCGGCGTTCCGGGAAGTGAGGGCGGAGCACATCCCGATTCTGATCCTCAGCGGCGAGCCGGTCGATCCGGGCGAGATCAGCCGCCTCGGCGTCGCCGGGGCCGTGCAGAAGCCGTTCGATGTGACGGGGCTCGTCGAGCAGATCAGGGCGCACGTCGGGTCATTCCGAGCGTAGCGAGGAATCTGGGCGGTCGGGGGCGCGCTGCATACCCCCGTGATAAATTCGCCCGCCGGAGGTCACCATGGCTCACGACATCGACAAACTCGTCCGCGACGCCGTCTTCGGCGACGAGGCCGCGAAGGCAGGGGCGCGCCGGGAGATCCACATGCAGGCGCGCGAGAAGGGGGCCGTTTCCGCGTCGATCTACCCCTTCTACAGCGCCGCCGGCCGGGGGGAAGTCGATCCGAAGTTCACCGTCCCCGCCTTCAACATCCGCGCGCTGACGTATGACAGCGCCCGCGCCGTCTTCCGCGCCGCCAAACGGAACCAGGTGGGCGCGTTCATCTTCGAGATCGCCCGGTCAGAGATCGGCTACACGGAACAGCGGCCGGGTGAGTACGCGGCCTGCGTCCTGGCCGCGGCGCTCAGCGAAGGATGGAAGGGCCCCGTCTTCATCCAGGGCGATCACTTCCAGGCCAGCGCCAGGAAGTGGGCCACCGAGGAGGGGCGGAAGAGTGAGATCAAGGCGCTCGAGTCGCTCATCGATGAGGCCATTGCCGCAGAGTTCTACAACATCGACATCGACAGCTCGACGCTCGTCGACCTCTCCTTCAAGACGCGCGACGAACAGCAGCGCACCAACTACGAGGTCACCGCGCACCTCACGAAGCACATCCGCGCGCGGCAGCCGAAAGGGATCGACGTCTCCATCGGCGGCGAGATCGGCGAGGTCGGCAAGTACAACACGCAGCCGGATGAGGTCCGCGCCTACCTGGACGGTTTGCGCAAACTCCTCGGCGGCCAGCCGGGGATCGCCAAGATCTCCGTGCAAACCGGAACGTCGCACGGCGGCGTCCCGATGGCGGACGGCACGATCGCCGAGGCGAAGATCGACTTCAACGTGCTGCGGGAAGTGACCGAGATCTGCCGGAAGAAGGAGTACCGCGTGGCCGGATCGGTGCAGCACGGCGCGTCGACGCTGCCGGAAGAGGTCTTCAACAGGTTCCCGGAGGCGAAGGCGGTGGAGATCCACCTGGCCACCGGATTCCAGAACATGATTCTCGACGCCGAGTCGCTCCCCTCCAGCATCCGGGAGGGAATCCGCAATTTCTGCTTCGAGAACGCCGCGGACGAGCGAAAGAGCGGCGAGACCGACGAGCAGTTCATCTACAAGACCCGCAAGAAGGCTCTCGGCCCGTTCAAGCGTCGTCTCTGGGACATGGACGAGAAGGCGAAGCAGCCGATCGTCGACGCGCTGGAGCGGAAGTTCGAATTCTTGATGGAGAAGCTCGGCGCCTTCGGCTCCCGCGACACGATCAACAAGTACGTGAAAGCCGAACCGATCCACCTGCCGGAGTACGCCGCCGCCTCGGCCGAGCTGACCGCGGCCGCCGTCGTCGACCCGAACGAAGGCGAGTGAACTCTCGGAGTGCGGCGGCTTGCCGCCGCTTTGGGAGACGGCAGCTTGCTGCCGTCGCGGGCGGCGGCAAGCCGCCGCAATCCGAAAGCGGCGGCGAGCCGCCGCACTCCGAAAATCAGTGAAAGGCGCTCACGACGGCGGCCACGAGTTTTGCGTCGACGCGGCCGTTTCGCTCGAGGGAGGTGCCCACAATGGCTCCGTCCGCTTCGCGGAAGGAGGGAGCGTTCTCCGGCGTGAGGCCGCTGCCGATGATCAGCGGGGCGTCGATGGCCTCGCGCAGCATTCGCAGGCGGGAGGGGTCGGCGGCGCCGCCGGTCTCGGCGCCGGTGACGATCACGGCGTCGGCGAGACCGCGGAGGCGGAGGTCTTTTGCCATCTGGATCGGGTCGACGGCGGCGAGCGGCGCAGCGTGCTTCACGAGGTGGTCGGCGAAGATGGCCACGCCGGGGGCGAGTGTCCGCCGCAGGCGGAGCGTCTCGGCCGCAGCCCCCTCGATGACCCCCTGATCGGTCAGCATCGCGCCGGTGTGCACGTTGATGCGGATGAACGCCGCGCCAGTCGCGGCGGCGATCGCCAGCGCAGCATGGGCGTCGTTGCGGAGGACGTTCACGCCGAACGGTTTCTTCACCGCTCGCGTGATCTCGCCCACGACGCGCGTCATCGCCGCCATGGTCTCCTGCGGCACATGCGATGCGAAAAACGGCCTGTCACCGAAATTTTCGATGATCACGCCGCCGGCGCCGCCCTCTTCGATGGCCCGCGCATCCGCGATCGCCGCGTCGACGACGGCATCGAGCGATCCGCCGTACAGCGGCGCCCCAGGCAGAGGCAGCAGATGCACCATGCCGAAGATGGGGCGCCTGCCAAACCGCTCAGTAAAAGTGTTTCGATCCAGCATGAGCTTCGGTTAACCGTTGACCGTTAACCGCAACTGTATACTCGCCCGCTGCATGAGTGACCTGCGCCTCTTCAGCACGCTGACGCGCGAGAAGGAGACGTTCGTGCCGCTCGTCCCGGGCGAGGTGCGGATGTACTCGTGCGGGCCGACGGTCTACAACCACCCCCACATCGGCAACCTCCGGACGTTCATCTGGGGCGACCTGCTGCGGCGCTACCTCGAATGGCGCGGGTACCGCGTCCGGCAGATCATGAACATCACCGACGTCGAGGACAAGATCATCCGCAACGCCCGCGAGGCGGGAAAGGACATCCGCACCTACACCGCTCCCTTCATCGAGGCCTTCCACGTCTCGCTGAAGGAGCTGCGCGTCCGCCCGGCCGACGCCTATCCGCGCGCCACCGAGTACATCCCGCAGATGGTCTCGCTCGTGGAGCGCCTCAACCAGCGCGGCCACACCTACACCGCCGACGGCTCGACCTACTTCCGCGTCGGCAGTCTCCCCGGATACGGGAAGCTGTCGCAGGTGGAGGTCGACGCCGCCAGCGCGTTCAGCCGCGTGGAGAGCGACGAGTACGAGAAGGAGAGCGCGCGCGACTTCGTCCTCTGGAAGGCGAAGAAGGAGGACGAGCCGTCGTGGCCGGCGCCGATCGGCGAAGGGCGCCCCGGCTGGCACCTGGAGTGCTCGGCCATGTCGATGGACCTCCTCGGGGAAACGTTCGACATCCACACCGGCGCCGTCGACCT
>DATLFC010000030.1:0-20801 GCA_035525015.1 Thermoanaerobaculia bacterium | reverse complement strand
TAAGGAAAGCTCTGCACCAGTCCGTGCCTTCTCCCCGCGTGCGGGGAGAAGGTGCCGCGAAGCGGCGGATGAGGGGAGCCCTCACCCGGCCTTCGGCCACCCTCTCCCGCTGCGGCGGGAGAGGGCACCTTATGCAGAGGTTTCCTAGATGATGAGGCGGGGCTGATGGACCAGGGTCGGCGAGCCGCTCAACATCCGGGTCATCTCGTCGACGTGGCAGGGGCGGCTGAAGTAGTAGCCCTGTGCTTCCTCGCATTCGCTGCGGCGTAGAAAGGCGACCTGTTCGGGCTTCTCGACGCCTTCGGCGACGACGCGCAACCGGAGACTGCGGGCGATGCCGATCACGGCCTGCACGATGGCGACATCGTTGTCGTCGTTCGGAAGGTCGTTCACGAACGTTTGGTCGATCTTCACGGCGGTGATCGGGAGCCGCTTCAGGTAGTTCAGCGATGAATATCCGGTGCCGAAATCGTCGATGGCGATGGAGACGCCGAGCGCGCGCAGCTCGCGCATCACGGCCGCCGATGTCTCCGGGCTCTGCATGGCCGTCGTCTCGGTGATCTCCAGTTCGAGCGCGTGGCCGGGAAGGCCGGCGGAGTCGAGCGCCTTCTGTACGCTGTCGACGAGATCGTGCTGCTGGAACTGGCGCATGGAGAGATTGACGGCCACGCGCGCCGGAGCGATGCCGCGGTTCTGCCAGTCCTTCATGTCCGCGCAGGCGGTGCGCAGGACCCACTCGCCGATGGGAACGATGAGCCGGCTCTCCTCCGCGATGGGGACGAAGTCGGCCGGCTCGACGAGGCCGCGCTCCGGGTCATTCCAGCGGAGCAGCGCTTCGACGGCCATGATCCGCCCGGTCAGCAGGCTCACCTGCGGCTGGTAATGAAGGACGAGCTGGTGGTCGCTGACGGCGCGGCGGAGCCGCGCCTCGAGGGAGAGGCGATCCATGGCCCGCAGCTTCATCTCATCGGTGCAGAGCTGGTAGTTGTTCCGGCCCGATTCCTTGGCGCGATACATCGCGCTGTCGGCGTTGCGGAGCAGCGACTCCGGATCGGTGCCGTCGACCGGATAGAGGGCGATGCCGATGCTGGCGGTCACCTCGATGGGCATGCCGCCCAGCGACAGGGGGACCTGCACGGCGCGCAGGATCTTCTGGGCGACGTTGGCCGCGTCCTCGGGATGGCGCAGCTCGCCGAGGACGATCGTGAACTCGTCGCCGCCGAGGCGGGCCACGGTGTCTTCCTCGCGCACGCAGCGCCGGAGACGGTACGACATCTCCAGGAGCAGCTCGTCGCCGGAGGTGTGGCCGAGCGTGTCGTTGATGCTCTTGAAGTGGTCGATGTCGATGAACATGACCGCCAGCGGCTTTCCGTAGCGGCGGGCATGCGTGAGGCTCTGCCGCAGGCGGTCGGCGAAGAGCTTCCGGTTCGGAAGGTGCGTGAGCACGTCGTGGTAGGCGTGAAACTCGATCTGCTCTTCCGAGCGTTTGCGGTCGCTGATGTCGACGACCGTGGCGTGCACGATGGCGTTGTGCTGCTCGCCGATGATGACGAGGTTCTGCAGGAGCCAGATCGAAGCGCCGTCCTTCTTCCGCAGCTCGACTTCGACGCTGTTCAGATTGACGGCGTCACCGAGAAGGATCATCAGCTCGTCGTGCTCGACCGGGCGCATGTAGAGAGCGCGGAGCGGCGAGCCGAGAAGCTCGTGGCGCTGGTATCCGAGAAGCGTGGCGAACGTCGTGTTGCAGTCGGTGATGCGGCTGCTCGCGTCCATGACGCAGACGCCGGCGGCGTTCTGCTCGAACAGCAGGCGGTACCGCACCTCGGAGTCGCGCAGAGCCTCTTCCGCCGCGAAGCGCGACGTCACGTCGCGGAAGCTCCAGACCCGGATGTGCGTCTCCTCGACCAGCCGGCCGACCGAGTGCCGCTCGAAACGGCGCCCGTCCTTGAACTCGATGACGTCGAAGCTCTCCGATTCGGGCTGCTCGTAGATCGAGTGGATGACCCGCTCGAACTCATCGGGGTCGATCAGCTGCTCGCGGACGAACTCGATGGCGCGGTTGTCGTCGGTGGAATCGAGCACTTTCTGGGGAATGCGCCACATGTCCAGGAACCGTCTGTTGTACGAGAGCACACGCCCGCTGTCGCCGATGACCAGGATGCCGTCCGCCGTGGAGTCGAGCGTCGTCTGCAGCAGCGTCAGCGCATGCCGCGCCTCGTGCTCGGCCCGCTTCCGCTCCCTCACGTCGCGGCCGATCAGCACCGTTCCCATCGTCGCGCCGTTGTGCTCGATGGGCGCCTCCGACACCGTCATGTCGATCAACTCCCCACTGCTCGTACGGAAGACGACCTCGTCGTCGCTGCGCCGCTCGATGAAGTCGGTGATCGGACGCCCGACGACCTCGTTCCACGTCCACCCCAGGATGCGCTCCGCGGCAGGGTTCGCGAGCTGCACCCTCCCCTTCGTGTCGCAGACGAAGAGAGGATCGGCCATCGTGCCGATGATCTGTCGCGTGGCGAACGACGGCGTGATCGCGGCCAGGTCGTACAGCCGGACCGTGTGCGCGACCAGCACCACGAAGATCAGGATCGGAACGAAGCCGAACGGGTAGATCTCGATGCCGTACTTCGGCAGGTAGTCGACGCACGCCACGTACGCGATCGCCAGCCCCGCCAGCAGATGCAGGATCCGCTTCTTCTCGACACCGTGCGCCTTCGGGAAGGCGCGGGCGAGCTCGACCAGCGCGGCCGCGAGATATCCGAAAAAGAACAGCAGAAGCACGAAGCTCGATGGCACCGCGTAGCGTGGATACCAGCCCCACCAGAACTGCTCCACGCCGCTGACCATCAGCCCGGTCGACCAGACCAGCACCGCGGTCACCGCGGCGCCGGCCCACCCGATCGCTACCGCCAGGCGGCGCCGCTCGAAGATCTGCAGCATCTCCACGGAGAACTGATAGACCGCGGGGGCGATGAACGGGACGCCGAGGTAGGCGACCTTGACCCAGAAGAGCGCCACCGACTCCGTTCGCGCGAGGTAGAGAAGGGTGAACGCCCCCATCCAGATCGCCACCGCCGCCGTCATCGAGGCGAAGGCACGGTTGATCCGGGCCGGGCCGCGGCGGAGAACGCCGATGCCGAGCGCGACCATGAGGATCGCAGTCAGGGCCGTCGGGACGGCGAAGGGCGAGAAGGCGTACATGGCGAAACCGTGACTTATTTTAACTCTCTCGCCAATTCCGCCTCGGCGGCGATGGTCCCAAAGGCCGGCCACGGCTCCTCGGCGGCCACCCTCTCGAAAATCTCCCGTCCCTTCGCCGGCTCGCCGTTGTAGACGTACCAGTTGCCGATCCCGTAGAGAATCGTGGCCCGGTCGAGGCCCTCCATCGACTCGCCGAGGAGCTCCTCCAGGGCGATCTCCCCGCGGTACATCATCAGCAGCTTGTGATAGGCAATGTTCTCGATGACCTCGAGGCTGGGGTCGGTACGGGTGAGGACGGCATCGGCGTCGCGCGGGCGGCCGAGGCGGCGCAGCGTCATGTAGAGCCAGTGCGAGACGGAGACGAGCTGGTCGGCATTGGTGGCGGTCCTGGCACAGCGCTGGTACACAGGGAGGGCGCGCTCGAATTCGCCTTTGAGATACCAGGCGAGCCCGAGGTGATAACAGGTGTTCGACTGCAGCGTGCTGACGGGGATGTTGCGCGCGTTCGGCAGGCCGTCCGGCTCGACCTGGTCGGGTTTGCCGCGCACGAGCTCTTCGGCGCGATCGAGATCTGCCAGCGCGCGCCCTGACTCGCGGACGGTGATGTAGCGGTGCCCGCGATGGCGGAGGAATCGCGCATCCTTCGGGAAGCGGCGGACGCCTTCGCTGAAGGTGTCGATCGCCTCGCGGAAACGCCCGAGATAGGCGAGACGGCGGCCCACCCAGAGGAGAGCGTCGGCGCTTTTCGGATTCCGCTCCAGCGCGGCCCGCGCATCGGCGAGGTCCTGCTCGCGCTGCGCGGTGATCTCCTCCGGGTACTGCGGCCGGAGCAACGGCCTCCCGAGGAGGGAGACAGCTTCCACCGAAGCGCTGGGAGCGCCGAAGGCTGTCGCGAGAAGGAACGTGATGGTCAGGATCAAGCGAGGGTCCTGACTGCTGCCAGAGTCTTTTCCACTTCCCGGGGGGTGTTCTGGATCCCGAACGCGACGCGCGCGTACGAATCGCGATACGGCGTGGTCGAAGCGACGATGCGATGACGCTCGAGCAACCGCTGCACGACCTGGCTTTGCGGCATTCCCTTCACGTCGAAGCAGACGATGCCCGCCGACAGCTCGCGTGATCGCGGCGTGTAGAGAACGACGTGCGGCATCGTGGCGAGGCCTTCCTTGAACTGCGTGTTGAGCTCGTGAATGCGGTTCGTGATCCGCGCCGAGCCGACGCGCCGGTGGAACTCGAATGCCGACGGAAGCGCCCAGTAGTGCTCGTACGCCTGGAACCCCCCCGGCGAAAACCATGCCGCGCGCGCCGGCGGTGAAGGGGCCACGCCTTCGAACCATGCCTCGATCGGGCCGAAGCCGTGAAAGGTCGGGATCGTCGGCCGGAGCCCCGCCCACACTTCCGGTTTCGCCCAGACGAATCCGGTTCCGCGGGGGCCGAACATCCACTTGTGCGTCCCGGCGGCAAAGGCGTCGATTCCCGCCGCGACCACTCCGGGATCTTCGACACCGAGTCCGTGTACACCGTCGACGAAGAGCAGCACGCGTCCGGCCGCGTCCCGTGATGCGTTGGCCTCCGCGACCGCCTCGGCGATGCGGCGCAGCGGCAGTTTCACGCCGCTGCTCGAATGCACCCACGTCACGCCGACCACGCGGGTTTTCGGTCCGATTCCCGTCCGGATCCGATCGGCGATCTGATCGGCCGACACTGCATCGTAGGAATCGAACAGCGGGATCCGGCGCCACGACGCCCCCGCCCGCTCGACCGCCAGGCGGATGGCCTCGTGATGCACGTAGTGATCGTGCGTGGTCGTCAGCACCTCGTCGCCGGCGTTCAGGCGAAGACCCTGATAGAGCAGCGCCAGACCCGTGGTCGTGTTCTGCGTCAGCGCGATGTCACCGGCGCTGCCGCCGATGTAGCGCGCCACGGCGTTGCAGGCTGCTGTCTGAAGGTTGTCCTCTTCCGGCCCGAACATCGCGTGCTCGATCGTGATCAGTGGATTCGCATCGATCTTCCGGCGGTAGGCCTCGATCGCCTCCCGGACCGGCCGTGGATGCGAGGCCATGAAGAAGAGGCCGAGGTGAACGAGTGAAGGATCGAGGTCGAACTGCGCCCGCACACCCTCCCATGCTTCGAGGCTGGGAGCCTTTTTCGAGTCGCTCCCGGCGACCGCTCCCGCGAGCGTCCCGGCGGCGATTCCGAGCGACCCGGTGGTGATGAACCGGCGACGGGTGATCATCGCAACCTCCTGTCAGGCAGGAGGCGATGATACGTCATCAGTGATCGTTCGCCGCCCGGGCCAGGAACCGCGCACGGAAGGCCTGCCGCTCTTTCGCCTCTGCGATGGCCTGCCAGATGTGGCTGACCAGGTCGGCAAAGAGCCCCAGCGGAACGCCAGGCATGCTCTCCAGCACGCGCGCGGCCGTTTCGGCGCCGAAGACGTTCAGCAGCTCCTGCGCCGGGAGGTTGCCCGGGTCGGCGCAGGCGGCTTCGAACAGCAGCATCTCGTCGCGGTCGAGTCGCATCACGCCTTCAAAGTAATTTCGGCGGCGGGAAGGGATCGTCGCGACGCCGTTCAAAAAGCGTCAAAAACACCAGCCCTCGCCCGGATCTCGCGGGCGATCACGTCCGCCCAGCCGACCAGACCGTGGTCGCCCCCCGCAATTTCGGTAAATCGCGAGCCGGCCACGAGCCGTCCCGAGGCGGTCCATTCCTCCCACCGCGTCCGGACGATCTCGAAGGGAACGCTCTCGTCCGCCCGTCCCAAGACGACGCTCACCGCCGTCGCCGGCGGTTCTTCGTCGGCACGCACCGAGCACATCTCTTCATAAAAAGCGCGGTGGATGCGCGCGTTCGCGTTCCGTCCATGGTGGAAGACTTCGACCGGATCCGCCGCGCCGATGCGCACGGTCCAGCGATCGCCGACGCCGATCGCCGGCGCGATCAGCACGAGCGGCGCCTCGATCCCGCGCCGCGCGACCTCCAGAGCCACCATCGCCCCCAGCGAACTGCCGGCGATCGCGCGCGGCGGACGGGCGCGTCCTTCGCGCACGCCGAGCTGGACCATCGCCTCGAACGACAGCTGCTCGAACGACGGCACGTTCAGATCGAGCGCGTGCAGCACGACGCCGGGACCGAGGATTTCGGCGAGCCGAAGCAGCTTCTGACTCTGCGGCGAGGAAGCGAATCCATGGAAGTAGAGAACATCGGTGGCCACGTCTTCGCAATTATGATGCGGCGGGAGGTAACCAGATGAAGCTCATGATCCTCGTCGCATCGGTGGTACTGACCCTCTCCGGATGCTGGAGAGGCGAAGCGCCGGGACCGACGGCCGACTTCGAAGAAGGGACAGCGACAGCGACTATCCCGACAACCACGACGACGGACACCAGTGGCACCGTCACCCCGGGAACCACCGAACGTGCCGCGACAGCGACGGCGACCATAGCACCGGTCGATCCGACCCGTACGTCGACGTCGGCGCCATGACCGACTGGACCGCGCGGGCCGTCTCGCCCCAGGATGCCGTCTCGCTCGTGCAGAGCGGCATGAAGGTGTTCATCCACGGTGCGGCCGCGACGCCGACGCCGCTCATCGACGCGCTGGCGGCGCGGGAGGATCTCGAAAACGTACAGACGTTTCACCTCCACCTCGAGGGACGGATCGCCTTCGCCGAGGAACCGGGCGGGGGGCGGATTGCGCCGAACTCGCTCTTCACGGGCGCCGCGCTGCGGAAACCGATCGAGGAGGGGCGGGCCGACTTCACGCCGATATTTCTCTCCGACGTTCCCGCGCTGTTCACCTCCGAGAGGGTCCCGCTCGATGTGGCCATTCTTCAACTCTCCCCGCCCGACAAGCACGGCTACTGCACGCTCGGCACGTCGGTGGACGCCGCGCTGGCGGCATCGCGGAAGGCGAAGGTCATCATCGCGGAGATCAACGAAGGGATGCCGCGGACGCACGGCAACACGCTCGTGCCGTTCAGCAGCGTCACGGCCTTCATCCACTCCGGGCGCCCGCTGCCGCCGCACGCCGCATCGAAAAGCGGCGACGCCGAAGCGGCGATCGGCGAACACATCGCGCCGCTCATCCCGGACGGCGCCACGCTGCAGATGGGCATCGGGGCCATCCCCGACGCCGTCCTGACCAGGCTCTTCGACAAGCGCGACCTCGGCGTCCACACGGAGATGTTCTCCGACCGGGTGGTCGATCTCGTCGAGGCAGGCGCCATCACCAATCGGAAGAAGAAGGTGCACCCGGGCCGCATCACCACCAGCTTCGTGATCGGCTCGCAGCGCCTCTTCGACTTCGTCGACGACAATCCCTTCGTCGAGTTCTATCCGGCCGACCATACGAACGACACCTCGGTCATCCGGAAGAACGATCTTGTCGTGGCGGTGAACTCGGCCCTCGAGGTCGATCTCTCCGGACAGGTCGTGGCCGACTCGATCGGCCACCGGATCTACTCGGGCATCGGCGGGCAGATGGATTTCATGCGCGGCGCGGCGCTGTCGAAGGGGGGCGTTCCGGTCATCGCCCTCCCGTCGACGGCGGCGAGGGGGAAACTCTCGCGCATCGTCTCCACGCTCAAGCCGGGAGCCGGCGTGGTGACCACGCGCGGGCACGTGCACTGGATCGTCACGGAGTACGGCGCCGTGAACCTCTGGGGAAAATCACTCCGCCAGCGCGCCGACGCGCTCATCTCGATCGCGCATCCCGATTTCCGTGCCGAGCTGCGGAGAGAGATCGCGGAGATCCGGCATTTTTGAGGCCCGCCTCTACGCTCTCGCGTCGGGCTGCACTCTCGGCGACAGCTTCGGCTCGTTGGCTGGCGGCGTCTTGATGGCGTTCGTCGCCAGCGCGAGCATCGAGCTGACGTCGGCCAGGTTCGCCGGCACGATCAGGGAGTTACCGGCGCGGGCCAGCTTGCCGAACTGCTCGATGTACTGCTCGGCGACGCGGAGCTGCACCGCCTCGGGGCCGCCCGGCTGCCGCAGCGCGTCGGCGACACGGCGAATGCCCTCGGCCGTTGCCGTGGCAACCGACAGAATGGCCGCCGCCTGACCTTCGGCCTCGTTGATGTTCTGCTGCTTCTTCGCCTCCGAGGCCTTGATGGTCTGCTGCTTCTCGCCCTCGGCGTTGTTGATGGCCGCGTCGCGCTGCCCCTCCGACTGCAGGATGAGTGCGCGCTTCTCGCGCTCGGCCCGCATCTGCTTCTCCATCGCCTGCAGCACGTCATGCGGCGGGTTGATGTTCTTGATCTCGTACCGCAGGACCTTCACACCCCACGCCTCCGACGCCTTGTCGACTTCCTGGACGACGGAGATGTTGATCTTCGACCGCTCCTCGAACGTCTTGTCGAGATCGATCTGGCCGATCTCGCTGCGCAGGGTCGTCTGCGCGAGCTGCGCGATCGCGTACGTGTAGTCGGTGATGCCGTAGGAAGCCCTCTCCGGGTCGAGGACCTTGAAGTAGAGGATGCCGTCGACGCCGACCTGCACGTTGTCCTTCGTGATGCAGACCTGCTCGGGAACGTCCAGGGCCAGCTCCTTGAGGGAGTGCTTGTATCGGATCGTGTCGAGGAAGGGGATGAGGATGTGGAATCCGGCGTGGAGCGTCGTCGAATATTTGCCGAGGCGCTCGACCACCCAGGCCTGCTGCTGCGGGACGACACGCGCGATTTTCGAGATGAGGATCATCGCGAAAACGGCGATGACGACTGCGACGATGAGATTACCCATGACTTTCTCCTTGGTGGTTACGCTCGGATGTGCAGCAACAGACCTTCGACGCGCTCGACCATGCATCGCTGGCCACGGGTGAGCGGAGTATTGCCAACGTTCAATGCGCTCCAGGTACTCCCGCGCAGCTCGGCATTCCCTCTCGCCTGCACCGCGATATCGTCGATCGCCGTGGCCTGCTGGCCGATGAGCTGATCCACGGCCGGCGTCTCATGCAGCCGCAGCTTCCGGGCGACGAACGGCCGGAAGAAGACGAATCCGATCAGCGATACGACCGTGAACACCAGCAGCTCCTGCCACAGCGGCCCGTCCCATCCGAACAGCGCCAGCGCCGCTACGAAGAAGGCACCGCCGGCGAAGAAGCCGATGTGAAACGAAGTCGCCGCCAGCTCGAGAGCGAGCAGAAGGAAACCGATGAGGACCCAGATCCACCAAGCCATTGTCGGGAAATTGAAAATTGAAAAACAAATAATTTCAATTTTCAATTTTCAATTTTGTGAGGCCGGAGAGTAGCACAGGGGGCTAAGATCGCCGTCTGCAAGGAGGTTCCCATGCGTCGTTTCACCATCTTCGTGGCAGCGTTATCCATCGTTCTCCCGATGACCGCCTCCGCCCAGCTCAGCCTGCCGCCCAGCGGCGACAACCAGAAGGCCTCGGTCACGCAGTTCATCGGCCCCGTCCGCGTCACCATCGACTACAGCAGCCCCGACGTCCATAGCCCACGCGGCGAGGACCGGCGGGGGAAGATCTGGGGAGAGCTCGTCCCGTGGGGTTTCATCGACGAGCCGTTCGGCACGTGCACGGAGTGCCCGTGGCGCGCCGGCGCGAACGAGAACACGGTGCTCACCGTCTCGCACGACGTGCTGGTCGAAGGGAAACCGCTTCCGGCCGGCTCCTACGGCGTGTTCATGGCGCCGGGGCCGGAAGAGTGGACGCTCATCCTGTCGAAGAACCACACCTCGTGGGGCCATTACACCTACGACCGGGCGGAGGATGCGCTACGCGTGACGGTGACGCCGCGGAAGTCGGAGTACCACGAGTGGCTCACCTACGAGTTCACCGACCGTCGTCCCGATCGCGCCGCGGTGGCCCTCAAATGGGAAGATCTGCAGGTCCCCTTCACGATCTCCGTCCCCGACGTGACCGATCTCTACATGGCCCAGATCTGGCGGGAGCTGCGATCCCAGCGCGGTTTCCAGTGGCAAAACTGGAGCTCGGCGGCGCGCTGGGCGCTCAACGCGAAGCGGCTCGATGACGCCTTCCAGTTCGCGCAGAACGCCGTCGGCTTCCCGTTCATCGGACAGGAGAACTTCACCACGCTCGGCACGCTCGCCGACGTGCAGGAGGCGCGCGGCATGGTCGCGGAAGCGAAGGTCACGCGCGAAAAGGCGCTCAACCATCGGACCGCCGGCCCGAACGAGCTCCACCAGTACGCGCGTCTGCAGCTGCAGCGCGGCAACAGGGATGAAGCGATCCGCATCTGGCAGCTCAACGCAAAACGGCACCCGAACCAGTGGCCGGTCAACGTCGGACTGATGCGCGCGCACTCCGCCGCGGGCCGGTACAGGGATGCGCTGCGCTACGCCAGGCTGGCCCTGACGCAGGCGCCCGACGATGTGAATCGGAAGAGTCTCGAGGAGGCGATCAAAACGCTCGGCGAGGGGAAGGACATCAATTCGTGATCCGCGGTGCGTCGCCCGCCGACTGCGAGGCGATCGCCGCGCTGAACGCCGAGCTGGGTTACCCCGCCACGGCTGACGCGATCCGACAGCGCCTGGAGGGCGTGCTCGCCGCGCCGCTCCAGGCGGTGTTCGCCGCGGAGGCGGACGGGCGCGCCCGCCGCTTCTACGAGCGCCTCGGCTACACGGTCACGAAGACGCAGAATGTCTTCGATCGAAAGTGGTAAAGCGTTGCTTCTTACGAGCAGCAGGGATTGACGATCAGGTCGGGGTCGTTGCGCTTGCCGTCGACGATGACGTCGTACTTGCACTGCCGCTGCTCTTCCCCCTCACCGAGCGGCTGGACGACCGCGATGCAGCGTCCTCTCCCGTTGCAGTGGACCTCTCCGACGCAATTGGAGCCGGGAGCGAATGAGATCCCCAGGTTCGCCGTCCGCTGCGTGAACCAGTGGATGACGACAGGCGTATTCGTCGGATTGCCGTTGAATCCCTCGTAATCCCAGACAGGGGCCGGCTGAGGATGCGGCTGCAGCGTGTCGTTATCGATGCAGATCAGGGGGCGCCCCTTCGAGTAATTCCCCTGCTGACAGAACGTCTCCTTCTGTTCCTGAGTGAGCTCGGCGAGACCGGTGGGCGGCAGGCGAGGGGGGGAATCGACGTAGGGAACGCACTGGAACGCGGCGACTGCCAACGCGGCGGTGAGGAACAGGGCAACCCGGCGGGACAAACCTCTGTCGGACATGGGAACCTCCTTATCACTTCAATCGGTCGCGGAGCGGCTCGAGGTCGGGGTCTCGTTCGATGAAGTGTCGTGGATACCCCGCCTGCCTGGCGCGCTCGAGCCAGCTGACCGCCACGTCGTTCATGCCGCGCGAATGCGCCACTACGCCCGCAGCATACAACGCCGACTGGCTCGTAGGGTCGATCTTCAGGGCAGTGGCGCTCGCCTCGGCAGCGGCATCGAGGCGTCCCAGCCTGGCCAGCGAGACGGCAATCGTGGAATGGGCGGCGTGATCGCGCGGATTGATGGCCAGCGCTTCACGCGCGGTGGCGATGGCCTTCTCGTAGGGCTCGACGGATTTCTCGCGCAGGCCCGCCGTCCATCGATACGCGTCTCCGAGCGCTCTCCAGGCCTGATAGCTCGCCGGCGCCAGGACCGTCGACCGCTCGAGCGCAGCCGACGCTTCCTTGAAACGGCCCGTGTAGAAGTAGACGTCGCCGAGGTTCACGTGCGCGTCGCTGTTCGGCTCGAGCTCGATCGATTTCTTTGCGGCGATCTCCGCGTCGTCGTACCGGCCGATGGCCAGGTAGGTTGCGGCCAGATTGCTGTACCCGCGCGGTGTCGGCAGAAGCTCGGTGAAGCGCTGAAAGTTCGCGGCGGCGTCCTCGTAGCGGCCGCTGTTGAACAGGAAGACCGCGTAGCGATTGAATGTGTTCGCGTGGTGAGGGCGCAGCGCGATCGCCTTCTGGTACATGCTCTCGGCATTGGCAGCGCGCCCCATGACCTCGTGCGTCGCCGCCATGCCGAGGACGGCGTCGGGGTTGTCGTGCTCCAGCTGCAGGGCACGCTCGAACGACGCCGCTGCTTCGCGGTGACGCCCGGCCGCGAGCCGCACGTGCCCGAGACGGACGTGCACCTCCGGGATCGAGCCGTCGATCTCCGCGGCGCGTTCGGCGAAGATCGTTGCCTGCTCGATCAGCCCCGGACGCCGTGTGAGCTGCGCCTTGTTGAGAAGCGCACGCGCCATTTGCGCGTTCAACAGCGCGGAATCGCGCGAGTTCCCCAGGAGACGCTCGAGCGCGGAAACGGCCCGATCCACCGATTTCTCATCCGTCGACCGCTGCAGCAGCCCCACGACCTCGACGTACGCACTCTCGTCGCTTGTGCTCGCCATCTCCATCGGCGCGCCCGGTGAGCCCGGTGACACCGGCGTCGCTTTCAGCGCGGCCAGCACCGAGTCGCTCAGCCGCTCGGCCATCGAGAAGACGTTCTCCGCCGATTCGCTGAACGTGGCGCCGGCGATCTGCACGCCGTTGGCGACATCGACCAGCGAATAGTTCACGTCGACCCTCCCCCCGCCCCGCTGGACCGCTCCCCCCAACGCCATGGTCGCCCCGCGGTTCCTCGCGAGCTCGAGCGGATCGCGGAACCGGCCGGCCACCGACGAATCGAACGCCGGCACGACCGCGATCGCCGGCGACTTGTCGAGACGGGATGCGATCATTTCCGCGAATCCGTCCGCGAACGCCCGCCCGTCCTCCGTGCCGGTCCGGTCCGCAAACGGCGTGACGGCAATGACCGGCGATCCCGGCGGGGCCGGTGATGGACCGCGGCGCATGATCATCGCGCCGGCCGCGAGGATCAGCACCACCACGGCGATCGTGACGCTGACCGACACCGCGCGGCGGCCGCGCTGCTGCAGCACTCCGTCGCTCCGGTATCGCGGGCTCGACGAATTGGTGATGCGGTCGCGCACCTCGCGAAGGTCGCGGGCCAGGTCGCGCGTCGACGCGTAACGCTCCTGCGGGTCTTTGGCCAGAAGACGATCGACGATGCGCAGCAGCTCCGGCGGCACCTTTTCGTTGAAGTTGGTGGCCGGCGGCGGATCGTCGCGGATGATCGAGGCCAGCGTCTCCGCCGCCGTCGGCTGGATGAACGGCATCCGGCCGGTGACCATCTCGTAGAGGATCACGCCGAGCGCGAACTGATCCGAGCGGAAATCGATCTCCCGGCCGGCCGCCTGCTCCGGAGACATGTAGCCGACCGTTCCGAACACCGCTCCCGGTGTGGTGTGCGGCATGGTCGAGTCCTTATCGGTGAACGGACGGACGAGCTTGGCCAGACCGAAGTCGAGGATCTTCACGTAGCCGTCGCGCGAGACCATCAGGTTCTCCGGCTTCAGATCGCGATGCACGATCCCCCGCTCGTGCGCCACGGCCAGGCCGTCGGCCACTTTCACCGCGATGCGCAGCGCCTGTTTCAACGGCAGCGGCGCGGCGGCGAGGATCGAGCGGACGTCGCGTCCTTCGATCAACTCCATGGCGATGTACGCCAGACCGTCGATCCGCCCGATGTCGTAGATGGTGATGATGTTGGGATGGTTGAGCGCCGAAGCGGCGCGCGCCTCCTGCTCGAACCGGTAGAGATGATCGCTGCTCTCGGAGAGGTCGCCCGACAGGATCTTCAGCGCGATGTCACGCGCCAGCCGCTCGTCGCGGGCGCGGTAGACCTCGCCCATGCCTCCGGCTCCGAGCGGGGCAACGATCTCGTACGACCCGACGCGTACTCCCGGCGAGAGATTCAAGGTGTGGAGAGAAGGATATACCCTTACGGCACGTAGCGCCTCGTGGGCGTCCCCTCCGACTTCCTGATGCTCAGCTCGGCGAGCATCTTCGTCAGGCGGCGGCCCTCGGCATTCATCGCTTCGTAGGTCCGGCAGAGGGTCTCGATCAGGGCGGGGGCGATCTCCGCCGAGATCGTGAACCCGTCCGTCGGCTGGTCGGAGCGGGTCGTGTCGAACTTCCGCCACTTCCCGTCCTGGAACTCGCAGCGGCGGTACCGGTTGCCCTTGCCGACCTGATACGTGTACGGGAGGACGGGAGGAATGCCGCGCGCGTTCGCCTTCTGCTCTTCGAGCGCACGGATCACGCGGTCGGCGATCAGATCGCGCAGGACGGTCTCGGAGTCCCCGATGGCCCCGTCGATCCGGATCCCCGACTGGTAGAGGCTCTTCTCGCCAGGCTTCGTCGCCAGCCGGAACAGCGTCGAGCGGACGACCTGACACTTGAAGCGCATCTCCCGCCCGTTCCAGACGAGGTGGATCTCATGGTCATCGCCTGGTGGAAACCGGGTCTCGTGCAGGACTCGAAAACCGGCGATCGATAACTGGACGACGTCGACCGGGACCGCGCCGATGAAGCCGTTCAGGGGCCGTTCGAGATCGATCCGGCCGAAACGCCGGCGTTCCGAACCGTCCTTCTCGGGCATACCTTCATGATAGCGAAGTCGCCGTGCGCGGCGATCAGGCTACGACGCGCTTCATGGCGCTCTGAACAGTTTCCACCTGGTCGTCCAACCACCGCGGTAATTTGAAGCCATGATCCGCGACACACCCGCCGGTGACCGCGTCGTTCTTCTCTGCTCCGTTCGCGGTTGCGGCGAACCGCTGACGCGCGACGGCCGCAGCCTGACCTGTCCGCGGCGCCACTCCTTCGATCTCGCGCGGAGTGGATACGTGAACCTTCTGCAGGTGCTGGACCGCCGGTCCCGCAGGCCCGGCGATTCGAAGGAGGCGGTCGCGGCGCGGCGCCGCTTCCTGGCACGCGGCCACGCCGAGCCGCTGGTCCGCGCCATGTCGGCGATGATCGGCGGCGGTCCGATCCTCGATGCCGGCTGCGGCGAGGGACATCACCTCGCCGCGTTCCGCGCCGCGAGCGGCGCCGAGGCTCACGGGGTCGACATCTCGGTTCCGGCGATCGATCTCGCGGCGCGCACCTATCGCGACTGCACGTTCGTCGTCGCCAACGCCGATCGATTCCTGCCGTACGCCGATCAGTCGTTCGCCGCCATCACCTCGATCACGGCGCGGCTCCATGCCGCGGAGTTCCGCCGCGTCCTGAAGCCCGACGGCATCCTGATCGTCGCCGTGGCCGCCCCCGACGATCTCATCGAGCTGCGCGGGGCCATCCTCGGCGAAGGAAAGCGGATCGACCGGACCGAATCGGCCGTCACCACGCTCGAATCACACTTCACCCTGCAGCGATTGGAGAGCGTCCGCACCATCGCACACCTCGACCGCGAAGCAATCGCCGATGTGATGACTTCGTCCTACCGGGCCATGCGTCTGCGCGAGAGGGAGCGCCTCGAAACGCTGGGTGAGATGGACGTGACGCTGAGCCGGGACGTGCTGGTCCTCGGGCCTCGGGCCTGAGGCCCGAGGCCCCGTCTCACTCGAACTCGTATCCCCGGTCGTAATGACAGGTGTACCCGCCCGGATTCTTCACGAGGTAATCCTGGTGATAGTCCTCGGCGGTCCAGAAGTCGCTGGCCCTGCTGATCTCGGTGACGACCGGGCGCTTCCAGCGGCCGGACGCATCGACCTTCTTCTTCACACGCTCGGCGATCTCGCGCTGCCCGTCATCGTGGTAGAAGATCGCCGACCGGTACGACGTCCCGATGTCGTTCCCCTGCCGGTTGACCGTCGTCGGGTCGTGGATGCGGAAGAAGAACTCGAGCAGAGCCTCGTAAGAGGTCTTCGTCGGATCGTAGGTGATCTCGATCGCCTCGGCGTGTCCGTCGTGGTTCTGATACGTCGCGTTCTTCACCTTGCCGCCGGTGTAGCCGACAGTCGTGTCGATGACGCCGGGAATCTTCCGGATCAGCTCTTCCATCCCCCAGAAGCAGCCGCCGGCAAACGTCGCCTTCTCCGTTTTCACGGCCGCCTTCGCCTCCTTGTTCTTCGCGAAGAGCGCAGCGTACTGCCCGTACCCCTCGGCCTCGAGCCGCGAGGCGGGGATGAACCGCATCGCAGCGGAGTTCATGCAGTAGCGGAGACCCGTCGGGGCCGGCCCATCCTCGAATACGTGGCCGAGGTGCGAGTCGGCGTTCTTCGAGCGAACCTCGGTGCGGACGATGAAGAATTTCCGGTCGGTCTTCGTCACGACGTTCGCCGGCTCGAGCGGCCTGGTGAAGCTCGGCCAGCCGGTGCCGGAGTCGTACTTGTCGAGCGACGAGAAGAGCGGCTCGCCCGAGACCACGTCGACGTAGATCCCCGGTTCTTTGTTGTCCCAGTACTCGTTCCGGAAGGCCGGCTCGGTCCCGTCTTTCTGCGTCACCTGGTACTGCATCGGGGTGAGGCGCTTCTTCAGCTCGGCTTCGGACGGCCGGGCGGTCTGCTGGTCCATCGGGACTCCTTTACTGAGCGGCGCGAGTAGAAAGGCTGCGATCGCCGCCGCGGCAACGACGATGAAGAGGAGGAATCGGTTCCGCATGCTCACCGGAACCGCTCCGGGAGTCTGGTTTGTTTCCTGCTGCCCGTGGCCGGTCAGCGCCGCCGGCGGTCGCGGCGGTCATCGTCCCGGGGAGGGCCCGAGCCGCGGTCGTGATCGTGGTCGTCGCCGTACCCACGATCCCAGCGGTCGCGGGCGTAGCGCTCGCGGTCCCAGTCCCGGTCGTAATCCCGCCCGGTGTAGCGGTCGAGCCCGCGTGGGTTGTCGTCGCTGTGACGCATCGTCGTCTGGCTCCTTTCCACTCCTTTCCAATGCATAACCCGTACGCGGGGGCGTTGGTCGTTGGCCGTTGGTCGTTGGTCGGCCCGCCCCCGCGCACGAACAACGACCAACGACCAACGACCAACCAACCTACAATCCGCGCCATGAGCAGCGACTCACGCGCCGAGTACCCCGTCTGGAAAGTGATCGGCGCGTCGGCCGCCGGCACGATGATCGAGTGGTACGACTTCTACATTTTCGGAAGCCTGGCCGCGATCATGTCGGGGCTCTTTTTCCCGAAAGAGAATCCGACGGCCGGCTTTCTGCTGACGCTGGCCACGTTCGCCACCGGATTCGCGGTCCGGCCCTTCGGCGCGGTCTTCTTCGGGCGCATCGGCGATCTGGTCGGGCGCAAGTACGCGTTCCTGGTCACGCTGCTGATCATGGGCGGCGCGACGTTTCTGATCGGCGTCCTCCCGACGTACGAGCAGATCGGCGTCGCCGCGCCGCTCATCCTCGTCACGCTCCGCCTCCTGCAGGGACTCGCCCTCGGCGGCGAATACGGCGGCGCCGCCATCTACGTCGCGGAGCACGTCCCCGACAACCGCCGTGGCTTCTACACCAGCTTCATCCAGACCACGGCCACACTCGGTCTCTTCGTCTCGCTCGGCGTCATCCTCGCCGTCCGCCTCTCCATGAGCGACGACGACTTCCGGACCTGGGGCTGGCGCATCCCCTTCCTCCTTTCGATCGTCCTGGTCGGGATGTCGCTCTACATCCGCTTGAAGCTGAAGGAATCACCGCTCTTCACGAAGCTGAAGAGCGAAGGGAAAACGTCCACGGCGCCGATCCGGGACAGCCTCGGGAACCGGAAGAACTGGAAGATCATCCTCCTCGTCCTCTTCGGCGCCGCGGCGGGGCAGGCCGTGGTCTGGTACACGGGGCAGTTCTACGCGCTCTTCTTCCTGCAGCACGTGCTGAAGGTCGAGTTCGTCCTGGCCAACATCATCGTTGCCGTGGCCCTGGCACTCGGCACGCCGTTCTTCATCGTCTTCGGCGCCCTCTCCGATCGGTGGGGGCGGAAGAAGATCATGATGGCCGGCAATCTCATCGCCGCGCTGTCGTACTACCCGATCTACCAGGCAATGAACGCCTACCAGGCCAGCCCCGTCATGCTGACCCTGCTGGTCTTCATCCAGGTGATCTTCGTGACGATGGTGTACGGCCCGATCGCGGCGTTCCTGGTGGAGGCGTTCCCGGCGAAGATCCGCTACACCTCGCTGTCGCTGCCGTACCACATCGGCAACGGCTGGTTCGGCGGATTCACGCCGCTGATCGCCACCGCGGTCGTGGCGCAGACCGGCCACATCTACGCCGGCCTCTGGTATCCGATCTCGATCGCCCTGATCACGTTCGTGATCGGCTCGCTCTTCCTGAAGGAGAGCAAGGACGTGAAGATATGGGATGAAGTGGACGCCGGCGTCACGCCATCGCCGCCGCTCCCACCTCAGGATGCGCGCGCATGAACTCGACGAGCCGCGGAGCGTAGTCGCGGAATCGCGGCACCTCGATCCCGGAGCCGCGCAGATCCGCCATCGCGCCGGCCGTGTCGTACAGCGTCGGATGGGCGAAGTAATCGACGGCGGCCGGCGGGATCCGCATCAGGCGATGGACGCCCGGCACGCGCGCCAGCGCGAACTTCGCCGCGCTCTTCGGCAGCGGCAGGCGCACTACCCTCCTCCCCGTCGCCACGGCGAGGACATCGATGATCTCGCTCACCGTCAGCGGATCGGGATCGGCGAGCTGGTAGACCTTCCCTGCCGACGCCGGCCGGCCGCTCAGATGTTCGATGGCCCGGATGATGAAGTCGCGCGGCACCATGTTGAATCGGTACCGCGACGGCTTCCCCGCCACGGGAAGGAACGCGACGCGCGGCTGCCGCAGCAGCCACTGCATGACGAAGTACGGCCCGTCGAACTTCTGCGTCGCGCCGGTCGCGCTGTCGCCGACGACGACGGCCGGACGATAGATCGTCGCCGGCAGGCCGCCGCGCATCCGCTCCTGCACGAGCACCTCGGCCAGGTACTTCGTCTCCTCGTAGAAGTTGTTGAAGCGCTGCCCTTTCACGAGATCCGACTCGTGGAAGAGGCCGGGCCAGCACCCGCTGACGTAACAGGTGCTGACGTAATGAAAGCGCCGCAGTGCCGGCGCGCGCGCGGCCACGTCGAGCACGTGGCGCGTGCCGTCGACGTTCACGGCCAGCCCGATGTCGCGGGGCACCATCAGGTCGTAGACGGCCGCGAGGTGCCAGACCTCCACGACGTCGTCGGCGCGCGCCTCGACCGGCCGCGTGATGTCGCCCTCGACGATCTCGACACGTGGCCCGAGCGCCGCCGCGCGCTCACGCGCCAGCGCCGCGAACTTCGGCTGCACGAGGCAGCGGGCAGTCAGCGAGGGATCGCGCCCGAGGAGCCGCGGAAGCAGCTCCGCGCCGAGGAAGCCGGGGTAGCCGGTGAAGAGGATGGTGGGCATTGTTCGTTGTTCGTTGTTCGTTGTTCGGTCGACCAGGCTCAACCGTACCTTTCTTTGGCACGCCGGGACTAGACTTCCCGCATGCAGAACATGAATGTGGGAATCCTCGGTTCGGGGGACGTAGGGCGGGCGCTCGCTTCCGGGTTCGCCGGACTCGGGCATGACGTCAAAGTCGGCTCGCGGAGTCCCGGGAAACTCGCCGCGTGGGCTGCCGGGCAGGGCTCGCACGTTTCGACCGGAACGTTCGAAGAGAAGGCGAAG
Organism: Thermoanaerobaculia bacterium; assembly: GCA_035525015.1. Taxonomy (GTDB): domain Bacteria; phylum Acidobacteriota; class Thermoanaerobaculia; order Gp7-AA8; family Gp7-AA8; genus DATLEX01. The sequence continues at coordinate 1,180 of DATLFC010000030.1, read as the reverse complement.
TACGGCGATTTGCTCGTGCTGGCGACGCTCGGCGTGGCCACACTCGATGCCATCGAGCTCAGCGGCAGGAAAAACTTCGATCGGAAGATCGTCATCGACACGACCAATCCGCTCGATTTCAGCGGCGGCATGCCGCCTCGTCTGAGCGTCGGCCACACCGATTCGCTCGGCGAGCAGATCCAACGGGCCATCCCCCGCCGCCCGGGTCGTGAAAGCGTTCAACACCGTCGGGAACGCGCACATGGTGAACCCGAAGTTTCCCGGCGGGCCGCCGGACATGTTCCTCTGCGGCGACGACGAGTCCGCCAGGAAAACGGTCGGGGAGATTTGCGCCGCTTTCGGATGGGGCGTGATCGACCTCGGCGGAATCGACGCATCGCGCCATCTCGAGCCGCCCTGCCTCGTGTGGGTCCTGCACGGAGCGAGAAGCGGCGGCTGGAATCACGCCTTCAAGATGCTCCACAAGTAAGCTTATCGGGAACGCAATCGCCCACAACGGAAAGGCGCAGGTTCTCGATCATTCGCTGACCTCCACGACCCTGAGCTCGTTCGTCCACGGGCTGCACAGTTCGCTCGCGGAAACGCCGACGCCCCGGTCAGCCCCAGCCGCGTCAGCGACCACGACGGCCTGGTGCTGTTTCTCATGACCGATCGTGACGCCGACGGCCTTCCCGACGACGACGATCCCTGCCCCTCCAGCGACACGCGGAGCACCGTCACTCTCGGCAGCTGCGAGACGACGGCGCCGAATGTCGTGGTCACCGCCGGCTGCACCCTCGCCGACCAGCTGGCCCAGCTTCGAGCCGAAGCCCGGACGCACGGCCAGTTCGTCAGCGCCGCGAGCCACCTTCTGAACCAACTGGTGGCGGGCGAAATGCTCAGCGGTGCCGAGAAGGGCGCCGTCGAATCGTGCGCCGCTCGCTGGAAACTGTAACCGTTTCGACCTCGAGCTATCCGGGTCACTGCCCTTCGGGGCAGTGACCCGGACCTGTCCGCCGTACATGACCTCGTGTCATTCCCCGGTGACGGAGCCCCGCCTCTCTGAGCCCCGCGCCCTGAGCCCCGAGCCCCGCCCCAGGGGCAGCGAACTTGCAGCCGGCAACTCACTGGCGGTCAAATGAGCCTCGAGGTGTCAGCCGATATGCGAGTTCTCCGTAGCGCGTCTCTGGTCGCGGTCCTT
>DATLFC010000028.1:0-9258 GCA_035525015.1 Thermoanaerobaculia bacterium | reverse complement strand
CCGCATTTCCGCCGTGCGCAGGCTTCTCGACCCGATCAACGCTGCCTGAGCGGCGGTCCCTCGCCCCCAGCCATCGCGTAGCCGATTGCTTCGCGCACCCCCATGCACCGGCCGCATTGGTAGGGTTGTCGGGCGCCTTCGAGATCGAGCGCGCGCCGGGCCTTTTCCAGCCCTTGATCGAGCTCGGCCTGCTCCTGCTCGGAGAGCGGCGCGCCATGAACATCGCGGATCCGGGACGCCGCGCCGGCGAGCGTCAGCGCGCGCTCGTGATGCTGCTGTTCCACGGCCAGCAGCGACATCGCTTCGAGCACGCGCGCGATTCCCCTGGAATGCCCCACCCGCGCGAAGTGCTCGAGTGAGTCGCGGTACGCCGCGTAGGCGTCGTCGAACCGCCCCTGCCGGCGAGCGAGACTCCCGATGTCGACCAGGGAGCTGGCGATCCCCCACGAATCGCCGAGCTCTCGAAACGCGGTGAGAGCCGCGGTGTAATGTCCGGAGGCTTCGTCGAGGTGCTCGACCTCGCGCGCCACATCGCCCTGATGGTTCAGGGCCCATGCGGCGCTGGCGCCGTCGCCGAGCCGCCGGAAAAGCGCTTCGGTCTCGACATACATCCGCCGCGCCGATTCGTGATCACCCTGGAGCCTCCGGACCATGGCCAGGTTCATGAGTGAGCGCGCGTAACTCGCCTTGTCGCCCGACGATCTCCAGACTGAGAGAGCTTCTTCGAAGCTCGCCGCGGCGCGATCGAGATCGCGCATGTCCGTAAACATCACCCCGAGAGCGTTGGAGCTGACGGCGATTCCGCCTCCGTCGCCGAGGCGCCGGAACATGGCCCGGCTTGCCTCCGCTCCCTGGACGGCCGGACCGTAATCCTTCTGCCTGCACGCCAGCACCGCGTCGGAGAAGATCGCTCGCGCGCGCAGCAGATCATCCGCTCCCTCCCTGTTCGCCAGCAGAGCGTCGAAACGTCTGCGGCCTTCGGAGATGTGCTCGCTCCGTTCCCAGAAGGGAAAAATGGCGATGCCGATCCGCAATCCCCATTCCGTTCGACCGGTCGCCGTGGTCCACTCGATCGCGGCGCGAAGGTTGTCGTGCTCGCGAGCGACGCGCGCCAGCCAAACGGCATTCTCTTCCGGCCGCTGCCCTCCTTCTTCGGCGAGCACGAGGTAGTAAGCGGCATGCGCCTTACGGGTCTCCTGCTCCTCTCCGGTGGCGACGAGCCGCTCGGCGGTGTAGTCGCGCACGACGCCGAGCATCGCGAACCGCGGCTCGCCGTCCTCTTCTCCCTTGCGAACGAGCAGACTCTTGTCCACCAGCGATCCGACGCCCTCGACGACTTCGAGCTCGAGACGTCCGAACGGATCGGCCACGGCCTCGGCCTGTTCGAGCGTGAAACTTCCCGCGAACACCGAGAGCCGGCGGAGCAGCGCCTGCTCATCCACGCCCAGCAGCTCGTAGCTCCAGTCGAGCGTGCGGCGCAGCGTCTGCTGGCGGCCGGGAAGATCGCGCGCGCCGCCGGTGAGGAGTTTCAGCCGCTCGCCGATCCGCGCCAGCATCGCCCGCGGCGTGATCAGACGCGTGCGCGCCGCCGCCAGCTCGATCGCCAGCGGGAGTCCGTCGAGATTCCGGCAGATCTCGGCGATGGCCGCGACGTTCGCCGGATCGAGCTCCAGCGACGGATTGACCGCGCGGGCGCGCTGCACGAACAGCATCACCGCCGGGTTCTGCAGCACATCCGCCTCGACACCAGGCTCCGGAAGAGCGAGAGGCGGCACCGCAATCGTGCGCTCCGCGTAAAGGTGGAGGATCTCCCGGCTCGTGACGAGGATGACGACGGAGGGACAGGCGGCGATGAGCTCTGCCAGATCGGATGCCGCCTCGATCACCTGCTCGAAGTTGTCGATCACGAGCAGCGACCGCTCTTCCGTTGCGCGCAGGCTGGCGATCACAGCCGGCAGCGGTGCACGGGACGGATCGCCGGCGTTGAGCGCACGTGCTATCGCTGCTCCGACCAGGTCGGACTCCGAGACCGCGGCCAGGGGTACGAAGAAAACGCGCCCGCCGAACCAGTCGGAAAGCTCCTCCGCCGCCGTGATCACCAGCCGGGTTTTGCCGCTGCCTCCCGGCCCTGTGAGCGTCACGAGGCGCGCCTTCTCCTCGATGATCATCGAACGGATGGCCTGCAGCTCCTCCTCCCGTCCGAGAAGAGGGAAGTCGGGCCGCGGAAGGGAGCGACTGCGCTCGGGTGCCAGGGAACTAACCTGGGCCGCGGACGCGATGGCGAGGAGATCGGCGCGAAGCTCGCGGATCGAGGAGTAGCGCGCCGCGGGATCCTTCCGCAGCGATTTCTCGACGATCAGGGAGAAGGCCGGCGGTAGATCGTCTCGCGAGGCGCGAAGCGGTGCCGGATCCTCGCGAAGCGTGGCGGCGAGAATCTCGATCACGTTGCGTCCATCGAACGCGCGGTGGCCGCCGGTCATCTCGTACAGCATGCAGCCGAGGGAGAAGACATCGGCGCGGACATCGGCAGGCTGGCCGGCGATCACTTCCGGCGCCATGTACCCGGCCGTGCCGATGGCCGACCCCCTCACCGTCAGATGCTCACTCGTCGCGGCGTCCTCGTCGACCTCCTGCGGCCGGATGCGGGCCACGCCGAAGTCGAGGATCTTCGCGTTCCCTTCGGTCGTGACGAAGATGTTTTCCGGCTTGAGGTCGCGGTGCACGATCCCGCGGTCGTGCGCGGCGCAGAGGGCATCGGTCATCTGGAGCGCGAGGCGGAGGAGATCGCCGGCCGGTAACCGCTCGCGCAACACGTCGCGGAGAGACCGCCCGTCCAGGAGCTCCATGACGATGAACGGCTGGTCGCCGTCATCGCCGATGTCATGGATCGTGATGATGTTCGGGTGCGTCAGAGCAGAGGCGGAACACGCTTCCTGCTCGAACCGCGCCCGCGCCTCACGGCTCAGAGTCCTGGAGCTGCGGATGACCTTCACCGCCACCTGCCGCCCCAACCGCTCATCCTCAGCGACGTACACCTCCCCCATCCCCCCCGCCCCCAGCGGCCGGAGGATCCGGTAGCGCCCGAGCCGCATGCCGGTGGCGAGCGGACAGGCCGGGGAGACCGGCTCTCTGGCGACCGTCTCCGCATTCCCTTCGGGCATCTGCTCACGCAGCGAACGTTCGTCGGACATGCTTATTTGATAGAAGGAGCCTCTCGACTATACCTCTACTCGCGCCGTTCCTCGCGACGCGGCATCAGGTCGTCGGGAATGCGACCGCCGGTCTCGACGGACTCGGCGTCGAACGCTCCACGGTAGCCGAACAGTCGTCCCCAAGCTCGATTGGTCACCGTGACCGAGATCCGGAATCTGCCGATGTCGTCATCGAACCACTCCCGCACCTCGGCCGAGCCGGAGAAGAGCAGCGGGAACCGGAAACCGAGGAATCCCTCGTAGAAACGCTGCTCGCCGGAGCGAATGCAGATCCCGCCGTCAGGACCCGACGCTGATCGAGAGATCGACGGCGAGATGTTGATGTGTGCCGAGGTAGTCGACGACGCACCGGCGCGAGTCGCTGTAGACCATGTAGGCGTCGAAACGACGCGGGCGTGCTCCACGGAACTTGCGGACCCACGTCACGGTCTCGCGGCCGAAGCCGTCGCGGTAGGCGTAATTCTCGATGGTGAAGGGGACCTTCGCGCCTCGCTCCGGGAACATGATGCGGCGCCAGCTGCCGATGTAGAGGAACGGCAACGTCCAGAACGGGCCGCGCCAGATCTCCTCCATCTCGCCGCGCCCGATTGAAGCGATGCCGTCCGCGCTGCTGAAGCCGAAGCGCTTACGGACCTCGGGATGCAGGTTCTGGAACTCGCCCCCCATGGCTCGCTGGTAGATGGAGGTCATCCGGTTCTCCGTCGCGAGCTCCAGCGCGTGTGCGCGGCCCGCGGTACGAGAGGCATCGTCTGCGCGACGACAACGCCCAGCGCGGCCATCGCCGCGGTCAGCGTGACCGCGTTGAACGGCGTGGTGGCAATGACGGGCATGGAGACGACAGCCACGAGAGTCATGACGACGACGGCCACGGTCGAAAGCACGACCAGCCGCTGCGACCGCCCGAACAGGAGCAGCGCGATTCCGACGGCGATCTCCGCGGCGGCAAGCAGCGCGACGAGGAGTGGAGCGCGGGCTATCCCACCCGCGACGGCGTCGGTGATGGCCAACTCCCCCGAGTCGGGAAAGAGCAACTTCGGCACGAGCCCCTGGTAGATCCAGATCGCCGCGAGCGTCACCCTCGCCACCGCTTCTACCACCGCGATGCGCATCGACTCCTCGGGCGTGCGGCCGCGCTCGATCCAGAGGCGGAGCCGGTCGAAGCTCCAGGCCGTCGCCCACGCCATCAGGGGGCGGAAGAGCAGCCGGTCGATCAGGCGGCCCGCGGCCCCGAAGCGCGTCTCGTAGTCATAGAGCGTGGAGAAGCGCACGCCGTCCGGTGCGGGCGTGTACTTCCAGTAACCCGACCCGACGGCGATGAGCGACTTCGGATCAGGGGACCAGAACCGAAGGACCGACGTGCGGCTGCCGTCGCGACCATCGCGCTCGGCGACCGATTCCCCCTCCCCGGCGATGCCGAGCCCGAGCCCGATGCGCGTCCGATAGAGAAAGCGGACAGGGTCCGCGTCGCTTTCGCGCGGCAGGTATTCGATCTCGCTGAAGCGAAGATCCCACCGCTGGTGCAGCGCGGGATCCTGCGTGGCCCGCCAGACGTCGTCCATGGAAGCGCGAACGAGCGTCTCGACGAAGATCGGCATGCCCGATTATGCATTTTCGCCTGTCGTTGACACGTCAACGACACAAAGGCGGCCGCCGCCCCCTAGAGCGTGATCTGCACTGCTGACTGCACGACCCCGATTCCGATTGCGCGCAGGTTCTGCTGGTTCGGCAGACTTGCATCAAAGGTGATCAGCGCGTCGAAGCCTGCGTCGACTGCTGCGCGCAGCAAGACTCCATTACGAAGACGGTTCCGCACGGTGGACGTCTCGAAATCCGACAAAGTGCAACGACGCCATGTGGCACCGACTCATCGAGCAGAATGCGCAACCGATTCAACCGCCTCCCGGCCAATCTCCAACGCGGCGATGGCCTGCTCTCGCGTGACGCTAGGAAAGTCATCGAGGAACTCATCGAGAGAGAGGCCATCCTCAAGACAACCAAACAGGCTGCGAACCGGAACTCGCGTGCCGACAAAAACGGGCTCACCCCCCATGATTCGGGGTCGACGTGCGCTACGGGCGGTTTCACGGTCAGCATTTTATGCCTCGTGAACCATTTCCTCTCAGCCGAGCCGTCAGTTGGTAGTCGGCTTCGTCAGCGAAGAGCACCTCTCCCCAGCGCATCCGGTTGGTCGCGTCGCGGTACCGGAGGTAACGGAAAAGGGTGTTCATGATCAGTCCCAGTCCACCCGTGCATCGTCTGGAAGAGCGAACTCTCCAAAACACTGCATGCATTCGAGACGCAGATTGCTTCCGCTCTCTCGATCGACGCTGTCGCTGTAGGTATCCGCGGTGATCGAGATCTTTCCGTCACCAGCCCTCTCCGCGGCGAAAACCCAGGAGCGCACAATCTCTTCAATCAGCTTGAACGGCGTCCAGGCATTGATGTTCCACTCACCGTTTTCGCGACCACGATTCCCGCAATGGGGGCAGACGATTGTCAAATCGAGCCATCGCGTTTCCTCGATTACTTTTCGCTCCATAGCTGGAAGCGAGGATACCTCGGAGCTTGCCCACCATCTCCAAACTCCAACCCTTGTAGAATCACCCAAATCAGCCGATGACGAAGCTGCCGGATGGGTTGTACGACCTGCTGATCACGCAGGCCGTTGCGCGGGAACTTTCACGAGTCGGAAGTGAGCGCCGCGCCGACACCGCGGAACTGGAACCAGCTGATTCTCATCTGCTCCTGGCACGTCACATCGCGGCCGTCGTGCGGGAAGCATTGCGGGGCGTCCCTGACGAAGAGCGTACGCTCAGGCAGGCGCAGATCTGCAATGAACTGCTTCGATCTGTCACAGCCTCGCTTCCCGCCGAGGTCGACGCGGATGATCTAATCGCCGACCCTCCGCGCCGCCTCGCCGCCATCTATCCGTTCGATCCGCTCCGCTCGCGTCGGCCAGCGGCCCCTGAGATCCCGCTCAGTCAGAGCGATCTGCTCGTCAACGCTCGCGGCGAGCCGCGCATCGGAAGCGTGATCGAGCGTGAAATCGAATCTGCAGACCGGATCGATCTCATTGTTGCCTTCATTCGCTGGAGCGGCCTGCGACTGGTCGAGGAGCGGCTGCGCTCTTTCACACACCGCGGCGGACAGCTTCGCGTCATCACGACGACGTACACCGGTTCCACCGAGCGGAAAGCGATCGAACATCTCATCTCTCTCGGCGGTCAGGTCAAGGTCTCGTATCAGACCGACAACACACGTCTTCACGCGAAAGCATGGCTGTTTCAACGCAACTCCGGTTTCTCAACCGTTTTCATCGGATCATCGAACCTTTCGACGTCGGCAATGCTCGACGGCGTCGAATGGAACGTCCGACTCAGTCGAACCGATGCGCCGACCATCGTTGAGAAATTCGAAGCAACTTTCGAGGCCTACTGGGCTGACTCCGACTACGAGCGGTACGACCCGGCCCGCGACGCCGAGAAATTCGATCGCGCCATCGCAAAAGCGACGGACGAAGCTCCGATCACATTTGTCGGCCTGGAGGTCGAGCCGTGGCCGCACCAGCGGGAGATGCTCGAACAGCTGACGGTCGAGCGCTATCGGCACAACCGCTGGCGGAACCTGGTCGTCGCGGCGACCGGAACGGGCAAGACCGTGGTCGCCGCTCTCGACTACCGCCGTCTTTGCGAAGATCTGGGACGCCCGCTCTCACTTCTTTTCGTAGCCCACCGTCGGGAGATCCTCGATCAGTCGATCCATACATTCCGGCAGGTGATCCGCGACGGATCGTTCGGCGAGCGGTACGTCGATGGACACCGCCCCGATGAGTGGCGCCACGTCTTCGCGTCGATCCAGTCACTGACGGCACTCGGGCTGGACGCAATCAAGCCGGACGCATTCGACGTCGTGATCGTCGACGAGTTTCATCATGCTGCGGCACCCACATACGAGCGGTTGCTCCGCCATCTGCAGCCGAAAGTTCTCCTCGGCCTCACCGCGACACCGGAGCGAACGGATGGCGTTTCAGTCCTGCCCTGGTTTCACGGAAGGATCGCGGTCGAGCTTCGCCTTTGGGACGCGCTGGAACGCGGTCTCTTGTCACCGTTCCATTACTTCGGGATTCACGACACTGTAGACATCTCTCATGTGGCGTGGACCCGCGGCCGCTACGACGAGAGAGAGCTCGAGAATGTCTACACGGGCAACGACGCTCGCGTCATGCAGATTATCTCGGCCCTCCAGCAAAAGGTGGCCGACATCGGGCGGATGCGCGCGCTCGCCTTCTGCGTCGGCGTCGATCACGCGAAGTTCATGGCGCAACGATTCCAGGCTGCCGGCATTCTCTCCGTGCCGGTCCTCGGCACGACGGACAGCGACAGTCGCGATCGAGCGCTTCGACAGCTGAGGGATGGCGAGATCAACTGCATTTTCGCCGTCGATGTGTTCAACGAGGGTGTCGACGTGCCGCAGGTGGACACGGTGATGTTCCTCCGTCCGACCGAGAGCGCCCTGATCTTTCTCCAGCAGCTCGGCCGCGGTCTGCGGCGCGCAAAAGACAAGCAGTGCCTGACGGTGCTCGACTTCATCGGCAATGCGCACCGCAACTTCCGGTTCGACCTCCGTTATCGCGCACTGACCGGAGCGTCACGCCGCGAGATCGAAGAGGAAATCGTGGAAGGCTTCCCTTATCTCCCTGCCGGATGTTCGATCCATCTCGACCGTGAATCGAGCAGGGTCGTCCTGGAGAACCTGAAGCACTCGATCGGCTCGTCGTTTAAGAGCCTCGTCGCGGAGCTTAAGACGATGCCCACGCCCGTCTCGCTCGCGAGTTTTCTCCATGATGCCGCCCTCGAACCGGAAGAGCTCTACCGGGCACGTGACTGGTCGTGGACGCGCCTCAAACGAGAAGCCGGTCACGAACATCATCCGCTCACGCGAGTCGCCGACTCGGATGTCATTCCGCACCGCACCCGCTCCGACGAAGCAAAACTCCTGAACGCTCTCGGCCGCATCCTCCACATCGACGACCAGCAGCGCCTCGAGTTTCTGAAGCGATCATTCAGCATCGTCCATCCGCCAGATACAGCGGCGATGACGCTTGCCGAGCGCCGAATGCTAGAAGGCATGATGATGATGCTCTGGTCCGATCACGAGAGCGACTTCCACGCCACGCTGGACCGTCTGTGGAAGCAATCGACTGTCCGATCGGAGCTGCTCGAACTGCTGGACGTCCTCGACGACCGAGCGCCCCACCAGACCTTTCCCATCGCCGCGGAGGTTCGGGAGTATAGCCATTCCCTTTTCGCCGACGTCCCGCTGCAGATCCACGCCCGCTACACACGCGACGAAGTGCTCGCTGCGATCGGCCGCGCCACACTCGCGAAACCATTCACCAGTCGGGAGGGAGTGCTGTGGCACGCGCCGACAAACACCGACTACTTCTTCATCACGCTGGAGAAGAGCGAAAAGTACTACTCGCCATCAACCCGATACCGCGACTACGCCGTCTCCCCGGAGATCTTCCACTGGGAGTCGCAGTCACAAACGCGCGAAAGCCACGCTACCGGCCAGCGCTACATTCACCACGAAGAGCGCCGCTCGAACGTCATGCTACTGGTCCGCCCCCGCAACAAGGACGCGAACGGCCGCACGCTTCCTTTCACCTTGCTCGGCCCCGCCACCTACGTCGAACACAAAGGAGAACGCCCGATGGCGATCCTGTGGCGGCTTCAGCGAGCGATGCCGCTGGACGTGTTCAACGTCGCGAAGGTCGTGGGCGGATAAAACCAGGGGCGGCCGTGCGGCCGCCCCTTACTTCACGAGACGCGAGGTGCCCACGGCGGGCCTTGCCATTCGCCGGGGTTGCTACGAGCACCCGCTGGTACTGCCGCAGTTGAGGCATTTGTAGCAGGCGCCGTTCCTCACCATGATCGAGCCGCAGTCGCTGCAGCTCGGGGCGTCCTGCTGGAAGCGGATCGGGGCGCCGCCTCTCGTGTTCACGGCGTCGGCGTCCTTCGGGGGCATCATGAACCCGATCGCCGAC
>DATLFC010000186.1:0-7700 GCA_035525015.1 Thermoanaerobaculia bacterium | reverse complement strand
CCTCTTCTCCTACCGCCTGAACGCGCAGACGGTCTTCCTGGCCGGCTATTCGGACAACTACGCCGGTACGGAGGTCGTCGACCTGACGCAGACGAACCGCGCGCTGTTCGTGAAGCTCAGCTACGCCTGGCTGTTCTGAGTGACGGGGACCGGCTCCCCGGGGCGGGTCTTACAATGGAGCCTCCATGCCTGTCGACCGTCGGGAAGTTCGCGCGGAACACGGACTCCTGCGAGTGGAGCAGCATTTTCGCGCTGCTGCTTCGACGATCGGCACCGACGTTTCAGGTCCGGCAGTGATTTATGCGGAAGTGCGCGTCGTGTCGGGCAGGGTTCGCTATTTCCATGGTCCCGATGTGGTCTGCGCGCCCCGGCGGTTCGCGATCGTGATCCCGCCGGGAGGACTCGTTCGAGCGCAGCTTCAATCCGCCGAGGTTCGCGTGTCGGCGATTGCGTTCCGGCCGGGTTTGATCGGGGCACTGCCGCCAACGGCGGTACTGCTCGAACCCATCTCTGAGAGCGCCGGCATCGAGAACGTGCAGACGTTGCTGTCCTCGACTTCCCGTCCGATCGGGATCGGACAACCGTTCAAGGTGACCGCTCTGACGCAGGCCGCAAAGGCGATCATCGATACCGAATACGCGTGCGCGCGGCTCCGTATCGGGAACATCGCCGCCCGGCTGCACTCAGCGGCCCCTGTCCTCTCGAGATCGTTCAAGGAATGTTATGGCCTGCCGCCTGTCCAGTACCGTCACCGCGTTCGCGTGATGGATGCCCTCCTTCGTTTCGCTGAAGGGGCGGGACCGCTCACGGTGTCTCAGGATGTCGGATTCGACGATCTCGGCCGGTTCTATCGGATCTTCAAGACCGTGGCCTGCGCTCCACCCGGACCTTACCGGGCCGGACGATCAAAAAACGCCAAGACAGCGGGTCATTGAGCGGCCCATAGTCCGGGCATCGTGCCCGGACTCTTCAACCGCTCGTTCCTTCTGCTGTGGCAGGGTCAGATCGTCAGTCAGCTCGGCAACCAGGCCTTTCTGATCGCCGGGACGCTGTTCACGCTCGAGCAGACCGGCTCGGCGCGGATGATGAGCGCCGTCATGGCCGCGTCGGTGATTCCCATCGTCCTTCTCGCTCCGCTCGGCGGCTCCTTCGCCGACCGGTACTCACGCCGCGGATTGCTCGTCGTGACGTACGCGGCCAGAGCCGTTGCCATCGGCGGCTTTGGCCTCTACCTGCTGGTCGGTCCGGAGATCGGGGGGTCGATGGTCCCCGTTCTGATCGCGGTGGCGTTCTTCGGCGGAGCAATGTCGGCGGTATTCGTCCCGACCGTGCAGGCGTTCATTCCCGATCTCGTGCCGGCCGCCCGGCTGGGAGCGGCCAATTCACTGAATCAACTGTCGATGCAGTCGGCAGTTCTGATCGGCCAGGCTTCCGGCGGGCTTCTCTACGCCTCGCTGGGAGCGGCAGCCTTGTTTCTTCTCGACGCCCTCGGTTTCGCGTATGCCGCCGTCGTCACGGCCATGCTCCCACGGGATCGCACTGCGGCAACCGGGAGAGCTCGGTGGAGTGACGCCATCCGAGCCTACGCGGTCGAGGCGGCGGAAGCGGTGCGCTACATCCGAAGCATCCGCGGTATGGCGCCGCTGATTCTGATTTTCACGCTGGTCAATTTTTCCTTCATGCCCGTGTTCGTTCTCCTTCCGCTCTATGTGCGGAACGTGCTCGGGGCAGGGGCGCAGTGGTACGGGTTTCTTCTTGCTGCTTCCGGTGCCGGGGCGCTGGCAGGATCGCTGATCGCCGCGGCCACGGTCGCGCGTGGCAGACGGGCATCCCGCCTCGCCGCGCCGTGCGTTGCCGGGATCGCCATGAGCGTTCTGCTCCTGGCGATGACGACGCAACGGTTCGTGGCCGCGACAGCGTTCGTGATCGTCGGCGCGCTCGCATCGATCATCAACGTCGCTCTGATCACCGCCTTTCAGCAGAGGTCCCGGAGCGAGATGCGAGGGCGGGTCATGGCCCTGGTCGTCGTCCTCAGCACGGCGGCGACGCCGGTCGGTATGGCTGCCGGCGGCGTCATGGGAGACCTCTGGCGTGACTCCCTGCCCCTGATGTTCGCTCTCTGCGGCTCGATGCTGCTGTTGATCGCCGGGGCGACCATTCGCATTCAGGACGAGACCAGGGCGGAGTAGAGTCTGTCGAAGGCTTTCAGGTCGAGGACCTCGGCTCTCGTGTCGGGGTTGATGCCGGCCTGCACCATCGCTTCGGTGATCTCTTCCCGCTCGAGGTCGCGCCAGCCGATCAGGTTGTTGACCAGCTTCTTTCTTCGCATGCGGAACGAGGTGCTGATCAGGTCGAGCAGCGCATCGGGATCTGTTTCGTAGTCGCGCGCCTTCGGGTCGAGCACGACCACGGCGCTGTCGACCTTCGGTCGCGGATAGAACGATTTCGGGCCGAGCTTCAAGAGGATCTTCGCGCCGGCGTAGAGCTCGCGGTAGAGCGTGAGGAATCCGTAGGGGTCGCTGCCGGGGGCGGCCACGAGACGATCGGCGACCTCCCGCTGCAGCATGAACACCGCGCGCTGAAACTGCGGGTGGGCGATCACGCGGCGGAGGATCGGCGTCCCGGAGTTGTAGGGGAGATTGCCGACCGCGCGAAAGGGCCGGTCGGGGAGCGCGGCCTCGACGGCGTCCTCGTTCCGCACCTGGAGCTTCTCGCCGAAGCGTTGTTGGAGTTTCGACGCCAGGTCGGGATCGATCTCGATGGCCACGACCCGATATCCGTGGTCGATCAGGCTTCGGGTGAGGGCTCCCTCGCCCGGCCCGATCTCCAGCACGATCTCCCCATCCGCCGGCTGCACGGCCGCGGCAATCTTCTCGACCGCCGCCGCGTTCCGCAGAAAGTGCTGTCCCCACTTCTTCTTAGGATGGCTCACTCGCGCAATGCTACATTCGCACCCGATGCCACTCGACCAGACTGAAGCCACGGCCCGCATCACCGCCGCGCACGAGACCATCGACCGGCTGCGCCAGGAGGTGGCCCGGGTGGTGGTCGGACAACACCAGATCGTCGACCGTCTCGTCATCGCTCTTCTCATCCGCGGACATGTGCTGGTGGAGGGGCTGCCGGGCCTGGCGAAGACGCTGCTGGTCAAGACGCTCGCCGCGGCGATCCACGGCTCGTTCAAGCGGATCCAGTTCACGCCCGACCTTCTCCCCGCCGACATCACCGGTACGCTGATCTTCGACCCTGCCGGGCGCACCTTCAACCCCCGCCTCGGGCCGATCTTCGCGAATCTCGTTCTCGCCGACGAGATCAACCGTGCGCCGGCCAAGGTGCAGAGCGCGCTGCTGGAGGCGATGCAGGAACGGCAGGTGACGATCGGCGACACCTCGTACGCGCTGCCGGAGCCTTTCGTCGTCATCGCCACGCAGAACCCGATCGAGCACGAGGGGACCTATGCGCTGCCGGAAGCGCAGGTCGACCGCTTCGTGATGAAGCTGAAAGTGGACTACCCCACGCCGGAGGAAGAGCTGCGGATTCTGGGGATGTATCTCGATCCGACGGCGGAGGAGGTGGCGGTGCGCCGCGTCCTGCCGCTGGAGCAGATCGCCGACATCGCCCGGCTCGCCGCATCGGTGCATGTCGAGGAGCGCCTCAGCCACTACATCGTGCAGATCGTCTCCGCCACGCGCCGCCCGGCGGAGTACCGCCTGCAGGCGGTGGAGCCGCACATCGCCTTCGGCGCCAGTCCGCGCGCCACGCTGGCCCTGGCGCACGTGGCGAAGGGACACGCGTTCCTCGAAGGGCGCCCGTACGTCATCCCGGAAGATGTGAAAGCCGTGGCCCACGACGTGCTCCGCCACCGTCTGGTGCTGAGCTACGAAGCGGCCGCGGAGGGAATCACGCCGGACCGCATCATCGACCAGGTGCTCAACGTGGTGGCGGTGCCGTGAGGGGCCTCGGGCCTCGGGCCTCGGGCCTCGGATCGTTCGGCATCGCCCCCGAGGCCTGAGGCCCGAGGCCCGAGGACTCCATGTTCTTGAAACGCAAATCCCCCGATCTCCGCGCTCCCACGGTGCGGCGCGTGCGCGACCTGGAGATCCTGAGCGCCCGGTTGATCCGAGCGGGGTTCGCGGGCGACTACCACTCCGCGTTTCACGGGCGGGGGATCGAGTTCTCGCAGGTGCGGGAGTACCAGCCGGGCGACGACATCCGGACGATCGACTGGAACGTCACGGCGCGAAGCGGCGTGCCGCACGTGAAGCAGTTCATCGAAGAGCGCGATCTGACGATCCTGATCGCCGTCGACGTCTCGGGGTCGATGTCGTTCGGGTCGGTCGACTGGCGGAAGGGCGACATCGCCGCGGAGCTGGCGTCGGTCTTCGCCTTCGCCGCGGTCGAGAACCAGGATCGCGTCGGTCTGATGCTCTTCTCCGATCGCGTCCACTCCTACATTCAGCCGCGCCGCGGAAGGGCGCATGCGCAGGTGATCGTGCGCGCCGCCGTCGATGCGGCGATGCGCGGCGGGCGCGGACGCGCCGATCTGGAAACGGCGTCGCGGTTTCTCGAGCGCGTCAGCGCGAAGCGGGCCGTGGTCATTCTCATTTCCGATTTTCTCGATGTCAGCTTCGAGCGGCCGCTGCGCCGCCTCAATCGGAAGCACGACGTGATCGGTCTGGCCGTCACCGATCCGCGCGAGGAGCGCTTCCCCGGGAGCGGCCTGGTGCAGCTCGTCGATGCGGAATCGGGCGAACCGAAGATCGTCGACCTGGCCAGGAGCGACATCGGCCGCCGCGCCGTGCAGCGGAGGCTGCAGCTCGAGCGGCGTTTTCGCTCGACCGCGGTCGACTGGATGACCATCTCAACCGCCGCGCCGTACGACCGCGACCTCCTCCGTTTCTTCCGCAACCGGCTGGCGGTGCGGCGATGATCGTCTTCCTGCTTCTCGTCACGGCCGTTTTCCGGCCGTCCGCGCCGGCGGTGGGCGACCTCATTACCGTCGAGTTCGAGCAGGCCGTCGTGCTCGACCCGTCGGATGCTTACGAGCTGGTGTCGCAGGATGGAAGGACCGTGGTGGTACGGACCTTCCGCCCCGAGCCGATCGAGATCTCCGGGCGGATGGGAAACATCGTGTTCCGCAAGCTGGTCCTCCCGGTGCGATCGGTGCTGGCGCCGGATGACGAGATGAAGCCGGCGCCGCTGAAACCTCCCGCCGAACCGGCCGCGTCGCGCGTGCCGTGGATCGCGCTCGGCACCGCCGGCGCGGTGGCCGCGCTGGCGTGGGTCGCGGTGATGCTGCTCGCCCGTCGCAAAACGACCGTGGCCATGCCCGCTCCGATTCTCTCTCCCGCCGAACAGTTCCGCAGCACGGTCCACAGGCTGCGCAGGAGCCCCGGACAGGCCGGCCGCTGGGCGGCGCTCGCCGACGCGACGCGCGTCTATGTCGCGGCGGTCGAGCCGCCGCTCGGCCTGGAGCTGACGACGGCGGAGTTTCTCCGCGCGCTCCGCGCGACGAACATCAGCGGGCAGAACGTCGCGGCGGCAATTCTGCGGCAGGGAGATCTCGAGAAGTTCTCGCCGTGGGGAGCGGCCGCCGCCGATTTCGATCGGGTGGCGCAGGGGGCGCTCGATCTCATCCCGCAGCCGGCCATGGAGGAAGCGGCATGATCCGCTTCGCGCATCCGCTCTGGTTCGCGCTTCTGGCGCTGATCGCCTTCCGCATCGTGATGGGCATCCGCGACCGGCGCCGTCGAGAAGGTGCGTTCGCGTTCTCGTCCTTCACTCTGCTCTCGCCGAAGCGAAGCCTCCGCGCGCGACTGGTGTGGCTGCCGTTCGTGCTGCAGATCCTGGCGCTGGCGCTGATCGTGGTGGCGATGGCGCGCCCGCAGCGCGTCACGCGCGCCGCGAACAACGACCGCTTCGGCATCGACATCGTCGTGGTGCTCGACTCCTCCGGCAGCATGGCGGCGGAGGACTTCCGGCCGCGCAATCGGTTCACCGTCGCCAAGCAGCTCATCGGCGACTTCGTGACGCGGCGCGTCGACGACCGGATCGGCATCGTGACGTTCGGCGTCCGGGCGGTGACGCGCGTTCCGATCACGTTCGACCGGGAGATCGCCCGGATGATCCTCGACCGCGCCGAGATCGGCGAGAACGGCAACGGCACCGCCATCGGCCACGCCGTCGCCACGGCCGTGAACCGTTTGCGGGGGTCGCAGAGCAGCAGCCGGGTCATCATTCTCGTCACCGACGGCGTGAACAACGCCGGCTCGATCGATCCGCTCGTCGCCGCGTCGCTGGCCGGGGAGTTCGGGATCAGGATCTATGCGATCGGCGTCGGGAGTGAAGGCCCTGTCCCGCTGCCGGTGCGGAGGCAGAACCCATACACCGGTGAGATCGAAACGGTGTACCAGCACATCCGCGGTGAGATCGACGAGCGGACGCTCTCCGCGATCGCCAGCTCGACGGGAGGTGAGTACTTCCGCGCCACGGACGCCCGGGCCATGAGCCAGGTCCTGCAGCGGATCGACGCCCTCGAGAAGACGCGTCTGACCGCGCCGAAGAACGACATCGTCGACGAGCTCTACGTCTGGCCGGCCGTCGCCGGGATGGCTCTTCTCGGCCTGGCCCTCCTGGCGGGCGAGACATTCCTGCAGAAGGTGCCGGCATGACGTTCCGCGCGCCGGAATGGCTGTGGCTCGCCGCGACGCTGCCGCTCGTGCTGCCGTTTCTGATCGCGCGCGAGCGGCGGCGCGCGCACATCGCGCGCCGCTTCGTCTCGGAACGGTTGCGGGGGGGCGGGAATCCGCTGCGCACCGCGCGGCCGTACGTGATCGCCGCCGCGATCGCCGCCACGTCCCTCGCCCTGGCCGGACCGCGCGCCGGCTTCACCACCGTCGAGGTCCGGACGCGGGAAGCGAACCGCATCATCGCCATCGACGTCTCGCACAGCATGGCTGCCGAGGACATCGGGACGTCGCGCCTGGCGGCGGCGAAGGCGATCGCCAGGCGGATCATCGAGCAGCACAACGGGCGCATCGGCCTCATCGCCTTCGAAGCGGGGGCGGAAGTGATCTCGCCGCTCACCAACGACACGGACGCGCTCCTCGCTCTCGCCGACACGCTGCAGGCAGGAGAAGTGGGGCAGCCGGGCTCCGACCTCGGCGGCGCGGTGCTGGCGGCGCTCCGGCTCATCGAGGCCGATCCCGGACAGAAAGCGGATGTGATCCTGATCTCGGACGGGGAAGAGCAGGGCCGCCGCGTCGACGATGCGCTGAAACGCGCCCGCGCCCGCGGTGTGACCGTCTCCGGGATCGTCGTCGGCTCCGCGGAGGGAAGCACGATCCCGGCGCGACAGGGCGTGTTGCGCGATGAGTCGGGCGAAGTCGTCCTGACGTACGCGCGCGCCGATGTGCTGCAGCGTCTGGCGCGGGGGACCGGCGGACGAGTGCTCGAGAATCCGTTTTCCGAGGACGCGTTGCGGCCGCTGCTGTCGCGGAGCGCGCCGGGAGCGGTACGCATGTCCGAAGTGCGCGTTCCGGTGGACCGGTATCAGTGGCCGCTCGCGCTCGCCTTTCTGGCCTTCTTCGGTGCGTCGCTTCTGAATCGAGGTGCGGAGTGAAGGCGGTGCTGCTCACCGTGGCGGCGCTGAGTCTCTCGGCGCTGTGGCAGCAGATGACGCGGCCGACGAATTCGGACGC
>DATLFC010000169.1:0-2393 GCA_035525015.1 Thermoanaerobaculia bacterium | reverse complement strand
CCCCTCATCCTCATCGGCGACGAGCCGACCGGGAACCTCGATCCCGACCTCTCCGCGGAGATGCTCCAGATCTTCGGCGACGCCCATCTGCGCGGCTCCACGGTGCTGCTGGCCAGCCATGACCGGGAGCTGATCCGCAGCGCCGGCCGCCGCGTGATCACACTCGACAAAGGACGCATCATCGACGAGAAGGTGCCGCTGCCGGAGAAGCCCGCCGCGCGCGGTGAGACGCTGTTCGGGATCGCCACCTCCTGATGGCGCGCGACTACAACCGTCTCGACGAGCCGAAAGTCCCCTCCAGCAGTCTTCTCTATTTTTTTCGCGAAGCGGTGCGGCGCATCTGGACCTCGAAGCGCTCCAGCTTCGTGGCCATCTCCATGATCGCCATCTCCCTTCTCATCGTCGGGCTGTTCATGCTCGTGGCCGAGAACCTCGAGTACGCCGTCACGCAGTGGCAGGGCCGCTCCCGCGTCAACGTCTACTTCGAGCCCGACGCCACGCCGGCCCGGATCGCCGCGGTGCGAGCGCACCTGAGCAGCCGGCCCGAGCTGGCCCGCCATCAGTTCGTGACGCGCGAGGAAGCGCTGCGGCGCTTCCGGTCGACGTTTGCCAACGTCTCCGAGCTCGTCGATCAGCTCGAGGAGAATCCCTTTCCACCGTCGTTCGAGATCGACGTCCGCCCGCAGTTCATCGAGTCGCAGGCTTTTCGCCGGGAGATGGCCGCCGTCCGCGCCCTCCCCGCCGTCGAGCACGTGCAGTTCGACTGGGACTGGCTGGCCCGCCTCCGACGCCTGGCCGCCATCATCAACCTGGCCGGGATCGCCGCCGGCGGGATCCTGGCCGTGGCCGCGGCGTTCACGATCGCCAACGTGATCCGGCTGACCATGATGCTGTATCGCGAGGAGATCGAGATCATGCGCCTCGTCGGCGCCACGGAGAACATCATCCGCGGGCCGTTTCTGGTGGAGGGGATCATGCAGGGAATGGTGGGCGGCGTGGTTGCCGTGGGGCTCCTCTTCGGCCTCTTCACCCTCGCCCGTGAGACGCTCGACCTCTCCCGCTCCTTCCTCTTCGGTTTTCTCGTCGGGACGTTCCTGCCGTGGCAGAAGATCGCGATCCTGATCGCCGGCGGCGCCGTGGCCGGATGGTTCGGGAGCTGGCTGAGCGTGCGCGAGAGCAAGGCGTGAGTGCGGTGAACCCCCGGCGGGGTTGCTCTGAACGCTTCGCTCAGGGTTGAATGCTGCACGAATGAAGATCGTCGAGTGCGTCCCGAACATCTCCGAAGGCAGACGGGCTGACATCTACAACGCCGTCGCCGCCGCCGCGGCGTCGGTCTCCGGGGTCACCCTGCTCAACGTCGACCCCGGCGCGGATACGAATCGCACCGTGATCACGTTCGTCGGCGATCCGGAGGCGGTGCTGGAGGGAGCGTTCCAGCTCGTCCGCAAAGGCGTCGAGCTGATCGACATGACCAGGCATCGCGGCGCGCATCCGCGCATGGGCGCCGTCGACGTCGTCCCCTTCATCCCCGTCGCCGGCCTGACCCTCGACGACTGCGCCGACCTGGCCCGCCGCCTCGGGGAGCGCGTCGGCCGCGAGCTGCGCGTCCCCGTCTACCTCTATGAGCACGCGTGCAGCGCACCGCACCGGCGCAACCTCGCCGACATCCGCGAAGGAGAGTACGAAGGCTGCGCGAAGAAGATCGTCGAGAAGCGCTGGAAGCCGGACTACGGCCCCGCGGAGTTCGTGCCGAAGTCGGGAGCGACGATGATCGGCGCTCGGAAGTTCCTCGTCGCCTACAACGTCAACCTCAACACGCTCGACAAGCGTCTCGCCAACCGCGTGGCCTTCGACATCCGCGAGCGCGGGCGCATCAAGCGCGACGCCGGGGGCGATCCGGTGCTCAACGCGAAGGGAGAGCCGGTCTGGGAGCCGGGCATTCTGAAGTCGGTCAAAGCGGTCGGCTGGGCCATCCCCGAGTACGGCTGCGCGCAGATCTCGATCAACCTGACCGACCTCGACACGACGCCGCTCCACGTCGCCTTCGACGCCACGGAGGAACGGGCGCGGGAGCGAGGCCTCCGCGTCACCGGATCGGAGATCGTCGGGCTCGTGCCGCTCGCGGTCCTGGTCGATGCCGGGCGGCATTACCTGGCGAAGATGGGACGGCCGACAGGCGTCTCCGAATCGGCGCTCGTCCACACCGCGATCCGCACGCTCGGCCTCTCCGAGGTGAAGCCGTTCGATCCGAAGGAGCGGGTGATCGAGTATCGCCTGGCCGGCGATCCGCCGCTGGTGTCGATGACGATCCGCAAGTTCGCCGACGAGCTGTCGAGCAACTCCCCCGCCCCCGGCGGCGGTTCCGTGGCCGCGCTCACCGGAGCCCTCGGCGC
>DATLFC010000167.1:0-3286 GCA_035525015.1 Thermoanaerobaculia bacterium | reverse complement strand
CCGGCAGAAATGGGTCATCTCCTCGCTGGCCACGATCGGCCTGGTGATCTCCACCATCCTGGTCGGCTTCGGCTCCTGGTGGCTCCTCGGCCTGATGGGCCTGCACATCCCGTTGCTCTACGCCATGCTCTTCGGCGCTCTCATCTCCCCCACCGACCCCATCGCCGTCCTCGGCATCCTGAAGAAGACCGGCGCGCCGAAGACGCTGGAGACGAAGATCGCCGGCGAGTCGCTCTTCAACGACGGCGTCGGCGTGGTGATCTTCCTGGTCCTGCTGCAGATGGTCAGCGGCTCGCATCCCGTCACGCCGTTCCACGTCGTGCGGCTTCTTCTCCAGGAGGCCGCCGGCGGCATCCTCTTCGGCATCGTCATCGGCTACATCACCTACCGGATGCTGAAGAGCGTCGACAACTATCAGGTCGAAGTGCTGCTCACCCTGGCCCTGGTGGCGGGTGGGTACGCGCTGGCGCTGAAACTCCATCTTTCGGGCCCGATCGCCATCGTCGTGGCCGGGCTGATGATCGGAAACACGGGACGCCGCCTGGCCATGTCCGACACCACGCGCGAGCATCTCGACACCTTCTGGGAGCTGGTCGACGAGATCCTGAACGCGATTCTCTTCGTCCTGATCGGGCTGGAGGTGCTCATCCTGACGTTCACGGAGCGGTATCTGCTGGCCGGGGCGATGCTCATCCCGCTGGTGCTGCTGGCGCGCTTCCTCTCCGTTTCGGCGCCGCTCCTGCTTCTCCGCCCCTTCCGCGACTTCACGCCCGGAGCGATCAAGATCCTCACCTGGGGTGGATTGCGCGGCGGCATCTCCGTGGCGCTGGCGCTGTCGCTTCCAGCCGGCCCGGAGCGCGACATCATCCTGGCCGTCACCTACGCGATCGTCGTCTTCTCGATCGTCGTGCAGGGGCTGACCGTCGGCCCGCTCGTGAACCGCCTGGTGCGGACGCCGGCCGCCGCCGCGACCTAGCGCCCGGCGCCGAACGGCGGGCTGGCCCGAATCATTGTGCAGTGTCAGGCGAAACACCGAGGGGAGACGGTGTTGACCGTGAGACGCACCGGGCGGCGCCGTGGCGGAGTCGGTGGTGGTCAAACTGCTGGGCGGGTGCCTTGAGGGCCTTGTTGCGCGGAGCGGGGTAGATGTTCGACACTCTCAGTCACTCCTTGTCATGACCAGCGACTCAACAGGAGGTCCTGGCGCGTTCTCGCTCGATCCCAAACTCGCCCCCTTCATCATCGAGCGGATGCCGGTGGCGTTGACCGTGTACGACGGCGAGGGGAACGCGATCTACAGCAATCCGATGGCGCGGCGGATTCTCGACGTCGACAGCGACGAATTCGAGAGCCGGAGCGCGACCGATACGCGCTGGCAGACCATCCACGAGGACGGTACGGCGTTCGCCGCCGACGACTATCCGATCAACAGGTCGCTGCTCACCGGCAAACCCGTGCACGACGTGGTCATGGGCATCCGGCGCTCCGACGACAGCTATACCTGGGTGCTGATCAACTCCGAGCCCATCGTGGCCGCCGATCGCGGCCTGCCGACCGGCGTGGTCGCCATCTTCATCGATATCACCGAGCAGGTCAGCCTGCGAAAGCAGCTGTACGAGTCTCAGAAACTCGATGCCATCGGCAAGTTGTCGGGCGGCGTGGCGCATGACTTTCGCAACATCCTGCAGGCCATCACGATCGGCTGCGATCTCCTGAGCCGCCCCGGAAATGACGAGCGGACCGAGCGCCAGATCTCCCTGATACGCAAGGCCACGACCCGCGGCAGCGATCTCACGCAGCAACTCCTCTCCATCGGCCGGCGGCGGACGGTTCAGCCGGCGCCCCTCGATGTGCGCGAGGTCATCTCCTCCACCCTGCAGATCTTCCGTCCCGCCATCCCCGCTCACGTGCAGATGAACGTCCGCATCCCCGACGACTTGTGGCGGATACACGCCGACGCCGGAACGATCGGCCAGGTTCTGATGAACCTGGTCCTCAACGCCGCGGACGCCATGCCGAACGGCGGCTCCCTGCTGATCGAGGCCAGGAACTTCACCGCCGACGAAACCTATGAGAGCAGACACGTCGAGCTGGCCGCCGGAGAGTACGTCCTGCTGAACGTCACCGATACCGGCTCCGGCATCGCACCGGACATCCGCGACAAGATCTTCGATCCCTACTTCAGCACCAAGAGCACCGGAGGTCACTCCGGCCTCGGGCTGGCCGTGGTCTACGGCATCGTCAAGCAGCAGAACGGCCGGATCTGGGTCTACAGTGAGCCGGATCAGGGCACGTCGTTCAAGATCTTCTTCCCTCGATACCTCGGCGCCGGCGACCCCCAGGTTGCCGCGGTGGCCCAGGTTCCGGAGAGGGGGCGCGGGGAGACCATCATCCTCGTCGACGATGACGAGTTCGTCCGCGAAATCCTGGCCGAGGCCCTGGAGATGAACGGCTACGACGTCATCGCCTGCGCAACGGCGCAGGAGGCGATCGCGTCGACGCAGGAGCGCGACATCGACCTTCTGCTCACCGATGTCGTCATGCCGGGGATGAGCGGACTGCAACTGGCCGGGAAGCTGCGCGGGGTGAAGGTCGTATTCATGTCGGGGTACAGCGACGATTCGGTGGCCCGGCACGGCCAGTGGCCGGAGGGCGTGACCTTCCTCGAAAAGCCGGTCACCACGAGCGATCTCCTGCGCGTCGTCCGCGCCACGCTCGATCAGTAGGCCAGCCGCGGAGCGCCGCGAGCCGTTCGCGGTACGATATCGCGCGTGCTCCGAGTCATCCTGGCCGCGATGCTGTCGCTCCTCTTCGCCTGCGGCGGCACGACTGCCTTCGCCGGGCGGCAGCGCGCCGCCGGACGCGTCGCTCCCGAGGCGGCGTGGAATCACGAGTGGGCTCGCGGCGCCATCTTCTACGAGATCTTCGTCCGCAGTTTCAGCGATTCCGACGGAGACGGCATCGGAGACTTCACCGGCCTGACCGCGAAGCTCGACTATCTCGACGAGCTCGGCATCGACGGCATCTGGCTCATGCCGGTCTTCCAGTCTCCGAGCTATCACGGATACGACACCATCGACTACGAGACCATCGAGCAGGACTACGGCACCAATGCCGACTTCCAGCGCTTCCTCGATGAGGCGCGCCGGCGCGGCATCCGCGTGATTCTCGACCTGGTCATGAATCACACCAGCAACGAGCACCCCTGGTTCCTCGAGTCGGCATCCTCGACTGCCTCGCCCTTCCGCGACTGGTACGTCTGGAGCGCCTCCGATCCAGGATGGAG
>DATLFC010000147.1:0-6370 GCA_035525015.1 Thermoanaerobaculia bacterium | reverse complement strand
GCGTCCGGTTGAACACGCGGGGCGCCGGCAGCACGTCAAAGCGGCCCTCAGCACGCGTCATCCTTCCGGCGCCGGCGTGCCGCGGCACTTCGACCGTATCGCCTGCGCCTTCGCTGCCCTCGCAATCCGGCCATGGGCAGGGCAGCTGGCGATGCTCGTGACGATGTTCGGCGCAGGTCTTCATTGCGCTGGTCATGCTATCGCTGATGCGCGAACCGATGGTAGGTTCCGTTCGCCGGCAAGACTCTGGTGTGGGGCCATCCGGAAATCGACTGAGACGACGAGCCCGCTCACCGAGGGGCGCCTCCTCACCCGGGCGCGTACCGGGGATCACCGCAGTCCGGCTGCCCGGCTCGCGCTGCCGTGAGGTTCAGGCCACCGCGGCCACCGGCTGCGAGCAGAAACGGCAGCGATGGGCATCGCGGGGAATGGCGCTGAGACACTCGGGGCAGTCACGCATCGTCGGTGTGACCTCCTCGGCCGGCTTCCTGGTCCAGCGATTGAGCTGCCGTATGACGATGAAAATCACCAGCGCGACGATCAGGAACTGGACCACGGCGTTGATGAACAACCCGTAATTCAATGTCGCCGCGCCGGCCGCCTTCGCCGCTGCCAGCGTGTCGTACCGTCCGCCGGACAGCGTGATGAAGTAGTCACCGAAGTCGCGGTCGCCGGTGACGGCTCCTATGACCGGCATGAGCATATCGTCGACCAGCGACGAAATGATCCGGCCGAACGCCGCTCCGATGATCACCGCGATCGCCAGGTCGACGACGTTTCCCTTCAATGCGAATTCCTTGAACTCCGCCCGGAGTGTCATCAGAAATTTCTCCTGCGTGCAGCATAGCCGCGATCAACCGGATCGCTCACTCAGACGCTGGTGACCGGCGCGGGCAAGAGACACGTTCGCACGATCGCCTGCAGCACGGCGAGGTCGAACGGTTTCGGGAGCAGCGCGCAGATCCCATTGCCGAGCGCTTCGCTCAGCTCCGGTCCGTAGGCGGCGGTTATGACGATCACCGGAATCCGCCGGAGGTCGGGACTGGCCTCGCGGATCCGCAACACGTCCCATCCAGTCACTTCCGGCATCATCAGATCGAGAAGGACGAGGTCCTCGTCGCCGCGCCGCATGGCATCGAGCGCTTCCCGCCCGTTCCGGGCTTCGGTCAGCGTGTAACCGTCACGGCGAAGCGTCGAAATGATCAGCCGGCGGATGCTCGGATCGTCATCGACGACCAGGATGCAGGGGGCCTCCCGTGCTGCATGCTCCATCGTAATCACCGAGACACTGCAATGTCCCCGCCCGGGCCCCGACGCCCCCGAACGAATGCTT
This sequence comes from Thermoanaerobaculia bacterium, assembly GCA_035525015.1. Taxonomy (GTDB): domain Bacteria; phylum Acidobacteriota; class Thermoanaerobaculia; order Gp7-AA8; family Gp7-AA8; genus DATLEX01. The sequence continues at coordinate 5,037 of DATLFC010000147.1, read as the reverse complement.
CGTGGACATTCACGACCGCAGGGCGTATGGTGGGTCCACGCCGCGGAACCTTCCGCCGGCTCTTCAGTCCGTCTGAGCTAAGTCAGATCCTCTGGACTCACTCCTCTTAGCTTCTTCTCTCGCCACCGGCTCGTCTGCCGACGCGGCGGGGGGAACGGCCGGCATCGCCGGCCAGGGAGCTTTCATGAAATTGTATGTAGGCAATCTTTCCAAGGACATCACCGACGCACAGCTCAACGAAATGGCAACGCCGTTCGGTAAGCCCGTCTCGACGAATGTCGCCACCGAAGGCGCGGGCGGCGCATCGAGAGGATTCGGCTTCATCGAATACGGCAGCGAAGCCGAAGCGAAGGCAGCCATTACCGGCCTCAACGGCCGCGAAGTGAACGGGCAGGCTCTGAAAGTCAACGAGTCGCGTCCCCGCAAACCCTGAAGCAGGAGGGGCAGGCCGCGCGAGCGACTCGCTCGCGCGGCCGAGCGCGGCGTTGCACCGGCCTCGATGAAGCTGCCCGACCGTTACCGGTGACGATAACGAAAGGGGAGGCGGCGGAGACGTTTGCCGGTCGCGGCGAAGATGGCGTTGGCGACGGCGGGAGCGACGCCCGGGACCGGCGGTTCGCCGACACCGCCGGGCGCCTCGCGGCTGGGGATGATGTGCACCTCCACGCGCGGCATCTCATCCATGCGCAGCACGTCGTAATCGTTGTAATTCCCCTGCTCGACCCGTCCACGGCGAATGGTGATCTCGCCTTTCAACGCGGCGGACAACCCGAACACGATTCCACCCTCCACCTGCGCGCGGACGTGGTCCGGGTTCACGACGGTGCCGCAGTCGATGGCGGTGACGAAACGATGCACGCGTATCCGATCGCCGGCGGCGGAGACATCGGCGGCGTGCGCAACCGCCGCTCCATGGTCGAACGTGACGGCGAAGCCACGGCCGAGGGGCCGCCGTGGCGCCTTCCCGGCGCGCTGCGCGGCGATGGTGAGCACGCGGCGCAGCCGCGCCGGATCGATCTCCTTTTCGCCGTCGTAGTCGAGGAAGGGCTTCCGCATGAGGTGTGCGAGGCGGAAGGCAACGGGATCGGCGCCCGCGGCATGGGCCAGCTCGTCGATGAAGCTCTCGATGACGAATCCCGTCTGCGAGTAAGCGACCGACCGCCATGGTCCGCACGGAATCGGCACGTAGAGATGGTTGAACTCGACGTTGACCGCCGCGATGTCGTACGGCATTTCGATCGCGGCGTAGCTCTCCGATTCTTCCGGCTGCTTCGCGTCGCGGCCGGCGACCGTGCGACGGGAAGGGCCGGTGATGCGGTGACTCCAGCAGACGACCTTCTGCTCGTGGATGCGGGCCGCCATCCGATGATGGCTGATGGGACGGTAGAAGCCGTGCCGCATGTCGTCCTCGCGCGTCCAGAGAAGCTGGACCGGCGCGCCGACGGCTTTCGAGATGAGCGCCGCTTCCCCGACATAGTCCGCATACAGGCGGCGGCCGAACCCACCCCCGAGGAGCGTGACCTCGACGTCGACGCGCTCCGGCTCGATGCCGGCCGCGCGCGCGGCGATCGCACGGGCTCCCTCCGGCAACTGCACCGGCGCCCAGACACGGCAGCGGTCGTCGCTCACCGCGACGACGCAGTTCATCGGCTCCAGCGGCGCGTGCGCGAGATACGGGACCATGTAGTCCGCGGTGACGGCGCCCGCTTCATCCGCGACGGGCGCTTCCCCGTCGCGCCGCACGACGAGTCCCGGCTCTGCCGCGAGCCGGAGGAGATCGTCCTCGATCGTTTCCTGTTCGAGCGCCGCGTTCACCCCTTCGTCCCATTCGATCTCCAGCGCATCGCGGCCACGCAGCGCCGCCCAGGTGGAGTCGGCCACGACCGCGACGCCGCGGCTCCACTGGAGGAGCCACGAAAGGCCGGTTCCGTCGACCGGCACGATGTGACGCACTCCGGCGATCCCCTTCGCCTTCCCGGCGTTCAGCCGCCGCACTTTTCCGCCCGGGACAGGCGAGCGGACGAACGTCGCATGGAGCATTCCGGGAACGCGTACGTCGATGCCGAACCGCGCCCGCCCGGTGACGATGTCCGGCCCGTCGAGCCGTCGCTTCGATGTCCCGATGATCCGGTATCGATCGGCTGCCTTGAGCTCCACATCGTCCGGCACCGGCAGCGTGGCCGCGACGGCGACGAGATCGCCGTAGGCGGCGCGACGTCCGGTCAAAGGGTCGCTGACGACGCCGTTTTCCGTCGATAACCGCGCGGCCGGCACCTCCCACCGCATGGCAGCCGCGGTCACGAGCATCGCACGCGCGGTGGCGCCGGCACGGCGCAGCGGCTCCCACAGCTCGCGCACGCTGAGACTCCCTCCCGTCCTCTGCTGGCCGAACCTTGCGTCGAGCTCCGCCTGCCGGATCACCACGCGCGACCATTCGGCGTCGAGCTCCTCCGCCACCAGCATCGGCAGCGACGTGCGGACACCCTGTCCCATTTCGGATCGCGTCACCCACACCGTGACGGTGCCGTCCGCGCCGATCCCGAGAAAGGCGTTCGGAGCGAGCACTCCCTTTCCGGCTTGCGCTTCGACCCGCAACAGGAGACCGGCGCCGGCGGCCGCGCTCGTGATGAGAAACGTCCTCCGCGTTACGCTCATGAGCGCGATCCCTGCGCGGCGCGATGGATGGCGCGGCGGACACGCTGGTAGGTGCCGCAGCGGCAGACGATGTCGCTCATGACCTCGTCGATGTCGGCGTCGGATGGCTTCGGCTTCCGGCGCAGCAGCGCCGCGGCAGCCATGATCTGCGCCGGCTGGCAGTAACCGCACTGCGCCACGTCCTCGGCGAGCCAGGCCTGCTGCACGGGATGCGATCCGTCGGGTGAGAGTCCCTCGATCGTGACCACGCTCCGCCCGAGCAGCTCCCGAAGATCGACGATGCAGGCGCGGACGGCTTCCCCGTCGACGTGAACCGTGCAGGCGCCGCAGACCCCGGCCCCGCACCCGAACTTCGTGCCGGGGAGAGCGAGATGATCGCGAAGGAACCAGAGGAGAGGTGTGTCGAGGTGGGAGGCGACGTCGCGCGCGACGCCGTTGACGCGAAGAGATCGCGGCGGCATGCCCGCAATTTACTACAATGTGTAGTACTACAGGATGTCACGATTCTCCAACAGTGCTTGCACGCCGATCGTGGCGCGGGTAGCTTGAGTGCCGTGCGGAAAGCTCCGAAGAAAAACGATCGCGAGCCCGGCGAGCTGCAGGCCGCGGTGATGCAGATCGTCTGGGAGCGTGGCCAGACCACCGTGCGCGAGGTTCACGCCGTGCTCTCACGCAGGCGGCCGATCGCATACACCACGGTCATGACCGTCATGTCGCGGCTGGCCGCCAGAAAGCTCTTGCGCCGGCGAAAAGACGGTGCGTCCTACGTCTACCGTGCCGCGCAGTCGCGTGACGAGATGGCGGGCGAGGCCATCGTCGCCATCCTCTCCCGTCTCGCCGGCGGCATCGGGACCCCCGTGCTCAGCCACTTCGTCGACGCCGTGGGAAGCCGGTCGCCGGAGAAACTCGACGAGCTGGCCGGACTGATCGAGGCGAAGAAAAAGGGACCGAAGCGATGAGCGAGATCGTCGAGGCGCTGGCACTGGTGGCCGGCAATCCAGCGACCTGCGCCGCGATCGGGAGCGTGCAGCTCTTCATCGCCATCGCAGCGTTGCTGATCGCGGCGCACGTGGGCGCGCAGATGGTCGTCACCAGGTGGTACCGGTCGCGATGGCCCCTGGCGCCGGCTGGAGGGAGAGAGCGGCAGATCTTCGATCGTGCCGTGCGCATGGCCGACATGGCATCGCTTCCGCGACTCCGCATCAGCGACGGCGTGGCCGGCGCGTGCACCGTCGGCTTCTGGCGGCCGGACATCTGCGTGAGCCCGGCCCTTGCCGAGGCGCTCGACGACGACGAACTGGAGGCGGTGCTCCTGCACGAGCTCGCACACGCGGCCCGGCGCGACGTCCTCGGCGCCGCGCTGCTCCTGTTCGGAGGGTGGAGCGCCGTATCGCTCGTCTCGTCCGCCTGGATCTTCGCACCAGCGCTCGCCACCGACGCATGGCACGTCGGCGCGATCCGTTCGAGACTGCTGATGGCCGTGGCCATCACCGCCTTCGTATGCCTGCGGTTCCTGGTCGCGGTGCCGGGACGTCTTCTGCGTGAGCTGACGTGCGACGACCTCGCGGTGCGGTGGTCCGGGAAACCGCTTGCCCTGGCCGCGGCGCTGGTCAAGGTCGCGCGCATGGAACCGGCCGCGCACCTCGGGACGAGCGGATTCGCGCACCATGAAGTCTTCACGCTCCGGCGGGTGAGAAGGCTCATCGACTACCGTTCGCCGCGGCCGCGGCTGGCGCTGCAGCGCGCCGCTTCGATGCTGGCTGTCGGGGCGCTTGTCGCGCTGGCCATGAGCTGATCACGATCGTCCAGAATCGAGGCACCGTCTGGATTCCGAACGGTCGCGCAGCGGCTGCCTTGTACCATGTCGAGCGATTTCAACGACTTACACGTGTTCGACCCATGGCCCGTTTTTCGAAGTGAACAGGGGCGGAGGGAGCGTCCGCCATGAGACAGCAAGAGGGAAAAGTCGTCATTCTGACCAGCGACGATGTCGTCGCGAAACAACTCGAGCGCCTGACGGCCGACGACGGCCTGGAGCTGATCCGAACCACCTCCCCGTCGGAAACCTGGCTCGCCATGAACCGGCAGCAGCCGCTGGTGGTGATCGTCGACCTCACGGCGCGGTCGATCGACGGTCACCAGCTCGTGGCGCTCTCCGGAAGGGCGCGGCAGAGCGACACGCCGCTGCTCCTCCTGTCGAAGCAGAGCCGGAAGGATCTGGCGTCGTTCGCGGCGGTGATCCGCGCGCGCGACATCCTCAGCAAAGGAGAGCCGGTGGCCAACCTCGCCGCGCGCATCCGGATGTGGGCCGCCAGCGCGGCCGCGTGCGAGTTCGAGCTCGTCGGCGCCGTCTGATCCCTCCGGCGCAGCGCCGCACGGACA
>DATLFC010000138.1:0-8402 GCA_035525015.1 Thermoanaerobaculia bacterium | reverse complement strand
GCTTTCTACCGTGGGACATGGGGGAGTCGTCCGCGGGAATGATTTCGCAGATGACGTGCCCGATCACGTTTTTCTACGGAGAGTAGAGCAGCGTGGAACGCCTGGTCACATCATTGTGCAGAATCTCCACTACGTAGAGTCGAGATCGACCATCGATCTGATGCGCGCGGATGACGGCTACCGCCGCTCCGCGACCAGGCGGATAGAACTCGGAGCTAAGGTGCGCTCGACCGCAGCTCCTCGGTCCAATTCGGGATATAGACCAGCCGGCGCTCGGGCTGCGCTTCAGGAGGGTGGCGGACGGTCAGAAAACGGCCATCGGGAGCGATATCGATCGTCTGCCACACATGGCCCAGGAAGTCAGCACGAAATAGTAGCTTTGGCAGCCCGGCTCTGAACGTTACTCCAGTCGAGAGGGGGACGGCCCAGAGTCTCGTCGAGGATTCCGGTGACGACCCCTTTCGCCGCCTCGTCGTTCCCGCAGAGGCCTTGACCAGGCGGACCTTCCGCGATTGACGAAAGCGCCGGCGAGGGCGCCGGCGCTCCACTGAGAACGAGGCATCGTCTGCTAGACTTTTAAAAACGTGAGCGATTCCTCCGGCGCGGTCGCCTTCCGTGCTCAAACCCGGTGGGGCGCCACCGAGCGGAGGGATCTCTGGTGGATCGACCCCCTTCTGACTCTGCTGGTTCTCAGCAGTTTCGTCATCTACGCCACATTCCGGGCGTTCATGAACCGGTATTACGAGATCGGCGAGCTGCTCTCACCCTTTTACTCGCCGAATCTCGCCCGCTGGACTCCGTTGCCGCAGTGGCTTTCGCCCGCCCTGGTCATCCTCTGGGCTCCGGGCGGCTTCCGCCTCACGTGTTACTACTATCGCAAGGCGTATTACCGCTCGTTCACGCTTCATCCGCCCGGCTGCGCGGTGGCAGAGGGTGGGCGGGGTGAATACAAAGGCGAGTCGGCGTTTCCGCTGATTCTCCAGAACCTTCATCGCTACCTGCTCTACTTCGCGCTGCTCTTTCTCATCTTCCTCTGGCACGACGTCTGGAAAGCGCTCTGGCCCCAAGGCGAGTTCGGGGTTACGTCCGGCACGCTCGTCCTCGCCACGAACAGCGCGCTGCTCACGCTCTACACGTTCTCGTGTCATTCGCTCCGACACCTCGTCGGTGGACAGGTCGACTGCTTCTCCCTGAATGCAGTCTGTCGCGTGCGCTATCGCGCCTGGTCGAAGCTCTCTCCGCTCAATGAGAACCACATGCTCTGGGCCTGGACGAGTCTCTTCGCCGTGATGTTGGCCGATTTCTACGTATGGATGGTTGCCGCCGGAAAGATCCCGAATTGGAGAATCCTCTAGGGCGCATGGAAAAATTCGAGCGCCATCAATTCGACGTCATCGTCGTCGGAGCCGGTGGCGCCGGCCTTCGCGCCGCCATCGAATCCTCCGCCCTCGGCGCCAAGACCGCGCTGGTCTGCAAGAGCCTTCTCGGCAAAGCGCACACGGTGATGGCCGAGGGTGGCATCGCCGCGGCGCTGGCAAACGTCGACAAGCAGGACACGTGGCAGGTTCACTTCCGCGACACGATGCGCGGCGGGCAGCTTCTCAACAACTGGCGCATGGTGCAACTTCACGCGCAGGAGGCACCGGAGCGCGTGAGGGAGCTGGAACGATGGGGCGCGGTGTTCGATCGCACTCAGGACGGAAGAATCCTTCAGCGCGCGTTTGGCGGACACACCTTCAAACGGCTCGCGCATGTCGGCGATCGCACCGGCCTGGAGATGATTCGCACGCTGCAGGAGCGCGGCGTTCATCAGGGCATCGATGTCTTCATGGAGTGCACGGTCGTCGCGCTGCTCAAGGACGGCGATCGCATCGGCGGGGCGCTCGCATACTGGCGCGAAACGGGACGCTTCGTCGTCTTTCGCGCCAGGGCCGTCGTGCTGGCAACCGGCGGCTACGGCAAGGCCTGGAAAGTGACATCGAATTCCTGGGAGTACACCGGTGACGGTCACGCGCTCGCGTATCAGGCCGGGGCGGAACTGATCGACATGGAGTTCTTTCAGTTTCATCCGACGGGGATGATCTGGCCGCCGGGGGTCATGGGGATTCTGGTCACGGAGGGAGTCCGCGGCGAAGGCGGCACGCTCACCAACAGCACGGGCGAGCGCTTCATGTGGAAGTACCTTCCGGAGACGAAGCGCAAGGAATTCGCGGAGACGCCGGAAGAATCGCAGAAGTGGGTGGACGTGATCGTCACCGGCAAGCAGACGGACGCGCGCCGTCCGCCCGAGTTGTCTACGCGTGATAACGTCGCCCGCGCCATCTACACCGAGGTGAAAGAGGGGCGAGGGACGCCGCACGGAGGAGTGTGGCTCGACATCAGTTTTCAGGATGCAGAGCGCGTCAGGAAGAAGCTGCCGAGCATGTATCACCAGTTCAAGGATCTCGCCGACGTCGACATCACCAAGCAGGCCATGGAGGTCGGTCCGACGGCGCACTACGCCATGGGCGGAATCCGCGTCGATGCCGAAACGGGATCGAGCACGGTCGCGGGACTCTTCGCCGCCGGCGAGTGCACCGGCGGAATGAACGGAGCGAATCGTCTCGGCGGCAACTCACTCTCCGATCTTCTGGTGTTCGGCCGGCGGGCGGGGATGGGTGCCGCTCTCTTCGCGGAGCAGAACGCGAACTGGCCCTCGCTGAACGAGGCCGAGATCGAAGAGCAGGCCCGCCACACGATGAGCCCCTTCGAGCGCCCGGGTGAGGATCCGTATCGCGTTCATTCCGCTCTCCAGGACGTGATGGGCAAGTACGTGGGCATCTTTCGCAACGAGGGCGATCTCGAGGAAGGGCTCCGGAATCTTCTCGCTCTCCGGGAACGGATCCTCACGACTCACGTCGAAGGCTCCGTGATGTTCAACCCGGGCTGGCATCTGGCTCGCGACCTCGAGAACCTCTATGTCTGCGCCGAGGCGACGTGCCGCGCAGCGATGCTGCGAAAAGAGAGTCGTGGCGCGCACACGCGCACGGACTACCCGAGGGAAAGCCCGGAACTGTCGAAAGTGAACATCAGCGTCAAGAAGGGCCCCGACGGGATTACGGTCCGGACGGCGCCCTGTCCCACGATGCCGGATGACCTCAGAAAGTTGCTGGAGGAGAAGTCGTGATCGGTGATTGCACCTTCAAAGTCTTTCGCGGAGATCGATTCGGCGGCGAGTTGAAGGACTACAAAGTGCCCGTCGAAACGGGGATGGTCGTCCTCGACGCCATTCACTGGATTCAGGCCAACGGCGCGCCCGACCTGGCCTGCCGGTGGAACTGCAAGGCAGCGCGATGCGGCTCGTGCAGCGCCGAAGTCAATGGTCGACCGAAGCTGATGTGCAAGACGCGCCTCGATGATTTTCCGCAGGGGAAGCCGATCACGGTGCGGCCGATGAAGGCGTTCCCGGTGATGAAGGATCTCGTCACCGACGTGCAGAGCAATTACACGATGGCCAGACGGATCCCGGCTTTCACTCCGCAACCCGGTGCCGAATGGAAGTGGTATCAGCAGGACATCGATCGCGTGCAGGAGTTTCGAAAGTGCATCCAGTGCTTCCTCTGCCAGGACGTCTGTCACGTGCTGCGGGACCACAACAAGCACGAGGTGTTCGCCGGCCCGGCTTTCTTCGTCGAGGCGGCGGCGCTGGAGATGCATCCCATCGATGACATCGACCGCACCGCCCTTCTCAAAGACACCCTCGGCATCGGCTACTGCAACATCACCAAATGCTGCACGGAGGTCTGCCCGGAGGACATTCACATCACCGACAACGCCATCATTCCCCTGAAGGAGCGCGTCGTGGATCGCTTCTACGATCCCGCCCTCGGGCTTTGGCGGCGGATTCGCGGTATGTTTGGGGGACAGGGCACGTCATCCTGAGCCGCGAAGACGGCGAAGGATCTCAACTTTGCGACGTCACAGCTCGAGATCCTTCGTCGCGCCGATGGCGCTCCTCAGGATGACGTGGCCTCATGAGCGAAGGAGCCTGCACCATGTACGAGCTCAAACCGATGTCGAAGGAAGCGATCCCGAAGGCTCTGGAGAAGGCCGATCGTTACCGCCTTCTCGGCGAGCCGGCGGAGGCGGAGAGCATCTGCATCGATATCCTGGTCGCCGACCCTGGGAACCAGCGGGCGCTGCGCACGCGCATTCTGGCGTTGAGCGATCAGTTCGGACACCCGAAGTTCTCCGTCGGTCATGACCGCTGCGAAGAGTTGCTCTCGGGCCTTCGCGACGACTACGAGAGGACGTATTACACAGGTGTGGTCTGCGAGCGGCGCGCGAAGGCGGCATCGAATGTTCATTCGAGCTCTGTCGCGTATGAGTGGCTCGTCGACGCGATGGACTGGTACGAGAAGGCCGCCGAGCTTCGTCCTGCGGGGAATGACGACGCGCTGCTGCGCTGGAACACGTGCGCGCGCATCCTCATGAACAATCCTCAACTGCAGCCGAGGGATGAGGAACGGGCGCCGCAGTATCTCGAGTAGTCGTTAGCCTCGCGGCCCGCGCAGCGTGATCTCCTGTTCCTGCAGGTAACCTGGCTCGGGATCCGTTGACGAAGACGAATTGTGAAGGCGTGGGCGTGCGGCATCGAATGGGTGATCGTCAACGGTGAGCTGGTCGTCGATGGAGAAGCCGTGACGAAGGCGCGACCCGGCACGATTCTTCGGGGTCACCGCGGCGCGCCGTAGACGCCGTTCGTGTCGACGAGGGCCATGGCCGGCAGGTCGAGCTGCGCGGCCTGGTGAATCAGATCCTCGGGGAGCGATGCGCTGTCGAGGAACGAGAAGGCGGATGCGGCGCGCAGCTCCGCGTACGGTCGCGGCGGGTTCTTCGCCGGTCTACGCCTCGGGGTCTCCGTCTCCGGCTCCTCGCGATAGGTTCCGCCGAACTGCTCGTGCACGTACGCGGTGTGGTCGTACTCGCAGGAGAGCGGGACGGATGTCGTGCGAGTCGGTTTCCGGCCGTGGGACATGGGGGAGATTCCACTCGGATCATTGCGCACTCGTCCGGTCGGCACCAGTTTTCTACCGACCGTAGAGGCGCGAAGCGCGCTCTCCGGATGATTGTGTGACTACATGTGTGTTATTATGTGTAAACTGAAGGGAGCCGCGGCAATGCCCAGCAATCTCGCCATTGACGATGAGTTGCTCGAGCAGGCGAAAAAAGTCGGAGGCCACCGTACCAAGAGGGAAACGGTGAACGAGGCCCTTCTCGAGTACATCCAGCGACGGAAGAGGCAGGCCGTCCTCGATCTCTTCGGTCAGATCGACTTCGATCGCCGCTATGACTACAAGCGCGCCCGTCGCCGATGATCGTGCTCGACACATCGGTCCTTTCGCGAGCGCTCCGCCGCCGGCCTCGTACCGAGCAGGCCGATCCAGCCGCAGAAAAGCTCGAGCTCGTATTGCGAGGGAACGTCGCAGTGGCCATTCCCGGCATCGTGCTGCAGGAGGTGCTCTCCGGAGTGCGAACGGAGAAGCAGTTTGCCGATCTCCAGGACAAGCTCGAGGCTTTTCCCCTGGTCATGGCAGCCGTCGACGATCATGTCGACGCCGCCCGGCTGGTCACCCGTTGCCGCGCCACAGGGATCGCCGTAACCGCCATCGACGCCCTGATCGCGGTCATGACCATTCGGGTCGACGGAGACCTGTTCACGCTCGACCGCGACTTCGCCCGCATGGCCGAGCTCGTGCCTCTGAGACTGGTTACACTCCACGACGAAGGTGGATGAGCTCCGTCACGGCGGCTTCACTTCAGAGGGTCCCTTTTCAGGCCGTGCACATCTTGACGGCACGATTTACAGCATCATGATGCTTCCATGCGTACGACACTCACGCTCGATGACGACGTGGTGAAGGAACTGCGCGCCGCAGCGCGCCGGAGCGGCCGGACCTTCAAGGCTTCCAGCCCGGTATCGATCTCCGGAAGCTGAACCAGCTCGTCGACGAGATGGAGATCGATCACGCCGGCGTCGTCGTGATTCGCGACCGGTGATCCGTGATTGTGATCGGACGTCAGTCGTACCGCGCATCGACGAACCAATCCGCCGAAGCACTCGCCTGGTACACGCGATAGACCCCTCCTCGCTCCAGCTCCACGTCCCAGTATTCGCGGGCGGCGGGGGCTTCGGTCCACCAGCCGTGCTCGATGCGCCAGGGACCGGAGGAGACGCGGACCGATCCCGACACGTCGCCTTCGCCGTTGATCGCGGCGATGTGCGTCTCCCCGCCGGCCTGGCGCGTGATCACTTCGACGGGGAGGGGAGGGCGGAAGACGCGGACGGCGAGAAGGCCGCGGCTCTTGCGCGGCTTGCGGCGGGCGTCGGGTGGAGGTGGGGGAGCGTAATCGGCGACGGCGTAGCGCTCGGGCAGATGCCCGTCGAGGGTCGTGGCCATGCCGACGCGGCCGTCGCCGAGAAGGGAGACGAGGCGAGCAATCGTGGTGGCCAGTTTTTCCGGTGACAGCGCCGCCGGGCCGAAGAGCGAGAGCTGCGCGCGGCGCGGGCGGTCGGGATGGGCGACGATCGAGAAGCCGGCCACCGGCGCGCCGGGAGGGTTCTTCTCCAGATCGATGCGGAGCAGCGTCAGGATCGTCTTCACGTCGCGCGTCGGCGCGGGGAGATCGATGGCCCGGGCGTGAAAGCCGTCCGGCTCGAGCGTCAGCGTCAGCTCGATCCGCGTGCAGGCGAAGCCCTGCATCTCCATTCTTTGAGACAGCCGGTCGAGCGCGGCGTTGGCGATGAAGAGAAACGGCTCGAGCGCGACGAGCGGCCACTCCAGCTCGAGTCCCTCCCGGAACTCCGGCGGCAGCGCGCGCGGGATGAGCGGGCGGGGATCGATGCCGCGCGCGGCCTCATGAAGATCGCGCCCCAGCTCGCCGAGACGGCTGGCGATCTCGCTCTCCGGAAGACGCGCCAGGTCGCCCATCGAGACGAGGCCCCATCGCGACAGCGTCGCCGCCGCGTCGAGCTCCGGCGAGAGCCGCGCCAGCGGAAGCGGCGCGAGAAACTCCGCCTCCTTCCCCCGCTCGACGACGGTCGGCGACTTCGGCAGCTCCGCTGCCACGCGCGCCGCGAGCTTGCTGGCGGCTACGCCGACGCGAGCGGGGAGACCGATGCCGTCCGCGGCGCGGATCGCGGCACGGGCGAGGTGGTATTCGGACGAGGCCCAGTGCCGCTCCATTCCCGCGATGTCGACGAACACCACTCCTTCCCCCGCGTCCTCGACGCGCGGTGAGAACGTCTCCGCGACTTCGAGCAGCGCTTCCTCAGCCGTCCGCTCGCATTCGCTGTCGCGGCCGCGAGCGATCAGCTTCGGCACGATCGAGCGCGCCTGCGCCAGCGACATCCCGGCGCGGATCCCCTTCGTCCGCGCCCTTCGCGTCGCGGCAACGACGTGCGCGTTGTTCCCGCTGCCGTCGACGATGGCCACCGCTTCGCGGAGCAGATCGGGCTCGCTGCGGAGCCGCGCCGCGAGCGGAAACATCGGAACGTAGAAACAGGCGATCCGCTGCATGGGTCGGCTCTCAGCTCTCGGCTCTCAGGGAGCACGTTGCCGATGCGCCTGGGCGGAGGTGGCGGTGGCGCTCGAGTGTGAACTTCGTTTCGACGCCGGCGAGGAGGCGAGGGGCGTTCCCTTTGCCGAGCCATTTCGCGTGCGTGGCTGCCCCGCGAAGCACTCCCTCGGACATCGTCCCCATCAGCGGGAATGGCGACGAGACGAGAAACGCCGCGCCATGGGCCTCCGCCGCGCGCGCGAGCCGTACCCACGCCGCGTCGGGCGCGCGGCGTTTCCCCTTGATCGGATGCACACCGGCATCGACCGCTACGAGCTGGAAGCCGGTGGCGATGACCATCTCCGCCGCCATCACCGCCTGCTTCATCGTGTGCGGGCGGATCCAGAGCAGCCGCCGGAGGTCGACGCCATTCTCCTCGGCGATCTGCGGATCGAAGTGATCGCCGAGGTCGATGAGCGCCACCGCTTCTCCCATCGACGTCGCCGCGACGAGCGACGCCATCACGACGGAGAAACGTCCCGAAGCGCGGCGGGCGACGATCTCGATCGCTTTCCCCCGCCGCAGCCCCCCGCCGAGGAGGGTGTCGACGGCGTCGAGCGTGGTGGGGATGGAGTCGTCGCGGCGCGCTTTCTCGATCGAGCGGATCAGCTCCGTCGCACTCGTCACCTTCGCCGCCACGGCCCCCTCGAGCGTGGCCCGCAGCTGCCGGACCGCCTCCGACATCCCCGGCTCTACGGGAGGTGGAGGAGGGACCAGGGTGGGCTGCGTCCGGCTCGGCCTGAAATCGAGAAGCTCGAACTGCTGGAGAGGGGAAGCCGTTGCAGTCATCTGGGGAGTCCTGC
>DATLFC010000108.1:0-11402 GCA_035525015.1 Thermoanaerobaculia bacterium | reverse complement strand
CTCAGCGCGGCCGGCCTTCCCACCGACGGCGTCGCCGAGCACCGGAAGACCTTCCTCGTCGCGCGCGATGGGGGACGGGTGGTCGGCTGCGGCGGGGCGGAAGCGTACGCGGTGGCGGCGCTCATCCGATCGATCGCCGTCGATCCCGCCTACCGCGGCCGGGGCCTGGGGCGGCGCATCGTGCGCCAGCTGCTCGACCGGCTCTCCTCACTCGGGCTCCGCGAGTTCTATCTCCTCACCACCGACGCCGAAGCCTATTTCGTGAAACGAGGATTCAGCAGAATCGACCGCGACGAGCTCCATCCGCAGCTGCTCGCCTCGCCCGAGCTCCAGGGCGCCTGCCCGTCGACCGCGGTCTGCATGCGACTGGTGATGCTCCGATGAAGGTCTTCGACGTCCACGTTCACGTCCAGCCGTGGGAGATGCTGCGGCCCGACGTCCTTCCGATGATCGAGGACGGCTCGCACACCGAAGCGCGCGACGTGCTGTCCTCGCCCGACAACCTGCTCCGCTTCCTCGACGAGCACGGCATCGAACGGATCTGCTGCATCAACTACGTCTCGCCCGACGTCATGGGCTTCACCCGCGAGACGAACGACTGGATCGCGAACTTCACGCGCGACCACCGCGACCGCCTGATCGCGGTCGGCTCGGTGAACCCGCTCCACGAACGCGACGTCCGCGCCGAGATCGGCCGCGTGCTCGATCTCGGCATCGGGATGATCAAGATTCACCCGCCGCACCAGCTCTTCAGCGCGAACGCCTACCGCTCCGGCCTGCCGCAGCTCGCCGAGATCTACCGTGCCTGCGAGGAGCGCTCGATCCCGGTGATGATCCACACCGGCACGTCGATCTTTCCCCGCGCGCGCAACGTCTACGCCGACCCGATGCCGGCCGACGACGTGGCCATCGACTTTCCTCGCCTCACCATCGTGCTGGCGCACGCCGGCCGCCCTTTGTACGGCGAGACCGCCGCGTTTCTGGCCCGCCGCCATGCCAACGTTTACCTCGACCTCTCCGGCATCCCGCCGAAGGCGCTGCTGCGCTATGTCCCGAAGCTTGCCGATCTGGCCGGCAAAGCGCTGTGGGGGACCGACTGGCCGTCGCCCGGCGTCGTCTCGCCGCGGAAGAACGTCGAGCAGTTCCGGGCGCTGGGGCTGGGGGACGAGGTGGAGCGGAAGATCCTGTGGGAGAACGCGGCGCGAATCTTCCCGGTGTCGTCGTGAGCGCCCGTTGCAGGGGGTCCTTCGCCGTCTACGCGGCTCAGGATGACGCTTTGGCGAGCTCCGCTTCCACATCGACGCCGGCGCGGCGCAACGCGTCGAACGTTCCCACATCCGACCAGCCGAAATCGCCGCGGATGGTCACGACGTTCGAGGCCTTCTCCATGACGGCGTAGTCGATGGAGATGGCCGGCATCTCCTCGTACGTCTCGACGCTGGCGCGAAGCAGATCGGGCGCAACGCGGGAGGCCTCCTGCCGGAAGACGCTGGCGCGCCAGATGAAGATGCCGCCGTTCCAGGCGTAGTTGCCGGCGCGGAGAAACTCTTCGGCGCGTTCGGACGACGGCTTTTCGGTGAAGCGGCGCAGCCGGAGCAGGCCCGGCTCGATCTCCTCGCCGAGCTCCAGATAGCCGTAGCCGGTGTTCGGCTCGGTGGGCTCGATGCCGATCGTGACGAATGCCCCCTGCGACGCCGCGAATGCGAAGCCGCGGTCGAGCACTCTGGCGAACTCCTCCTCGTCGCCGATGAAGTGGTCCGAGGGAAGAAACGCGATCGCGGCGTCACCGAGGCTGCGCTCGATGGTGAGCGTGCAGAGGGCGATGGCCGGAGCCGTGTTCCGCCGCGCCGGCTCCGTGATCACGTTCTCCGGCGGAACCTCGGGGAGGTGCGCCATGCACTTTTCGCGGTACTGCTCGTTCGTCGAGACGAAGATGCGCGACCAGGGGAGAAGGCGGCGCAACCGAATGCCGGTTTTCTGCAGGAGCGAGCGCCCCTCGAAGATCTGCAGGAACTGTTTCGGATTGTCGTCGGAGCTGAGAGGGCGAAGGCGCGTGCCCGCCCCTCCGGCGAGGATCACCGCCGCGCGATTCATGGTACGACGCTGCTCGCAACATGCGCGCCGTCCGTCACGGCGGGCGCCGCGCTCACGGCGCGCCGGCCGACGGCGATGAGGCTCAGCCCGCTGCGCGGCTTCTCTCCCTCCACCCTTCGGAGCAGCGGGACGAGAAAATCGAAGATCCTCGACTGCGCCGACGGCAACGCCCGGCGGCGGGTCAGCTTCGCGTTGAACCACCAGGCCAGCTTCGCGATCTGGTTCTGAAACGAGACGTGCTCGATCTCGAAGCCGGCCCGACGCAGTTTCTCGATCAGCTCGTCCTTCTCGTACCGGCGCTGGTGGCCGATCCCGCGATCCATCGACCCGAAGAGCGACTTTCCGGCCGGCACGTAGATGATCACTCTCCCGCCCGGAACGAGCAGGTCGTGCACACGCCGGAGCGCTCCCTCGTCGTCGGCCGTGTGCTCGAGCACGTTGATGCAGGTCACCGTATCGAACGAGTAGCGCGCCAGGTCCGCCGCGTCGTCGGAATCGAGGTCGAGCCGCTCCACGATGATCCCCGGCCTGCGCCGGAAATTGTTTCGGAGCCGGTCGAGGTAGGGCGTTTCGCGATCCGTGGCCACGATCAGCTCACGCCCGTACAGGAAGCGCGTCATCGTTCCCGAGCCGGCGCCGACTTCCAGAACGCGCTGGCCGACGAAGTTCTCAACCCGGTCCCAGATCCACTGGTTGTACCGCTTCAACCGGCCGCGCCGGCGGACGGTGGTGAACGTCTTCGGCTCGCTCTTGTCGTCGTTGAACAGACCGTACCGGAGAATCGTCCAGATGGCGCTGACGCCGTCCTTCCAGTTGATCTTCTTTCCTTCCCAGTAATCGCGCCCGTAGTACGAGATCGGCACCTCGAAGATCCGGTAGCCGCGCTTGGCGACCTTAGCCGTCACCTCCGGCTCGAATCCGAAGCGGTTCGAATTCAGCTTGATCGACTGGATGACCTCGCGGCGGAAGGCCTTGTAGCAGGTCTCCATGTCGGTGAGGTCGAGGTTCGTGGTGCAGTTCGAGAGAAAGGTCAGGAACGTGTTGCCGAGGCGGTGCCAGTAGAGCATGACACGGCGGGGGTAGCCCTCGAAGCGCGAGCCGAACACCACGTCGGCGTGCCCGTCGATGATCGGTTGGATGATCTTCGGATACTCGTCCGGGTCGTACTCCAGATCGGCATCCTGGATGATGACGATGTCGCCGCGCGCTTCCTCGATTCCGCGGCGAAGCGCCGCCCCTTTCCCCTGGTTGACCGGCTGCAGGATGTGCCGGATCTCCGGCCATTCCGCGGCCAGCGCCGCCACGACGTCCTTCGATCCGTCGGTCGACTTGTCGTCGATCACCAGGATCTCCTTGTCGATCGGCACCTCCTTGACGCGCCGCAGCAGCTCGGCCACCGTCGCCCGCTCGTTGTAGCAGGGGACGATGACCGAAAGGAGTGGCGGTGACGAGGAGCTCATGACGTCGGGTTATTGTAGCGGCCGCGATGCCGCACGAGCCGAACGAGCTGCTCCGGAAGTCCCTCCACATCGCCGTGGGGCTCTTCGCGATCACGCTGCGATGGCTGCCGTGGTGGGCCGCTGCCGCCGCCGCCGCGGCAGCCGTCCTCGGAAACTGGCTCGTCCTCCATCGGCTGGTCGGCACACGCGTCTCGCGGCACGAGCGCGGCTGGGATGCCGGCATCGTCCTCTATCCGGCCGCCGTTCTGGTTCTGATCGTCGTTTTCCGGGACGACCTCGCCATTGCGGCGATCGCATGGGTGATCCTGGCCATCGGCGACGGCTTCGCGACGATCGCAGGCAAGACCGCCGGCGGCCCCACGCTGCCGTGGAACCGGCAGAAGAGGTGGAGCGGTCTTCTCGCGTTCATCATCGCCGGGGCGGCGGGCGGCATCGCGATCGGATGGTGGATGGGGTACGACGGTCACGCGGCCGAGATCCTCGTCGCCGTCGTCTGCGCGGCGATCGTCGAGTCGCTCGCACTCGGTTTAGACGACAACGTCACCGTTCCGGCGGCGGCCGCGCTGACGCTCCTCTTCTTCAGCCACGGCGGTTTTCTCGCCCTCGTCCTGCCGGCCGGCATCTGGATGGTCGTCAACACGCTGCTCGCGGTTGCCGGATTCCTGACCCGCAGCGTCGACCTCTCCGGCGCCGCCGGCGGATGGGTTCTCGGCTCCATCCTGATTCTCTGCACCGGATGGCCGATGTATGTGGCGCTGCTGGCCTTCTTCGTGATCGGCACCGCCGCAACGAAGCTCGGCTACCGGCGCAAAGCCGCGGCGGGTCTGGCGCAGGAGAGGGAGGGGCGTCGCGGCTTCAGCCATGCCTTCTCGAACGCCGGCGTGGCCGCGATCTGCGCCCTCTTCTTCGCGCGGTGGGCGGGCACCGATCATGGTCTGACGATCTATCTGATGGGCATCGCCTCCCTTGCCACGGCGGCGGCGGACACGACCGCGTCGGAGATCGGCCAGCTCGCCGGCCGCCGCACGTTCCTTCCGCTGACGTTCCGGCCCGTTCCGCCCGGGACCGAAGGAGCCATCTCCATCGAGGGAACGATAGCCGGAGTGGCGGCCGGCGCCGTCGTGGCCATCGCCGGAACGCTGTCGCTGGAGAGAATGCTCGGGATCGACGTCCCTGCCGCCGCCGCCGCACTCATCGCGCTCGCCGCCTTCCTCGGGTCGTACATCGAGAGCATCGTCGGAAGCTGGAATCGAACACGCAGCGACCGTATGCCGAATGGAGTCCTCAATTTCTTCAATACCGCCGTCGGAGCGATGCTCTTCTACTGGATGTCGAGGGTCGATTGGCTGATCGCGCTCTGAAAAAGGTCGTCATCGTCGGCCGGCCCAACGTCGGGAAATCGACGGTGTTCAACCGTCTGGCCGGGAAGAGGCGCGCTCTGACCCACGACATGCCGGGCATGACGCGCGACCGCTTGCGCGAGGTCGTTTCGCTCGATGACGGCCGCCGGTATGAGCTGACCGACACCGGCGGACTGGAATATGGCGAGTCGCCGATGTCGGCGTTCGCCGAAGAGATCAAGGCACAGGCGCGGCGCGCCCTGCGCGAAGCCGATTTCATCCTGTTCGTCGTCGACGGAGCGTCGGGTGTTCTTCCCGAAGATCGCGAGATCGCCCAGGATCTCCGCCCGGAGGCCTCAAAGACCGCCGTGCTGGTGAACAAGGTCGACCGCAAGGACGCCGCGGCAGGCGTCTCGGAGTTCTGGGAGCTCGGCCTGGAACGGGTGCTGCCGATTTCCGCCGAGCACGGCGAGGGCTTCGACGATCTCCTCGACCTCCTCGGCGAGGTCATCCCGCCGGAATCCGCCGAGCCCGACGAGGAGGAACCGGATGCGCCGATCCGCGTCGCCATCATCGGCCGGCCGAACGTCGGGAAGTCGTCGCTGCTCAACCGGTTGACGAACGACGAGCGCGCCGTGGTGTCGCCCGTCTCCGGCACGACGCGGGATGCGATCGACGAAACGATCGAGCGGGACGGCCGTGCGTATCTGATCATCGACACCGCCGGCATCCGCCGGAAGGGGAAGACGACGGACGAAGCGGAGAAGCTCGCCGTGATCTCGGCGCGGAAAGCGATCGAGCGATGCGAGATCGCCCTGGTGATGATCGACGCCACCGACGGGGTGACCGCGCAGGATGCCACCGTGGCCGGCTACGCCGAGGAGGAAGGGAAGGCGGCCCTGCTGCTGGTGAACAAGTGGGACGCCCGGGAGCACGAGCAGGACGACGCGAAGAAGTTCGAGGAGCACGTCCGGTTCCGGATGAAGTTCCTCGCCTACGCGCCGATCGAGTTCATCTCCGCGAAGACGGGGCGGAGGGTCGAGAAGATCTTCCCCCGCATCGATCAGATCGTCGCCGCCTACCGGAAGCGATTCCGGACGTCGGAACTGAACGAGATTCTCGAGGCGGCACTGCAGGCCCATCAACCCCCCGCGGTGCGGGGGAGACCGCGCCGTTTCTATTACGCGACACAGTTGAAGGCCGGCCCGCCGACGATCGCCCTCTTCTCGAACACGGACGAGCCGCTGCACTTTTCGTATCGCCGGTACCTCGACAACCGGTTTCGCGACGCGCTCGGGCTGGTGGGATGCCCCGTGCACTTCGTGATCCGGGCCAGGAAGGGGATGAAGAAAGGATGAAGGATGAAGGATGAAGGCGATCCTTCCGAATAGAATGGCAGCCCACGAGGGTTTACGTAACCAATGAGACCGCCCCAGACCGTCTCCCTCACTCCCGGAAAACGCGTTCTCTTCCTCACGAAAGATCCCGAGCTGATCCGGAAGCAGTTGCGTGGCGAGCTCGACATGCAGATGAAGGACCTGGGGGTCGAGGATCTGCTCGACGACATCAACACCGACGCCATGACGCCGGCCTGGGTCTGCTTCGACTACAGGCCGGAAGACATCGCGCGGAACGCATACGCCGGTCTCGTCGTCGACGGCGAGCGGCTGATTCCGCGGGACGCGCTGCGCGGCGGCAACTTCGAGGTGATCGTCTCCGGCTACCGCAAGGGTGTCGGCAGCTCGCGCGAGACGGCGACGCAGTGCGAGGTCTACAGCGGCATCCGCATCGCGGTGGCGGCCTCGTTCGCGCCGATTCATGCCGGCAACAACATCAACCAGGGCCTCCTCATGGCCGATCACGACATGCTGGCACGCCTGCAGAGCGGCGAGAGCATCGCGCTCGACGAATTCGAGAAGGGACACGATCCGATCACGCGGCTGATCATCGAATGGGGAGGGCTCTTCCCGTTCTCCAAAGCGCTGGGGAGGGGGGACGTGCGGCTTCCCGTTCCCGACACCACGCCTCGCCCGATGACGATGGGGGAGAAAATACTGGCGAGGCATGTGATGGGAGGGAACGGATTCGTCAAGCCGGGGGACGCCGTCGTGGTCACCGTCGACGGCGGGTACACGCATGAGTTCACGACCGCGCAGGTCCACTACTTCCTCGAGCAGGAGTACGGCCCCGGCTACGCGATCCGGAATCCGGACAAGTTCGCCGTCTTCGAGGATCACCTCATCTACGCAGACGAGGTCCCGAAGATGCTCCCGTTCCTCGACAAGATCGGCACGCTGCGCGGATTGCAGCGCGAGTTCCAGAAGCATACCCGCTGCCGCGACTTCTCGGCCGAAGGACACGTCTCGCCCGGCATCTGTCACGAGGTGGCGCGCGAGTTCATCATCGATCCGGGCGATTTCATCCAGGCCACCGACAGCCACACGTGCATGGGCGGCGTGAACAACGCGCTGGCCTGGGGGGTGGGGACGACGGAGTACGCGAACCTGGTGCACTCCGGTTTCACGACCGTGGAAGTGTCGGAATCGATCCGCTTCGAGCTGGTGGGACATCTGGCGGAGAACGTCACGGCGAAAGACGTGATGCTCCACATCCTGCTGCACTACGCGAAGGCGCAGAAGACGCTGAACCGGATCATGGAGTTCACCGGACCGGGGGTCCGGGCGCTCTCACTCGACGAGCGGGCCACGCTGGCCAACATGGCCACGGAGTGCTCGGCCCGGACGGCCATCGTCGAAGCGGACGAGAAGACCTTCCAGTGGATCGCATCGCTGCGGCCCGGAGTCGATCTCGACCGGCTGCGGGCGCTCGCGGTCTCACCCGATCCCGACGCCGAATACGCCGGCGGCGTGCACACGATCGATCTGTCGAAGATCCGCCCCATGGTCGCCCATCCGGGCGATCCCGATCACGGCATCCCGTCCGACCCGACCAACGGCGCCGCGATCGACGAGATCGGGGAGGTGAAGATCGACATCGCCTACGCCGGAAGCTGCACGGCGGGGAAGATCGACGACCTCGTCTTCTACCACCAGGTGGCGAAGGAGGCGGTGGACGCCGGGCTGCGCGTGGCCGCCGGCGTGACGTTCCTCATCCAGTTCGGATCGCAGGCCGTGGAGAAATTCGCGCGCGAGAACGGCCTTGTCGACACATTCGAAAAGGCGGGAGCGACGGTCCTCAATCCCGGCTGCGGCGCCTGCATCGGCTGTGGTCCGGGAGTGTCGGAGGACGCCGGACAGGTCACCGTCAGCGCCATCAACCGCAACTACAAAGGGCGCTCCGGCCCCGGGCAGCTCTGGCTGGCCTCGCCCCTCACGGTCGCCGCCTCGGCCTTCACCGGAAGCATCACGGCCTACAAGCCGGGGATGTTCAAAGGGCGCGGTGGTCGAGACGCGTTGATCAGCGGTGTTCGACGAGGCCTTGCCAGTTCATGACGACGTGAAGCGCGCGCACAGCTTCTGCGGGTCGCCGAAGTCCCCGCCCGCAGAGACCGGGACCACGACCAGCATGGCTGTGCGCGTGAGGTAGAAAAGCTCGCGGCCGTCGGCCGACCATCGCGGCTGGCCCCCTCCGTCGCTCGGGACGGGACTCTCACCCGCTGGAAAAGTGCCGACTCCTAGCCACCGAATAAACTCAGTTGCTCGGCGTCTTCGCGGCGCACCATGGCGCGAAGTCTATCGCGCCGCGATCGTGGATCTGAGCGTGCCGGGGCCGGAATTGCATGAGGGCGGTACGTACCCCTCCACCGGCGAGCTGCCAAACCACTGCAGGGCTTCCTAACCACGCATAACCTACCCGGCACGCTCAGAGCCGCGATCGAATGATTACCGCTGTCAAAGAACGAAGCCTAGCGCTGGCTGAGCCAGACGCTGCGGATGGTGACGCCTTCCGGAAAGTGACCTCCGAAGGACACGGTCAGGCGGCGCTGGGCGATGGCCTTCCGATAGGCGTGAAGCCACGCCTTCTTCGCGCGGAACCGCGAGGAAAGGGGCATGGCCGATTCACGATTCTTCAGTTCCCGATTGGCCCGGCGCAGCCGCTGCTGCGTGAAGCGCGTGTCGGGGAAGTGAACCCCGTGCGTGGCGAAGAGCACGGCCACTGCCATTCCGCCGATCAACGGATCGAGCAGCCGGCTCGAGCTCGGCACGACGCGCACCGCGTCGAGAAACTCATTGAGGTTCTCGGTCACGCTTCGCCGCCCGACGTCGCGGAGGCGGCGGCGGGCCTGTTCGACGTCGGCAGCGGCTCGGAAGAGAATCTGCCGCCTCGCTTCGGCGAGGCCGCGCGGCCGTCCTCCCACATGGGCCAGCACCGTCCCCAGCCGCCCGGCGATGTCGTTGCTCTTCTCGGCTCCTTGCACGTGGAAATCGAGGACGTTCCTCAGCGTGTCCGCCAGCGCGTCGGGGCGGCGGGAACCGCCCCTGGCCGGCGCCGGCCGCGCCACGAGCAGCCCCGCCGTGGCGATGGCAGTGACCGTGACGAAGTCTCGCCTCGAGATCCGATGCTTTCTCATGACAGGAGTACCCGACAACATCGTGCCGCCGCAGGACGCCGTCAAGCGGCAAATATGTCGCCGCCGACACGCTCCAGCGCCGGCGGCGCGAGCGGCTGCACGACCGAGATCGGCTCCGGCTCGCGGTCGAGGATGGCGGCGATCTCGGCTCCATAGCGCAGCACCTGATCGATCGAGGCGGGTGTCTCGGGCGCGATACACCTCTCCCATTCCGCCGTCGACCGTGCGCAACGCCCTGGTGAACAACTCCACCACCGGACGGCTCACCAGCATCGGCAGCGGGTCACCGAACCGCCTCGTGTACACCAATTACTGAGCCCCCTCATCCGGCCTCCGGCCACCTTCTCCCCCGCGCTGGCGGGGGAGAAGGCTTCGGGCGAGAGCTTCATGGCCGCGATCGGTGAGGTGAAGGCCGTCGTCCGTGTTGCGAGGATCCGCCAGCACTTTCGCGAGCACCCTCTTCGGTATGAGGGTTGCGCCGTGGCGGTGTGCTACGCGACGCTGCGCGGCGCCGTAGGCCCAGCGGCCGGGCAGCAGAGGAATCTCGAGGATCACGACCTCACGCGGCGCGGCGGCGCGGACGATCTGGTCGAGCGCCCTCGCGAATGATCGCGCGGGAAGGCCATCGAGCATGTCGTTGCCGCCGATCTCGATGATGACGACGTCGCCGCGCGTGGGCGGCGGCATCGCCGGCACCTGCTCTGAGA
Source organism: Thermoanaerobaculia bacterium (assembly GCA_035525015.1). Taxonomy (GTDB): domain Bacteria; phylum Acidobacteriota; class Thermoanaerobaculia; order Gp7-AA8; family Gp7-AA8; genus DATLEX01. The sequence continues at coordinate 1,270 of DATLFC010000108.1, read as the reverse complement.
GCGCACCCGCCGCGGTGTCCGCCGCCCGCGCGAGATTGACGACTGGAACACCGAGTCGATGCGGCCATGGCTGCGACTCCGCGAAGCCGCCGGCGGCGAGTGAGTCGCCGATCACGATCAGGCGTCCCGGCGGAGAGAACGCTCCGCCGATCTGATACGGCACCTCCGCCGCCGCGGCCACGAGCACCCCCGCCGCGGCGAGCACTCTCACCATGCGCGACCGCCTCCGGATCAGTCCCGCCACGGTGACCGCCAGCAGCGGCAGCGCGAACCACCACGGCATCGGCGTGCCGCTCAGCAGCGCAAGCGGGATGGCGAGCAGCGCCAGCACACGCAGCCGCGGAACGAAGATCCCGACCAGGTACAGCGCGGCCGCCGTGAAGAAGAGCTGTCCGCTGTAGATGTGGTAGAGAATCACACCAGCATATGAGCACACTGCAGACCGAACGGACCACCGTCCGCCGCCTCGCCAAACGCGGAAACTACGACCGCGACACCATCCACGCCATCCTCGACGAGGCGCTCCTCTGCCACGTCGGCTTCGTCGTCGACGGGCAGCCCGTCGTCATTCCCACCATTCACACCCGGGTCGGGGAGACGCTGTATTTCCATGGCTCGGCGGCCAGCCGGATGCTCCGGTCGCTGCGCGAGGGGATCGCGGCCTGCGTGACGGTGACGATTCTCGACGGCCTGGTGCTGGCGCGCTCCGCCTTCCACCATTCCATGAACTACCGCTCCGTCGTGATCTTCGGCACGGCCCGCGAGGTCACCGATGAGGAGGAGAAGCGGAGCGTCCTCGATGCCCTGGTCGAGCACGTCGTTCGCGGCCGCAGCGCCGATGCGCGGCCGGGCAACGAGAAGGAAGTCCGCGCCACGCTCGTCCTCGCACTCCCCATCACCGAATCGTCCGCGAAGATCCGGACCGGCCCCCCGGTCGATGACGAGGAAGATCGCGCCATGCCGATCTGGGCTGGCGTGCTGCCGATGGCGCTGACGGCGGGGGAGCCGGTTGCCGACAGCGGGGTCGAGGCGGAGGTGCCGGAGTATTTGAGGGGATACCGGCGAAGGCGTGAGGAATTGAAAATTGAAAATTGAAAAAAGAGGGAGCGGTCTTCGGGAGTGTCTTCCCTTTTTTTCAATTTTCAATTTTCAATTTTCAATTCCCCTCGGCCTACCGCGACCACGGCGGTCTGACGCCGTTCATGCGGGCGTAGGCGATCGACTGCCCCAGGTGTTCGTGGAGGTGGTTGAGGATGGTCGTGTAGACGCC
>DATLFC010000106.1:0-13388 GCA_035525015.1 Thermoanaerobaculia bacterium | reverse complement strand
GCGGCTCTGGTAGAGATCGAGCGTGAGGAAGACCTTTCCGCCCAGGATGCCGGCGTATCCGACCTCGTGGCTCTTCACCTTCTCCACGTCGAGCGTGGCATTGCCACGGGCCAGGATCTGCATCGAGGCAAAGCCGAGCTGGGTCAGGAAGGGAGCGAGCGGCGCCGCCTGCGGGATCTGCGACGCGGCGGCGGCGAGGTTGGCGGGCGCGCCGGCCGGCGCGGCCAGGAAGAGCTCCGAGTAGTTCGGACGCTGGAACGCCTCGTTGTATCCGTAGCGGACCGTGTGGTGCGGCGTGATCGAGTAGACGATGGCTCCCTTCGGCGAGAACTGCGCTTCGTGCAGCGTGCTGTCATCCCACCGCGCGGCGAGGACGAGCTTCAGCTTATTCGTGGCATCCACATCCACCTGCCCGAACGCCGACTGCTGCTCTTCCGACTTCGCTTCGAGCATCAGCGTGTGGAAGCCGGCCGGATTGGACGTATCGACGTCCTGCTGGTTCCAGGCCACGCCGCCGACGACGCGCACTCGATCGATGAAGTCCCAGTTCGTCTGAATCTCTCCATGGAGGTTGTGCGAGTCCTCGAAGAGCGGCGCCCCGGAGGCGAGGGCGTATTGATTCTCCGCCTTGCGGGAGTCGTAGTAGGCGAGGAAGTTCCAGTGCGGCAGGTTGTAGTTCAGCCGCGTCCAGGGACGATTCGTGTTGGTGACCTGGACACGGCCGATGCCGGTCTGGAAGACGGGGCCCTCGATCGTCGAGTAGCCCCCTTCGAGCGTCAGGAAGCCGAGGTTCGCGAAATGGCGGTCGAGGCGAAGGCCGCCGAAGCGGACGTTCACCTCTTCCAGCCGCAGAGGGCTGATCTCGCGCGGCAGACAGCCGGACTGGCCGGCCGCGGTGCAGAGCGTGGCGTACTCAGCGGATGTGGTGCGCGATCTGGCGAAATCTTCGCTCTGCTGGTACCCGCCGACGATGCGGTAGTACCACTCGGCACCGATTTCTCCGGCGTGCCGGACGTCGGCGCGGCGCGTATTGAGATCGCCTCCGGAGAGAAGGAGGCGGCCTCCCTGGTAATCGCGCGGACGCTTCGTGGTCATGTTCAGGACGCCGCTGAAGGCGTTCGCGCCGTACAGCGCCGAACCGGGGCCGCGGATCAGCTCCACGCTCGACATTTCGTCGAGCGGAAGGGAGAGGGCGGCCCACTCCTGTGCGCCGAGGAAGGCGATGGCCGGATCGCGCCCGTCGATCAGCGTCAGGATGCGGCGGTTGAGCGAGCTGTTGAAGCCGCGGGCGTTGAAGTTCGTGTCGTACAGGCCGCTCTGCGTGAAGTCGACGCCGGGCGCCGACTCGACCAGACGGGGAGCCTGCCCGGAAGAGGCCATCGCCAGGATCTCCTCGGGCGCCACGACCGTCACGGCCGCGGGCGCTTCGACCACGCGCTCGGCCCGTCGCGACGCGGACGTCACCGTGATCGTCTCGGCGATGCTGATCCGCCAGGCGACCTGCCTGTCGCGCTGCGCGGTTCCGCCGTCGGGGACGACCACGTTCGGCTCAGTGGCGGTGTGCTCTCCCGCCGAAAAATTGAGCGTGTACGTGCCGGGCGGTACTCCTTCGAGCAGGTAATGGCCGTTGCTGTCGGTGAGCGCGGCCCGATTGGTGCCGAGCGCCTGAACGATCACGCCGCCGATGGGTGTACCGTTCTCGCGCGTGACACGGCCCCTGATCCGGCCGTCCGCGGCGAACAGAGTTCCGGCGGTCATGAGGCATGCAAGCAGAAAAGCGGAGAGACGGACTTGGGGCAGGTGCATAACGAAGCTCCTCCACGCGTGAGTTGCCGGGGTTGCGAAGATTGCGGACTCGACGTTACCGTGCCGGCGCGTACTCGTCAATGGAATGCGTAGGAAAGGAATCGAGATGATCAGGATCGTTTTCATGGCCGCGGCCCTCTTCGCGGCGCCATTTCTTCATGCAACGGACGGGGGGATGTGGATGCCGCAGCAGGTCCCGCAGCTCGCGGAGGAACTGCGCGGGATGGGTCTGGAGGTCGCCCCCGGCCGCTTTGCCGACCTCACCGGCGACCCCATGGGAGCGGTCATCTCCCTCGGCGGCTGCACGGCATCGTTCGTATCACCGGAAGGACTCGTCATCACGAACCATCACTGCGCATTCGGGTCCATCCAGCACAACAGCACGGCCGATCGCGACCTGATCAAGCACGGCTTTCTCGCCGGGTCGCGGGGCGAAGAGCTTCCCGCCGCGCCCGGGACGCGCGTCTACGTGACGACGAAGATCGAAGATGTCACCGGCCGCATCACCGGGAAGCTGTCCGCGCGACTCGGTGACGGCGATCGCGCCCGGACGATCGAGCGCCGGCAGCGGCAGCTCGTCGACGAATGCGAGCGTCCGGGAGGCGTCCGCTGCCGCGTGGCCTCGTTCTTCGAAGGATCGCAGTATCTCCGCACCACGCAGATGGAGATCCGCGACGTCCGTCTGGTCTACGCGCCGGCCGAGGGCGTCGGCAACTACGGCGGCGAGACCGACAACTGGATGTGGCCGCGGCACACCGGTGACTTCACGTTCTATCGAGCGTACGTCGGCGGCGACGGAAAGCCTGCCGACTACGCAGCGGAGAACGTCCCGTACCGCCCCGCGCAGTGGCTGAAGTTCGCGAAGGAGAGCGTGCAGCCGGGAGATTTCACGATGGTGGCGGGGTATCCGGGCCGCACCTTCCGCTACCGCACCGCGGAGGAGGTGGCGCTGGCGCACGAGTTCACGCTGCCGACGGCGATCCGCTACTCGACCGACCTGGCCGGCATCCTTCACGAGGCGGGGAGGAACAACCGCGAAACGCAGATCCGGAACGCGGCGCGCATCAATTCCTACGAGAACAGGTTGAAGAACATCCGCGGCACGCTGGCGAATCTGCACCGCGGGACGATCCAGCAGCATCGGAAGGACCGCGAAGCGGCGCTGACGGCGTGGATCGCCGCCGATCCCGCCCGCGTGAAACGCCATGGATCGGTGATGCAGCGGCTGGCCGAGCTGACGCGGGAAGATTCGAGGACACGGGAGCGCGACGCGGTGCTGACGTATCTGGTGAGCAGCTCCCCGATGCTGGCGCAGGCTCAGCGGGCGTACCGCTGGTCGGTCGAGAAAGCGAAGAAGGATCTCGATCGCGCCGACGGGTATCGTGAGCGGGATCGCCGGACACTCCTGGCGGCATCGGCGCGCGCGCAACGGACGTTCGATCCGGCCAGCGACCGGGCCGGGTTGCGGTACATGCTGCTCGAGGCAGCCCGCCTCCCGCAGGATCAGCGAATCGCAGCCATCGATCAGGCTCTCGCCGCAACCGGAAAGAGCGGCATCGAAGCGCAGGTCGATGCATTCCTCGACCGGCTGCATACGAACACGAAGATCACCGACGCCGAAGCGCGCGCGGCGATGTACGGAGAGAGTCGCGCGCATCTCGAGGCCAGGAACGATTCGATGATCGGCTTCGCCGCGGCGCTCGCGCCGCAGATGCTCGCCAACGCCGAGCGCGATGACCGGATCGCCGGCGCGATGTCGCGCGTACGGCCGCTCTACTTCGAGGCCCTGCGCGAGATGTCCGGCGGCCTGCTGTCACCCGACGCCAATTCGACGCTGCGTGTGAACTTCGGCGAGATGAAGGGATACGCGCCGCGCGATGCCGTCTGGTACGTGCCGCGCACCACGCTCGCGGGTGTTCTGGCGAAGCACACGGGCGAGGGGGAGTTCGACGCCCCCGATGCGCTGCTCGAGGCGGCGCGCCGCGTCAACCCTGATGGGATCGCCGTCAACTTCCTGACGACGAACTACACGACCGGAGGCAACTCCGGGTCGCCGGTGCTCAACGGCAAAGGCGAATTCGCCGGGATCTCATTCGACGGCAACTACGAGGCTCTCGGCTCGGACTATCTCGTCGATCCCGACATCACCCGCTCCATCCACGTCGATGCCCGGTACATCGTCTGGATCATGGATGCGGTCGACAAGGCGCACAACGTGATGCGGGAGATGGGCCTCGAACCGGGAATGAAATGACATATAATCCGCCGCCTTACCGGGAGGCGTGTGGCGAGGAGAGCACTCCTATGTCAGGCCATAGCAAGTGGAGCACCATCAAGCACAAGAAGGGTGCGGCCGACGCCAAGCGCGGCAAGGTCTTCACCCGCATCATCAAGGAGATGGCCGTCGCCGCGCGTCTGGGCGGCGGTGACGTCTATGCCAATCCCCGGCTGCGGGCCGCGGTCGCGGAAGCGAAGGCCAGCAACATGCCGAAGGACAACATCGAGCGGGCCATCAAGCGCGGCACCGGCGAGATCGAAGGCGCGGCCTACGAAGAGATCACCTACGAGGGGTACGGTCCGGGCGGCGTCGCGCTGATGGTCGAGACCATGACCGACAACAGCAACCGCACCACGCCCGAGATCCGCCACATCTTCGAAAAGAACGGCGGCAATCTCGGCACACCCAACTCGGTCCGCTTCCAGTTCGACCGCAAGGGTTACTTCGCCGTCGAGTGCGGCGCGGTCAGCGAAGACAAACTGATGGAAGTGGTTCTCGAAGCGGGCGCCGACGATCTGCAGACCGAGAACGCGGAGGTGTTCGAGGTTTACACCTCGCCCGACGCATTCGAGCAGGTGCGCCAGGCTCTCGAGAAGAACGACATCCCGACGATGGAAGCGAAGCTTGGACAGATTCCGTCGACCTACGTCAAGCTCGACGAGCAGAAAGCGAAGGCGATGATTCGTATGATGGAGATGCTCGACGATCACGACGACGTGCAGAACGTCTGGTCGAACTTCGACATCCCCGAGGAGATGCTCGAGTCCGCATGAAGACCACCGCTGCCGTCAGCCTTCTTCTCCTTCTCGCCGCGACGGCCGGCCTGGCCGAAGTTCCGTCGAATCTCGTGGTCGACGGCGTGCCGGAGTTCCCGGCCGGGCTCGAGGCTCGCATCCGCCCGTACCTCGACAATCGCACGGCCGCCTTCGCGTCGTGGAATCCCGCCCGTCCGGAGATGCTCATCCGGACGCGTTTCGGCGAGACGACACAGCTCCATCTGGTGAAGATGCCGGGCGGCGCGCGAACGCAGCTCACGTTCCTCGATGACCGGGCCAGCGGCGGATCGTTTCGCCCCGGGGATCCGAATACGATCCTCTTCGGGCGCGATGCCGGCGGCAACGAGATGTACCAGGTCCACCGGTACGACGTATCGAGCGGCGAGATCACGCTGCTGACCGACGGGAAGTCGCGCAATATTGGCGCGGCCTGGTCCCGCGACGGCAAGTGGTTCGCCTTTTCGTCGACGCGCCGCAACGGCCGCGACACCGACATCTGGATCATGAACCCGTCGGATCCGTCGACGGCCCGCATGGTTCTGCAGGTCGAGGGAGGCGGGTGGTTCGCCAGCGACTTCTCGCTCGACGGATCGAAGTTGCTCGTGACCAATTACACGTCGGCCAACGAGTCGGACCTCTATCTCGTCGAGACCGGCAACGGCCGGAAGACGCACCTGACGCCGAAAGGAGCCGCGAGGGTCTCGTACTCTTCGGCGAAATTCTCCGCCGACGACAGCGTGATCTACTTCACCTCGGACGAGGGCGGCGAGTTCCATCAGCTCCGGCGCATGCGCCTCTCCGATCGTGCCCGGCAGACCATCAGCAACGAGCGGTGGGACATCGGCGGCTTCGATCTGAGCCACGACCGCACCCGCGTCGCTTACAGCACGAACGAGAACGGTGCCAGCCGGATCAAGGTCGCTGAGCTGCCGGCGGGAAAGGTCGTGGCCTCGCCGCAGATCCCTCTCGGCGTGGCCGGCGGTCTCGATTGGCATCCGAACGGGCGGCTCATCGGCTTCACTCTCTCTCACGCGAAGTCTCCCTCCGATGCGTACTCCTACGACGTGACCAGCGGAAAGCTGGAGCGGTGGACGGAGAGTGAGACCGGCGGGTTGAACAGGGAGCGCAACGCTGAGCCGCAGCTCATCACCACGAAGAGCTTCGACGGCACGGAGATCAGCGCGTTCGTCTACCGGCCCGATGCCGCCAGATTCCCAGGAAAGCGCCCTGTCGTTGTCTCGATCCACGGCGGGCCGGAAGGGCAGAGCCGGCCGGGATTTCTCGGCCGCAACAATTTCTGGATCAACGAGCTCGGCGTGGCCATGGTCTATCCGAACGTCCGCGGCTCGGACGGCTACGGGAAGACGTTTCTGGCGATGGACAACGCCGAAAAACGGGAAGATTCGGTGCGCGACATTGGAGCGATCCTCGACTGGATCGCGCGCGACCCGCGGCTCGACGCCTCACGAGTCGGCGTCTACGGCGGCAGTTACGGCGGGTACATGGTGCTCGCCTCGATGATCCATTTCGCCGACCGCCTCGAGGCGGGGATCGACGTGGTGGGCATCTCGAGCTTCCTGACCTTCCTGCAGAACACTTCCGGCTACCGGCGTGATCTGCGCCGCGCCGAGTACGGCGATGAGCGCGATCCGGCCATGCGAGCGCATCTCGAGAAAATCTCGCCGCTGGCGAACGCCGCCGCGATTCGCGATCCACTGTTCGTGATCATGGGTTTCAACGACCCGCGCGTCCCTTACACGGAAGGGGAGCAGATCGTCGGCATCGTCCGCGAGAGCGGCGCTCCCGTCTGGTATCTCATGGCGAAAGACGAAGGACATGGCTTCGCCAAGCGTCAGAATCAGGACTTCCAGTTCACGGCGATGACGATGTTCTGGCAGCAGCACCTGCTCGATTGACTCTCATCGTCCCGTGGCGCGGCGCCGCGGCCGCTTCTCGCCCTCCGGCCCGACCGCGTACGCGCTCCGCAGTCCGCCCGGCCGTCCGCTGTCGTTGTAATAGTGGTTGAGGATCCATCGCCAGTCCGCCCCGAGGAGCGACCAGCGCTGTGTTCCCCACTGGCACATGCCGCGGCCGTGGCCGAAGCAGCTCGATCCGGCGCAGACGGAGTCGGAGAGGCACGGCCAGCCGGCGGCGGGAGAGCCGGCGAATCCGTCGCCGCAACTCCGGAAGACGTTGCTGCAGGATCGATCGCCGAGGAGGTTGTTGTTCTCGGCGGAGTACTCGGAGCGGAAGATCTCGCCGTTCGAGATGAGAACCCAGCCGCGCGTGGCGTCGACCGCGAGATCGGTGCGCAGCGAAGTATCGGGATCGTTCACCTGGCACGACGTCGTGCTGCAGATGTCGTAGCTCGGCGTCCGCGGGTGCGCAACATGCCAGGCGCCGTAACTGCGATAGGCGACCGCCCCCGCGCGCAGCGAGTTGTCGGGCCATGACGCGATCCACTCGTCGTTCAGCCCCCGCTTCACATAGGTGTCGAGCGTGAACACCTCCACCCGCGCACAGGTGTTGGCGGACGGGCACTCGAACCCCACCCGGATCGTCTCCGGGATGACTACGTCGTCGGCACCGGTGTGCTCACCCGAGCTCACTTCCTCCCGCAGCGGATGCTCCCCACCCTCCCGATGCATCCAGATCTTATGACCGTCGTCGCGGACCGTGACACCGTGACCGCGCTCCATCCGCACGAGGAAGTGAACGTCCGCGCCGTCCGTGATCAGCGTGTTGGTGATGGTGTGCTGCATCAATCCTTCGCCTTCGAAGCGGAAGTTCTCCGTTTCGCGCACCGCGGGCAGGTGCATCGAAAAGTACCCGCGATGGTCCGAGCGCGAGGCGACGCCCGTCGCCGTCACGGCGACACCCTGGAGCGGCTCGCCGGTGTCGCGGTCCGTGACGTGCCCATGCACGAACAGAAAGCCGGTGCGGATCTGCGCCGCGACGACGTGCGGCTGCAACTCGGCCGGCCGCTCACGCGGATCGATCCAGATCGTGACCGGGAGATCCCCGGCCCCGGTCTCGATCGCTTCGTACCCCTCGGCGCGGACCCTGAGCCGGCCGCGCGACTCGCGCACTTCGGCCGGCACGGCGATCCCGGTCGCGCTGTCGCGAACGCTGATGAGGGAGATGGCGAAAAAAAGTGTGAGCATCGTCTGGCTACCTCGCCGCGATCGTGGTCCGCGTGAACGCCTGTTCGCCGCTCACGTGGTCGACCACACCGATGGAGAGGATGCTCTCGCCGGGGCGCACGGTGAGCGTCGCGCCGAACAGCAGCGGTTGCTTCCGGAAGGCCTTCTCCTCGGCCGCCGCGATGCGCAGCGGCTGCGGCTGCCGGAAGACCGTGGAGATCGCCCCCTGCTGCGTGCCGACCGCGACGTAGACCGTGTAACCGCCGGCGAGCTCGTTGCCGGCAGGAAGAAGCGTTAGGCGAGGTGGAATCGTCACCTCGAACGGCACCTTGAACGTTTTGCCGTCGCGCGCGACCGCGGCGGTGGCAACCACGGGCCTCCACGCGCCTGCCGCGACGGGCCTGAAGATGTTGGCCACGACCTTGTCGGTCATCAGATCGTCGGCGGTCTTGAGCGCATGCGAGCGGCGGGCGCGCACGGTGTAGTCGCGGCTCTTCATGCGGATGGTGATGGGCCGGTCGCCGCTGCCCGGCTGGCGGGGTCTGTACCCGAGCGAGTAGTACGACTCCGATTCGCGGGCGATCGATTCCAGCGCCTGACCGAAGTCGGATGGCCGGTGTACGGAGAAACCGCCGGTCAGCGAGGAGAGCTTCTCGAAGGCGTCGAACGTGTTGGCCTGGTTGGCTTGATCGGCGCCGAGGTCGTCCACCGCGCTCTCGTAGTGTGTGCCGAGGAGATCGCTGGAGATCGTCGCGGCGATGGTGTAGAGCGTTACGCCGTGGGCGTTGGCAACGCGCGCCACCCGCTCGAGGAATTCGAGCTGCTCGTCATCCTGATCGGGGCGACGGATCGGCGCGTCGAAGCCGCGCAGGTGAGGGATGAAGAGCTGGTTCACCCACTGATAGATCTCGATACCGGGGCTGCGCGGCAGCCGCGCCCCCGCCAGCACAAAGTACTTCTTCCCCTCCGCGCCGGCGATGGTGGTCATGGCCAGCTCCATCGCGTTCAGGAGGCGGCGCGAGCTCAGCGCCGTCACCATCGTCTCTCCCTTCGCGATGTTGATGCATTCCTCATAGGCATGGATGAAGAGAATGCTGCCGTTCATGGCCCGATCCACCGACTGCGTGCACGCTCTCTGGACGCGGGAAAGGTCGGTTCTGGCCCCCGCGCCCGATCCCGCCCTGGCCACCTTGTCGATGGCGGCCCGCAGCACACCTCGGTCCGACGTCAGCGGAGCGAGGATGAAGAGCTCCGTGTTCCAGCTGACGATCGATGCGAGATCGCCTGGCTGGAGCTGCTTCTCGACGAAGTCGCGAAGCGCGCGCACGTAAAGATCGCGGTTGGAAGGATGGATCGAGTACCCGTCGACGAAGAAAACGAAACGGCGCGAAGCTGGAGCAGGTGCGGCCGTCCCGGGGTCCCCGGCGCCGACCGGCTCGCCGCCGCGGATCTCGAGGAAGTTCGTGATCTGCTGCGTCTGTCCGTCGTCGACGACCTCGAAATCGGCGGCGGTCAGCCCGGTGACCCGGTTCCCGTCGCGGCCGGTCACCACCGCGTCGATGTTCACGACGCGCACTTCGATCGTCTCGGTCAGCCGTTCCTGCGCGGCCGTGGGGAGAGCGAGAGCGGCGATAACGAGAGCGACCGGGGCCCGGAGCATGGAGCGATTGTCGCCGATCGCGATGGCGGCGGCGAGCCCTGCGGCGGGAGTCCCTTTTCGTCGATAGAATGACGCGCCTCAAAGGAGAGAACATGGCAGGGATTCGAAAAGTCGGAGTTCTCGGGTGCGGCCTGATGGGCTCCGGCATCGCGCAGGTCGCTGCGCAGGCCGGCTTCGACACGATCGTGGTCGAGGTCGAGCAGAAGTTCCTCGACAGGGGGATGGCCGGGATCGAGAAGAGCCTCGGCAAGTTCGTGGAAAAGGGAAAGATGTCGCAGGCGGACAAAGACGCCTGCATCAAGCGCCTCGCCTCCTCGACGAAGCTGGCCGATCTCGGCGACTGCGACATCGTCGTCGAAGCCATTACCGAGAACGCCCAGATCAAGAAGGACACCTACGCTGCTCTCGACTCCATCGTGAAGAAGGAGGCGATCTTCGCGTCGAATACCTCCTCGCTGACGATCACCGAGCTTTCCATGGCCACGACGCGTCCGAAGCAGTTCGTCGGCCTGCACTTCTTCAACCCTGTGCCGCTCATGAAGCTCGTCGAGGTCGTCCGGACGATCCTCACCACCGACGAGACGTTCGATCGTGCGTTCGAGTTCGCGAAGAAGCTGGGGAAGGAGCCGGTGGCCTGCCGCGACAACTCCGGTTTCATCGTCAACCGGCTGCTCGTCCCGTACATCCTCGACGCCATCCGCGCCCATGAGGAAGGGGTCGGCTCGATCGAGGACATCGACAAGGCCATGATGCTCGGCTGCGGCTATCCGATGGGGCCGTTCTCGCTCCTCGACTTCGTCGGCCTCGACACGACCTACTACATCACCCACGTCATGTTCGAGGAGTACCGGGAGAAGCGTTTCGCCGCCCCGGCACTGCTGCGGAAGATGGTCCTGGCGGGCCGTTTCGGCCGGAAGAGCGGCGCCGGGTTCTACGATTACTCGGGGGAGAAACCGGTACCGTTCGACGCAAAGTAAGGACGGACAACGACACCATGGAAAACATCAGAACCGAGATCCGCGACCACATCCTCTGGATCACCATCGACCGACCGAAGGTGCTGAACGCGCTGAACGCGCAGACCGTCGAGGAGATCGGACGCGCCTTCGCCGCCGCGCGCGAGGACGAGTCTGTCCGGGCGGTCATCGTCACGGGCGCCGGCGACAAGGCCTTTGTGGCGGGCGCCGACATCAACGAGCTGGCGAAGATGACGCCGATGGTCGGCAAGTTCGTCTCGGAACAGGGACAGAACGTCTTCCTGCAGATCGAGCGGATGCCGAAGCCGGTCATCGCCGCGATCAACGGCTTCGCCCTCGGCGGCGGCTGCGAGCTCGCCCTCGCCTGTCATATTCGCATCGCCTCGGAGACGGCGCAGATCGGCCTTCCCGAAGTGACCCTCGGCATCATCCCCGGCTACGGAGGCACGCAGCGGATGGCGCGCCTGCTCGGGAAGGCGAAGGCGCTGGAGCTGGTCTGCAGCGGGGGTCGGGTCGATGCGGCCGAGGCGGAGAAGATCGGGCTGGTGAACAAAGTCGTTCCGGCCGATCAGCTCCACGCCGCGGCCGAGGAAATTGCCAAAACGATCGCCTCGCGGTCGCCGCTGGCCGTCCGCGCCGCGATCGAAGCCATCAACAGCGGTTCGGACATGCCTTTCGAGGACGGGCAGCTCCTCGAAGCCACCCTTTTCGGCCTCCTCTGTGCAACCGAGGACATGAAAGAGGGGATGAGCGCGTTTCTGGAGAAGAGGCCGGCGAAGTTCACCGGGAAGTAGGGTGTCATCCTGAGCCGCGCAGACGGCGAAGGATCCCGTCATTCAGGAGATCCTTCGCGCTCTACGGCGCTCAGGATGACACGTTAGACTGATCACAATGCACGACGAGCTGAAGGACCTCATCTACGACTGGAACACGGCGGTGGAGCCTCCGCCGCGGCGGTCGGACCGGAAAGTCGAGTTCGATGATGAGACGCTCCGCGACGGGCTGCAGTCGCCGTCGGTGACCGACCCCGGCCTCGAGAACAAGATCCGCATCCTGCACTACATGAATGAGATCGGCATCGACAATGCCGATATCGGTCTGCCCGGCGCGGGACCTCACGTGGAGAAGACGGTCGAGGCGCTGGCGCGGGAGATCGTGCAGAGCAAGCTCTCCGTCTACCCCTCTGCCGCGGGGCGGACGCACGAGAACGACATCCGGCCGATCATCGAGATCTCGCAGCGCGTCGGGATCGCGATCGAAGCGGACCTGTTCATCGGCTCGTCGCCGATCCGGCAGTTCACCGAGGAGTGGGAGCTGGACTGGATCATCGAGCAGTCGGCGAAGGCGGTGCGGTTCGCCGTGGAGAATGGGATCCCGGTCATGTACGTCACCGAGGACACGACGCGGGCCAAGCCGGAAGATGTAGAGAAGCTGTACCGTGCCGCGATCGACGCGGGGGCGTCGCGCATCTGCATCGCCGACACCGTGGGGCACGCGACGCCGTGGGGCGCACGGAATCTCGTGCACTTCGTGCGTGGGATCGTGGAGAGCGCGAATCCCTCGGTGAAGGTCGACTGGCACGGGCATCAGGACCGCGGCCTCGGCGTGATCAACTCCATCGCCGCGTTGGAGGCGGGGGCCGATCGCGTGCATGGCTCGGCGGGCGGGATCGGGGAGCGGGTCGGCAACACGCCGATCGACATCCTGATGGTGAACCTCAAGCTGATGGGGTGGATCGACACCGACCTTTCGAAGCTCGGCGACTACGTCCACTTCGTCTCCGAGGCCGTACGCGTCCCGCTGCCGGACCAGTACCCGGTGTTCGGCCGTGACGCGTTCCGCACCGGCACCGGCGTGCACGCGGCGGCCATCATCAAAGCCCGCAAGAAGGGAAGCGAATGGCTCGCCGACCGCGTTTACTCGGGAGTTCCGGCAGGTATGTTCGGTCTGAAGCAGATCATCGAGGTGGGGCCGATGTGCGGTCTCTCCAACGTGATTTACTGGCTTTCGGCGAACGGATACCCGCAGGAGGAGCCGCTGGCGAAGGAGATCTTCCAGCTCGCGAAGTCGACCAACCGCGTGCTGACCGAGGAAGAGCTGCACTCCTGCGCCCGTCGGTGGCAGGACAGTCAGCAGACGGCCCGAGTGGCGGAACGGTAGACGCGGAGGTCTCAAAAACCTCTTGTCGTAAGGCAGTGCCGGTTCGAGTCCGGCCTCGGGCACCAGACCGACCCGTACAATGAGGATCCCATGCGCCGCATTCTCCTGGCCCTCACCCTCGTCCTCTGCTCCTCGAATCTCTCTGCGGCCTGGGATCGCGAGAATCCGGAGCGGATCGGCCGCTCCCGCCACTACATCGCCCCCGCGACCGTCGCGGTACGCGACGGTGTCGAATCGGTACGTCCGCTCAGCGGCGGGCGGCAGCTCCTGCGCGTGGCGCCGGGAGTCACGGTCGACGCGTCGTTCGAGCGGCTGACGGCAGAGAGGAAGATCGACCGGCAGGCGCTTCGGGCGGCGACGGCCGGCAGACCGTTCCTTTCGGTGACCGTCCAGTTCCACGACGACGTTCCGTTCGAGGCGGCGATGAAGGCGATCTATGCGGCCGGGGGAACGGTTGCCGATCCGCTCCAGCACCGGTTCGACGCGGCCACACGCGTGCGCGCGCGGGTTCCATCCTCCGCGCTCCTCGATCTCGCGGCGGACGAGCGCGTGCTGCTGGTCTTCGGGCCGCGGAAGCTGAAGCCGGCG
>DATLFC010000066.1:0-3038 GCA_035525015.1 Thermoanaerobaculia bacterium | reverse complement strand
TGCGCGCGCCACGGCATCGTGATCACCCGTTCCACGGCATCGTGATCACTCATTCCACAGCATCGTGATCACCCGTTCCACGGGTCGTGATCACCGATTCCACGCATCGTGATCACCCCCGTGGCCGCCTGCTGAGGGTGGCGCGGGCGCGACGCGGGGCGTCGTTTTACCATCGCCGTTTTGGCCGAACGCGGTTCGGCGGGGAGGGTGATGGCGACGGAACGACTGCCCATGCGACACATTCGAGAGATTCTGCGCCTGAAATGGTGCTTGCACCGGAGCCACCGCGAGACCGCCCGCAGCCTGGGGATCAGTCCCGGCGCCGTGGCATCGGTCATCAGCCGGGCCACGGGGATCGGGCTGACGTGGGACGCGCTCGAGGGGGTGAGCGACGACGCGCTGGAACAACGGCTCTACGGCCCGAAGGTCACCGGCCGCGCGGCACGCCCGCTGCCCGATCCGGCTTGGATGCACACCGAACTGCGGCGGACCGGCGTCACGCTGGAGCTCTTGCACCTGGAGTACCTGCAGCAGCATCCGGACGGCTATCGCTATTCCGCCTTCTGCGCGCACTACCGCGACTGGCTCGCGCGGCAGCGGCTGTCGATGCGGCAGCTGCACAAGGCCGGGGAGAAGCTCTTTGTCGATTACTCCGGCAAGAAGCCCGAGATCGTCGACGCGGCGACCGGCGTCGTCCGCGCAGTCGAACTGTTTGTCGCCGTCCTGGGCGCTTCGAATTACACCTACGCCGAGGCCACCGAGACGCAGCGGAGTGCCGACTTCATTCTGAGCCATGGCCGGGCGGTGGAGTATCTGGGCGGCGTCCCCGCCGCGATCGTGCCGGATCAGCTCAAGCCGGGCGTCCGCGAGGCCTGCCGCTACGAACCGATCCTCCAGCGCACGTACGAGGAATGGGCGGCCCACTACACGACGGCCATTCTGCCCGCGAGACCGGCCAAACCTCGCGACAAAGCCAAAGTCGAGGTCGCCGTACAGGTCGCCCAGCGCTGGATCCTGGCGCGGCTCCGCCATGAAACCTTCTTTTCCCTCGCGGCGCTGAACGCGCGGATTCGGGACCTGCTGGCGGATCTGAACGCCCGGCCGATGAAGGGCTACGGCGGGGCCTCGCGCCGGGATCTCTTCACGCGCTTCGATCAGCCGGCGCTCCGGCCGCTGCCGGCCGAGCGCTTCGTCTACACCGAGTGGCGCCAGGCGCGCGTGAATATCGACTATCACGTCGACGTCGAACGCCATCTCTACTCCGTGCCGCATCGGCTCATTCACCAGACCGTCGATATTCGACTCTCGGCCACGACTCTTGAAGTCTTTCAGCGAGGCACGCGAATCTGGGTGCATCGCCGCAGTCATCACGCCGGCGGCTTCACCACGATCCCCGAGCACATGCCCCACGCGCACCGCGCGCATCTGGAGTGGAGTCCCACCCGCTTGATCCGTTGGGGGGCCACGGTGGGGCCGCGCACCGCGGCGCTCGTCGAGCAGATTCTTGCGAGCCGGCCGCACCCGGAGCAGGGCTATCGGTCCTGTCTCGGCCTGCTGCGGCTCGCGAAGCAGTACGGCCCCGACCGTGTCGAGGCCGCCAGCGGTCGGGCGGTCGCCGTCGGCGCCCGGTCGTATCGCCACGTCGAGGCGATGCTCAAGCACGGCCTCGATCGGGTGCCGCTCGAGGCCGATGCCCCACCGTCCCCCCCGCGTGCCGGCCACGCGAATGTCCGCGGCCCGGCCTATTACCAACAGGAGCTCCCGCATGCTGACTGAACAAACCATTGACCGACTCCGCACCTTGCGACTCGGCGCGATTGCCGACGCCTACCTCGCCCAGCAGCGCGATCCCTCGGCTGCCTCGCTCAGTTTCGACGAGCGCCTCGGCATGCTCGTCGATGCCGAGCAGCTCGCCCGAGACAATCGCGCGCTGACGCGCCGCCTCAAGGAAGCCAAACTCCGCGTGAGCCACGCGTGTCTCGAAGATCTCGACTACAGTGGCCGGAAATTGGACCGTGCCCTGATCCGGCAGCTCGCGAGCTGCCGCTGGGTCGCCGAGCACCAGAACATCCTCATCACCGGACCGACCGGTGTCGGCAAGACGTTTCTCGGCTGCGCCTTGGGCCAGCAGGCCTGTCGCCAGGGGCATCGCGTGATCTACCGGCGGATCCCTCGTCTCTTCCCCGAACTCACGCTCGCGCACGGGGACGGCACGTACCCGACCGTGCTGGCGCGCTTCGCGCGCGTCGATGTGCTGATCCTCGATGATTGGGGACTCGTCGGGCTCAAAGACGCCCAACGCCAGGACCTGCTGGAGATCCTCGACGACCGCGATGGCGGACGGTCCACGATCATCACGAGTCAGCTCCCGAGCGATCGCTGGCATGAGCACCTGGGCGATCCGACTCTGGCCGACGCGATCCTCGATCGCGTCGTGCATCGGGCACATCGGCTCACTCTCGGGGGTCCCTCGCGCCGCAAGCCCAGTGGGAACGGGCCGTCGGCGACAAACGGGAAGAGCGACGCGTGAGGGGTGTGAAACACTTTCGGGGGGATAGCACAGGTCCACCCTCCTCGCGGTCGTCGTTTCTAGCGCATCCTGAGCGGTCGCCGACCGGCCGCGACGGCCTGTGGACCGTGCCCGAGCTGTGGAAAACGCACAGAACGCGTTTCCCACAAGCTCGTTGGACGGCGCACAGAACGCGCCGCCCACAACGGCCCACAAGGCGTGCTTCTTCGGTACTGAAGAAGAACGAAAGAGGAACGACTACAATGACGTCCTTTACTCACGGAGGCTGATCGACAACACTGACGTCCCCGCGTCGCTTCGCTCCGATCACGATGGCCTGGAATGAGTGATCGCGATGGGCTGGACGAAGTGATCACGATGCCTGGAATGCGCAACTTGAGAGATTGAGGCGAATTCTGACCTCGGGGCAACGCACGTAGGTACGAGAGCTGCTCGGGAAACATATGAAGGATTCCGAAATCGAGGATCTCCTCCGGAAGTACCGCCCAGTCGGCCCGCCCGCGGAGCT
>DATLFC010000062.1:0-15045 GCA_035525015.1 Thermoanaerobaculia bacterium | reverse complement strand
GTCGACCATGGTACTGACCGTTTCGACCTCGGACAGGAGGTCGAGCTTCTGCCTCTCGCGGAGTGACCGCTCCAGCCCTTCCGAGCGGTCGAAGTGGTCGATGATGGTGTCTTTTCCCTGGGAGGTGACGATGATCAGCTTGTGGAGGCCGGAATCGCGCGCTTCCTCGATCCCATACTGCAGAATCGGCTTGTCCACCAGGGGGAGCATCTCCTTGGGGATGACCTTGGTGGCGGGGAAAAAACGGGTGCCGAAGCCGGCACAGGGGAACACACAAGTGCGGAGACCGGTCATGCGGCGCGTAGAATACAGGCTTTGCACCAATATTGCTGTGGCGTGCCTGTGGTACAACCGACATCGTGTGGGCGGGTATGCGTAAATTCCTCATTCTCCTTGTTGTTGCTTTTCTGGCGGCACCGCTCGATGCGCAGTGGCGCCGGGCCGGACTGCATGGCGCCGACGTCCGCGCGCTGATCGCTCACCCGGACGATCCCGATCTTCTCTTCCTCGGCACTTCCGGAGGAGAGGTTTACGTGTCGACCGACGGAGCGAAGAAGTGGGAGAACCCGCGTGAGAGCGTGCCGTTCCCCGGATATGTGGTCGACAGCCTCGTGCTCGACCGCGACGGCCGGCTCTGGAGCGCGTCGTGGGGCCTTTGGGGCGGCGGCGTGGTGGCGGTGTCGTCCGACAACGGGAAAACGTGGCTGCGCCGCGACAAGGGGATCGAGGATCTGTCGGTGCGGGCGATCGCGATCGATCCGCATGATCCCGACTACATCCTCACCGGCGGTCTCACCGGCGTCTATCGCAGCGTCGACGGCGGCGCGACGTGGGAGAAGTTCTCCGAGCATGTGAACGTCGAGTCGCTGGCCATCGATCCGCGCACGCGCGATCGCATCTACGTCGGGACGTGGCGCCAGGGATGGCGCAGCGATGACGGCGGAAAGAACTGGAAGCACATCGCGAACGGGATGGTCCTCGACACGGACATGTTCGCCATCACGTTCCATCCGCGGGATCCAGACAACATCTGGGTCTCCACCTGCGGCTGGGTCTACAACACCGAGAACCGCGGCGACAAGTGGACGCGCTACCGCGACGGCTTCAAGAACCGCCGCATTCACACGGTCGACGTCGACCCCGCCGATGAAACGGGACAGACGATCTACGCCGGCTCGGTGGCGGGGCTCTACCGGACCGACGACGGCGGGAAGAAGTTTTATCCGGTCTCGAACGAGGATCTCGTCATCAACTCCGTCGTGCTGCATCCGAAACGCCCCGGGCGCGTGATCATCGGCGTGGAGGGCGACGGCGTCTACGTGTCGCACGATCGGGCGAAGACGTTCGCGCGCCTGTCGGAGGGGCTGAACAACCTTCGCATCACGACGCTCGCCGCCGACCCGCTGGCGAAGGATCGCGTCTATGCGGCTGTCGCCTTCGGCGGCGCGGCATCGGGCATCTACAAGTCCGACGATGCCGGAAAGAACTGGAAGCGCGTCAGCAGCACGACGTTGCCCGAAGTGCTCTCGCTGGCCATCGCCCCTGAGAAAGAGAGCGAAGCGCGCCTCGTGGCAGGAACCGAAAAAGGGTTCTTCTGGAGCAAAGACGGAGTCGAGTGGACCCAGGCACCGCCGCTTCACTTCCCGATCCGCGTGAACAAGATCGTCCGCTTCAACCAGAACCGCTCCTTCGCCGCGACATCGGAAGGGGTCTTCACCACGCGCGATGGGGGGAAGGAGTGGTATCGCCTCGCCTCGTCGCTCGAGAAAGCCGTCGACATCGTCGTCGGCTACGTCGGGGAGCGCCGGGCGCTCTATGCGTTGACGAACTCCGGGCTCCTCGCCTTCGACGGAGATCAATGGCTGAACGTACACGACGCTCCGTCGAAGGGGCGGACCATCGCCGTCCGCTCGATCGAGGGAAAGCAGCACGTCTTCATCGCCGGATCGGAAGGGGTGCGCGCCGGCCGGGTCGACTCGTTCGGAAGGTGGCATCCCGCCGACGCTCCCGACGCGAAATACGCCTCGGTGTTCGGCGCAGCGCGCAATGCGGATGACCTGCTCTTCCTGACCTCCCGTCAGCAGCGCGAGGTCCTCATCGGGACGCCGCAGGAGCGCGACTGGCAGGAGCTCACGTTGCCGCTCCCCGGAACGCAGATCACGTCGATCGCGCCCGATCCCTTCGAGCAGCGCTACTACGTCGGCACGACCGGCGGCGGCGTCTTCATCTACGAAGGCTTGACCCGCCGCTACGTGCAGCGCGAAGAGCCGGCCGGCGGCGGCGCGGTCACGGCCGGTGGGGGCGGATCGCGCTAGCGACGGGGTCGTAGTACCGCACCGCCAGGTAGCCGACGCCCTTCTTCCCGTAATCCGACTGCGGATCGTCTGAAAGTACGACCATGATGTTCGGCAGGCGGTCGTCGTAGACGATGATCGGGTGGTTGCGCGCCTGCTTCTTCGGCTCGCCGTGCTCCTTGCGGAGGACAGACTTCTGCTCGTCGAACGCGGCGCGGACTTCGGGCAGCGTGGCGAAGAGCTCGAAGCGGACCGACCGGAGCCGGTCGCCGCGGAAGTCCAGCGTCATGGCCCTTCCCTCGCTGTAGTCGATGATGATCTCGTCATCGTTCCGCCCCTTCTTGATCCCCCATCCTCCGCTCTCCAGCACCCCGACTGCTTCCACGCGCGGCATGCCGATGGTCAGCCGGAACGACTGCGGGGACATCCAGGACGTCTTGCTGGCGGAGGGGAAGGCGGTGGCGAGAAGGAGAGCGACGATGGTGAGCATCAGTGGACGTAGGAGTCGGAGCTGGCCTGGGACTTTCTGGACTGGACGATGGAGGTAGCGAGGACGGCGCGCCGGCCGATCTCATCCCACTGCTGCGTGCGGACGAGCTCGGGCACGGCCAGAGTGCCGCCGAGGTTGACGGCGATGCAGCCGGCATCGAGGTACGGGTCGATCATGTCGAGCGGCACCACGCCGCCGGCGAGCATGGGGATGTCGCGGATCGGTCCGCGGATGGTGCGGATGAAGTCCGGACCGCCGAGAGTGTTCGCGGGGTAGATCTTCACGATGTCGCAGCCCGCTTCCCAGGCGTGGATGATCTCCGTCGGGGTGGCCGCACCGGCGATCGAGAGCAGGTCGTTCTCGATCGCGTATTCGATGACGCGGAGGTCGGTGTGCGGCGACACGATGACCTGCGCGCCGGCGCGCCGTGCCTGCGCCGCGTCGTTCGAGCTGCGTACCGTTCCGGCCGCGATGATCACGTCGCGCGGCGCATAGCGCTGCCCGATCGTGGCCATGAGCGTGAATGCGTCCGGAGTGGTGAGAGTGATCTCGACGATCCGGATGCCGTTCCGCGCATAGGCATCCGCGACGGCCATGGCCGCCTCCGTGGTGTCTTCGCGCACCACACCGACGATCTGCTCGGCCCGTACCCGTGCCAGAAGCTCTTTTCGGGACATCCGCTGCTAGGTTAGCACTTACACGGGCCGGTGCTAAGCTTCCCCGGTCCCTCTCGGAGGCAGCATGGTTCTCATCAACAAAGCCATCAACGAGGTCACGGTCAAGCTCGTCTACTACGGGCCGGGTCTGTGCGGCAAGACCACCAACCTCGAGAAGATCTACGGCAATCCGAAGCTCGAGAACAAGGGGAAAATGATCTCCATGTCGACGGAGACCGACCGGACGCTCTTCTTCGACTTCATGCCGATGGAGCTGGGAACGATCAACGGTCAGAAGGTCCGAGTGCAGCTCTACACGGTCCCCGGCCAGGTCTTCTACGATGCCACGCGGAAGCTGGTGCTGCGCGGCGCGGACGGCGTGGTCTTCGTCGCCGATTCGCAGGCCTCGATGCGCGAGTCCAATCTGCAGAGCCTGGAGAATCTCAAGACGAACCTGCGGCTCAATCGCCTCGATCCCGACAAAGTCGCGCTCGTCTATCAGTACAACAAACGCGATCTCCCGGAGATCGATCCGGTCGAAGAGATGACCGCCTATCTCCAGCCCGGGAAGTCCCCGATCGTCGAAGCGGCCGCGATCCAGGGAACCGGCGTCACGGCCACGTTGCGTGCGGCGATCGGAAGAATTCTGGAGAACCTCAAGGACAACGTCGACACGACACTACCGGAGGCGTCGCCGCTCGCGGCGCCCGATCTGAGCGCGCGGTCCGGCGTCACTCCGTCGTCCGCCGGATCGCCGAAGCTGACCATGAAGAGCGACTCGGCCGTGGCGGAGGAGGATCCGTTCGGCTCGGTCGCGGTGGCGGAGGAAGGCGGCGGCGATCGCGCGGAGGTCGAGGCGATGCTGGCCACGATGCGCGAGGTCATCGGGTCGCTCGACGCGGCGCTCGACAAGGCGCGCGCGCAGGAGCGGCTCCTCCGGGACAAGCTGGCCCGCCTGTGACGTGGTACCAGGAGTGGTTCGGGGCGGAGTACCTCGAGCTCTACTCCCATCGGGACGAGCATGAGGCCCGCGAGCAGGTTGCGTTCTTCCGGCAGCGCTTCGGACCCGTCGGCGGCCCCATCCTCGACCTCGCCTGCGGCATGGGGCGGCATCTGCAGGAGCTTCACGCCGCCGGCTATCGCGCCGCTGGCTGTGACCTTTCCTTCACGATGCTGCGGACCGGCGTGAGAGAGTACGGCGCGATGGCGGTGGCGCGCGCGGACATGCGGACGTTACCGTTCTGCAGCCAAAGCTTTGAAGGCCTCGTGAATTTCTTCACCAGCTTCGGATATTTTGCGACCGAGCAGGAGAACCGCGACGTCGTCGCCGAGATGGCGCGGGTTCTCCGGACGGGAGCCGTCTTTCTGTTCGACTACCTGAACGTGCATCGCGAGCTGGAAAAACTCGTCCAGAAGGAGACGCGCGACACGCCGACCGGCTCCGTCGACATCGAGCGCTGGTTCGATCCATCCGATCGATCGTTCAACAAGCGGATCACCATCGGCCGGCAGCGCTACCTGGAGCGGGTTCGCGGATACGACCTCGACGAGATCTCCACCATGTTCGACGCCGCGCAGTTGCAGATCGAGCACGCCTTCGGGACGTTCCACGGAGCGCCGTTCGAGCAGTCGTCGCCGCGCCTCATCCTGACCGGGAGCAAGCGGCGGTGAGACTCTCCCTCACGCACTATCCGGGGATCAACCGGTTCGTGCTGGACTGGCTGGCCGGATCTCCCAGCGCCACCTCCTTCCTGCCGCGCAGCGCCGCGGCGGAGCGCGGCGACCGATCGCGCCGCGCCGGTCTCGTCGCCGCGCTCGATGCTTCGAACCGCCGCTGGGGGCTGTTCGTGAAAGATCAGCTGCAGCGATGGGCGGCCGGCGAGACCGTCACCCTCGTGGCCGGGCAGCAGGTCGGCTTCGCCGGCGGGCCGCTCTACACGCTGTCGAAGATCGCGTCGCTGCTGCGGATGAAGCGCGAGATCGAGGCGGCCGGCCGGCAGGCCACCCTTTTCTTCTGGCTGGCTACCGAGGATCACGATTTCGAAGAGGTCGCGCAGCTCTCGCTTCCCATCGGCACCATCCAGCGCGACGGCGTCAATCGTCAGCTCGACCTGTTGTCGATCAAGGCCAGCCGTTCCTTCGAATCGAAGGCCGTCGTCGGGCCGATACCGATCCCCGAGCCGCTCATCACCGAGCTGCTCGCCCTCTACGATCTTCCGCGGCCGGCCTGGCTTCGAGAGGGGATCACCTTCGGCGATTCGTTCGCCGCGCTGATCGCCTCCGTCTTCGGACCGGAGGTGATTCTCGTCGACGCGCTCCTGCCCGAGCTTCGCCGCGCCGCCGCGCCGCTGTTCGATCACATCCGCCGCGACTGGGGGTGCGTACAGGATGCGTTGCGGCGCCGGGCCGGCGAGCTGCAGGCCGCCGGCTACGCGCCGCAGGTGCAGCCGCGTGAGGACGGCGAGTACACGCTGCTGTTCGAGATCGATCAGCGCGGCGTCCGCTCCATCGCCGGGACGGAGCGAGCCGTTTCTCCCGAGCGCACCTCCACCTCGGCGCTCACCCGCCCGCTGTTGCAGGACTACGTTCTCGCCCCCGATGTCTTCGTCGGCGGCCCGGCCGAGGTGGCGTACTACGCGCAGGTGGCTCCGCTGCATGAGATGGCCGGCGTGGCCGTGCCGCGCGTCGCGCTGCGCGGTCACGTGCTGATCGCGCCGAAACGGGTGATGCGCTTCGTGAGCCGCTTCGGCATCGCGCCGGAGGAGATCTTCGCGCCGCCCGACGAGTTGCTGGCCGGCCGCGAGCCGGAAGCGGTCTCAAAGGTCCGGCGTCTCGCCGCCGAGGCGGAGCGCGACCTCATCGGCAAGCTCGAGAAGATCGCCGACGTGGCGCTGCCGGCCGAGCACGCGCTGGCCCGGGCTCTGAACCGCTCGGTCGGCCACATCGAGTATCACTTCAACAAGCTGACGGACCGCGCCATCAAGGGCATCGCGCGCAAGGATCGCGAACGCTGGGCCGCGGCGCGCGAGCTCGCGGCGACCCTTCATCCCGACGGGAAGGTGCAGGACCGGGTCGTGGCGTGGTTCCCCTTCTGGATGCGCGACGGCGCGCACCTGATCGACCGGCTCCTCGACGAGATCGAGCCCGATTCCGATGCCTTCAAGGTGATCGCGCTATGAAAAAAGTCGACCTCCTCTTCTTCGGTGCGCACGCGGACGACCTCGAGCTGTCGGTCGGCGGCACCATCGCCAGGTCCGTCAAGGACGGCCTGCGCGTCGGCATGATCGATCTGACTCGCGGCGAGATGGGAACACGCGGGACGCCGCAGATCCGGAAGCGGGAGGCCGGCGCTGCCGCGCGCGTGCTGGGTGCCTCGTTCCGCGAGCAGCTCGACTTCGGCGACGGGAACCTCCGCACCGGACGCGACGAAGAGTTGCAGCTGATCGAGATCTTCCGCCGTACGCGGCCACGCCTGCTGGTCGCTCCCTATCCCGACGATCGCCATCCCGACCACACCCGCACCGGGCGGGTCGTCACCGATGCCTGGTTCTATGCCGGGCTGCGGCAGTTGAAGACCGATTCTCCGCCGCACCGCCCCCAGGCAGTGCTTTACTACCTGCAGAATTACATGCAGCCGCCGTCCTTCGTGGTCGATACGACGGCGGCCTGGAAGACGAAGATGCGCGCCATCGCCGCCTACAAGTCGCAGTTCCACGACCCGAAGTCGAAGGAGCCGCGAACGTTCATCTCCGAGCCGGCGTTTCTGGAGATGATCGAGGCGCGCGGGAAGCACTTCGGCGCCCTGATCGGCGCGCGCTACGGCGAGGCCTTCGTGACGAAGCAGCCGCCGCGCGTGGATGATCTGCTGGCCGCGTACGGCGGGCGGGAAGTCTAGACATGCGAATCGGAATCACCTGCTATCCGACGTTCGGCGGGTCGGGCGTCGTGGCCACCGAGCTCGGGATCGAGCTGGCCAGGCGCGGCGATGATGTGCACTTCATCAGCTACGCGCTGCCGTCGCGACTGAACATCCTGCACGAGCGCGTCCGTTTTCACGAGGTGACCGTCACGGCGTACCCGTTGTTCGATCCCTATCCGCCGTACACGCTCGCCCTGGCGACGAAGATGGCCGAGGTCGCAGCGTACGAGAAGCTGGACGTGCTGCACGTGCACTACGCCATTCCGCACGCCATCAGCGCCCATCTCGCCAAGCAGATCCTCCACAGCGAAAGCCTGAAGGTCATCACCACGCTCCACGGCACGGACATCACGCTCGTCGGCCGCGACGAGAGTTATCTCCCCATCACGAAGTTCGGCATCGAGGAATCCGACGGCGTCACCGCCGTGTCGCAATGGCTGAAAAAAGAAACGGCCGCGAATTTCTCGACGCAGAAGCCGATCGACGTCATCCCGAACTTCGTCGATCCCGGCCGCTTCAAGCGTCATGACAAGACCGCCTTCTGCCACGTCCTCGGCGTCGACTGCGAGAAGCTCGTCTGCCACGTCTCGAACTTCCGTCCCGTGAAGCGGATCATGGATGTGATCGAAGTGTTCGAGAAGGTCGCCCGCATCGTGCCCAGCAGGCTGGTGATGGTGGGCGACGGGCCCGACCGCTCCCGCGCGGAAGCGTACTGCCGGGACCGGAGACTGCGCGACCGCGTCTTCTTTCTCGGCAACGTACCGAATCTCGAGGAGGTCGTCGGCGCGAGCGACCTCTTCCTCCTCCCCTCGGAATCGGAGTCATTCGGCATGGCCGCGCTGGAAGCGATGGCCTCCGAGGTTCCGGTCATCGCCACGAGAACCGGCGGATTGCCGGAAGTGGTCGATGAGGGGGAGACCGGTCATCTGCTACCGGTCGGCGACGTGCAAGGGATGGCCGAGCGCGCCGTGGCCATCCTCTCCGACGACCGCCTTCGGGCGGAGATGGGAGCCCGCGCGCGCGAACAGGCCATCGCGCGCTTCGACGTGGCGAAGGTAGTCCCGCAGTACCGGCAGCTCTACGAACGCGTCATCGCGGGGTCGCCGTCATTCGTACCGCTTCGCGACTGATCGCACCGACTCGTCGATCAGTTCCTGCAGCGCGTCGCGATCGACGTCGTCGAGGCGTTTGATGTAGAGACACGACTTCCCGGTCTTGTGCTTGCCGAGCCTCTTCATGATGCGGTCGTACGCTTCGAAGCCGGCCATGATGTAGAGCGTGAGGTCGTTCTTCCGCGGGGAGAAGCCGGTGAGGAACCAGTCGCCTTCCCGCCCGCTTTCGTAAACGTAGTGATACTCGCCGAACCCGACGATGGCCGCGCCCCACATCTTCGGCTCGGCCTTCGTGGCGCGCTTCATCATCCTGACGACTTCGAGGCAGTCGTGCCGCCTGCTCTCGTCGGGAATCGCCGCCAGAAACTCGTCAACGCTCGCCGTCGTTTTCTTCGTCTTCAGTTCCGCCATCTTCGTCGTCCACTCCGCTGGTCCACGAGGGAGAATCGCTGGCCGGGAACGATTCGGCGATGGCCTGGTCGATGCGGTCATCGTCATCGAGCGGCGGCTCGGGCGATGTCAGCGGGTCGATGCGGCCGCCGCGCTCCTTCTGCCAGTCGTTCATGGCTCAATCGTAATCCCGCCGGCCGGCGGCGCCTCCTCGTAGATTTCACCGTACCGCTTGTAGCTGTTCATCACTTTTCTCACATAGTGCTTCGTCTCGTCGAAGTTGATGGCGGAGAGGAAGAAATCGTCGCCCGCCGCCGGTGCCAGCCTCGACCACAGCTTCACCTGGTAAGGGCCGGCGTTGTACGCCGCGGTGGCGCGGTAGCGGTTGCCCTCGAACTCCTCCATCAGATTGGCGACGTACTTCGCGCCGAGGCTGATGATGATCCGGGGATCGTAAAGGTCTTCCGGCGCGACGTCCACCAGACCGATGTGCCGTCCGATGTCGCGCGCCGTGGTGATGATGAACTGCAGCAGGCCACGCGCGGCGGCGGCCGACTTCGCGCGCGGATTGAAGCGCGACTCCTCGCGCATGATGGAGAGCACGAGGAGAGGGTCGGCGCCGAACCGCTCCGCGTCGCGCACGATGGCGGTGTAGAAATAGCGCGGATAGAGGAGCTGGCGAACCGCCACCGGGAGGAGGTCGGGCACGTAGTCGTCCGGCACCGACCGCATCAGCACTTCCACGGCGCGGATCGACTCGCGCGATGCCCCCCCGAGATTGAGAGCGATCGATTGCGTCAGCGCCGCCTTCGGCTCTTGCAGCGGCCAGCGCTCCTGGATCGGGCCGATCGCTTCGTCGTGGAGGCTCATCGCCATCAGCAGCGTTGTGCGGTCAGCGTCCTCGTCGACGGGGAAGGTGGGGAGCGGGTCCGGCGTCAGGTTCAGAATCTCGCGATACGGCGGCAGCTCCTCGTAGATGCCCGCCAGCCGCTTCAGCTCCTCGGCGTGGTCCGTCGAGGAGAGGAGCACGCGATCGGTCTGCACGCGCTTCGCCGTCGCGAAGTCGGCCGCGGCGATCAGCCTGGCCACCTCCGCCTCCCGCCGCTGCAGCTCCTGCTGCAGCTTCCCCGCGAGCGCGGGAGAGTCGAGACGGTCGCGCGCGAAGTAGGCGAAGTGGTTCGGCGCTGTCGAGCGGAGGACGGAAAGGTAGGCTTCGAACGCCGCCGGAAGATCGCGCGACTCGAGTGCTCGCGCGCGCCAGTAATCGAACTCGGCGCGGTCGTATTCGTTGAGTCGCGCGCGCGGCACGGAGTTGAGAGTGGCCAGCGCTGCGGCAGCGTTTCCGGCGCCGAGCTGCCCGAGCGCGAGGGCCAGCGCGCCTTCGAGCGGAGCGCGGTCGTTGGGTGCGATGCGTCGCAGCAGCGCCAGGTCGCTCGAAGCCTGGGCAAAGCGCCGCTGCCGGACTCGAGTGCGGATCCGTTGCGTCAGCGCCGCGTTCGTGGGGGAAAAGTTCCCCTTCACCGCGATCGCGGACGTCATCAGCTGTTCGCCGGCCTGGTCGTTTCCCTGAAGCTGCGCCGCACGCGAGGCGTGGAAGAGAAACGTCGCCTTCCACTGGCCGTCGTTCGTCGCGGCCGCGGCGGAGGCGTAGGTCCGCTGGGCCTCGGCGTACTTCTCGTTGCCGAAGAAGCTGCGGCCGAGCGCGAAGCGGAGCTCATTGGCGCGCTTCGGCAGACGCGGAATGGCTGTCTGGTAAAGCGCCGCGGCCCGATCGAAGTGACGGTGACTCTGCAACGTCTCGGCCAGCCGCGCCACCTGCTCGGCGGTGAGACTGCTGAGGATCTCGCGCTGGTCGATGGCGCGGGCCACCCGATCGGCCGGGTCGTCCGCGATGCTGTCGTTCAGGAGTGCCAGGGCCATGCTGACCGCACGATCACGCTGACCGGCCCCAAGCAGCGCTTCGGCGATGCGCGCATCGATGTCGCGCCGCAATCCCGTTTCGACCGTGGGCCTGACCTTCTCCGCGAACGCGATCAGATGTTCTCCCTCGAGAAAAGCGAGCTCTTCCTCGATGGCGTCCAGCTGGTACTGAGAATCTTGAGCATTGAAGATCAGATCGTGACGGATCCGGCTGGCAGCGTCGCGATTCCCGCGCGACTGCTCGATCTCCGCCTGGTGGTAGAGCGCCAGCGGCCGAAAGGGATGACCTTCCGCGAGGAACGGCTGGAGCCGTGTCGCCGCTTCGTCCATCTCGCCGGCGGCGATCAGGGCGCGGGCGTGGAGGTAGCCGAGGCGGAACGCGTCGTAACGGTTTTTCTGTTCGCGCTCGATCCGCGGCAGGAGGTCGACGAGGCCCTCGGGTGAGAGCGACGCGAAGGTTCCCGTCCACCGTTCCACGGGCGGAATCTCAGCCGGCGCGCCGCCGGCTGGCTCGGCGTCACGGAAGAGGCGCCGTCGCTCGAGTTGCTGCTTCGACGCGACGATGAGGACGATGATCAACAGCACGACCGACAGGCCGGCCGCCGTCATGACGAGGTGACGTTTCTTCAATCTTCACGGGTGGCCAGCGTTCCCGACAGGATGGCCTGGGGAGCTCGCCTCAGGATCTCGGCCCGTGCAATGGCGTAGCCAAGAATGGCGTCGACCAGCATCCGCTGTCCGTCGCGCGAAAGGAGGATCAGCACCTTCTGCTTCACCTCGCGGACCTCGACGATGTCTTCCCAGCGCATCCATTGTCCGCGCCGGCCGAAGAGCGAGAGGAGCCGGTTCTCGTACATGACTCCCTGATCGCTGACGTAGATGTGGTCGCCGTACTGCACGACGGCGCTGGCCACGGTCCCGAGAAAAAGGAGGACGAGGCCAATCACCGGAAGAGGCCGGATGTCGTCCGCGCTCTCGGCGAGATAGGTGAAGAAGAGTGCCGCGGAACCGAAGGAGGCGGCGCAGGAGACCAGCCGGGAAATCGGGGGACGGTCGAAGACCAGAATCGTGTTTCTGTCCATCGATCTGCCCGTCTCCAACATCAACGCCCAGTGTAGAATGCCGCCCTTTTGGGCACGCCATGCGCTGGACTCGCTATTTCATCACGACGCTGAGAGAAGTTCCCTCCGACGCCGACGTCATCAGCCAGAAGCTGATGATGCGCGCGGGGATGATCCGCAAAGTGGCCGCCGGAATCTACACCTACCTGCCGCTCGGTCTGCGGTCCGTGCAGAAGCTCGAGGCCATCGTGCGCGAGGAGATGACGCGCGCGGGCTCGACGGAGCTGCTCATGCCGGCCATCCAGCCGGCCGAGCTCTGGATGGAGTCGGGACGGTGGCAGAAATACGGGAAGGAGCTGCTCCGCATCAAGGACCGCCACGAGCGCGACTTCGTGTTCGGTCCGACGCACGAGGAAGTGATCACCGAGACGGTGCGCGATTCTGTGAGCTCCTACCGGCAGCTCCCGGTCAACCTCTATCAGATTCAGACGAAGTTCCGCGACGAAGTCCGTCCGCGGTTCGGCCTGATGCGCGGGCGCGAGTTCATCATGAAGGACGCCTATTCCTTCCACGCCAGCAGGGAGTCGCTCGACGAGGCGTACGAGGCAATGCGCGAGGCGTACAGCCGCGTCTTCCACCGCTGCGCCCTCGACCACGTTCCCGTGGAAGCCGATACCGGCAACATCGGCGGGTCGGCCTCGCACGAGTTCATGGTGCTCGCGCAGTCGGGCGAAGACGCGGTGGTGAGCTGTCCGAAGTGCCGCTACGGCGCGAACATCGAGAAGGCCACCTCGAAGTTTTTCGACGACGAGCCGGAGCCGGCACCGATGGTGGAGATGGATCCGCTCCATACGCCGGGCACGCAGTCGATCGACGACGTCGGACGCTTCCTGAAGAAGCCGACATCGGAGCTCGTGAAGACGCTCGTTTTCGAGACCGAGAAGGGACCGGTCATGGTCCTGGTCCGCGGCGACCGCGAGGGCAGCGAGGTCAAGATCAGGAACTACCTCGGCGTCAACACGCTGGAGATGCTGCCCGACACCCGCTTCGAAGCCTCCACCGGCGGACCGGTCGGCTACTGCGGCCCCGTCGGAACGAAGTGCAGCCGGGTTCTCGCGGATATCTCGCTGAAGGGGAAACGGAACTGGATCGTCGGCGGCAATAAGGCCGACACGCACATCGGCGGCGTCAATCCCGGCCGTGACTTTCCCGAGCCGGAGTACGGCGATTTCACCACCGTGCTCGCGGGCGATCCCTGTCCCCGCTGCGGCGAGAAGCTCGAGATCTACCGCGGCATCGAAGTCGGCCACGTGTTCAAGCTCGGAACGAAATACTCCGAGTCGATGCACTGCGTCTTCCTCGACGAGAAGGGCGAGCGGCAGCCGATGATCATGGGCTGCTACGGCCTCGGCATCGGACGGACCGTCGCCGCCGCCGTGGAGCAGAGCCACGATGACGACGGCATCATCTGGCCGATGCCGATCGCGCCGTTCGAGGTCGTCGTGACCGCGGTCGGTCGCGAGGAGAATGTCCTTCGCATGGCAACTGAAGTGTACGAGGCGCTGGCGGCGCAGGGGATCGACGTCCTCTTCGACGATCGCGACGAGCGTCCGGGGGTGAAGTTCAAGGACGCCGATCTGATCGGGTTCCCGCTGCGGATCGCCGTCGGCGCGAAGAGTCTGGCCAACGGGCAGATCGAGTGGAGCTTCCGCCGCGATCGCGCCAAGCAGCTTGGTGAGCCGCAGGCCGTCATCCAGCGCGTGATCGAGGAAGTGAAGCGCGCCCGAACGTCGTCGCTGTCGTAGCGACGGTGCTATCCTCTGTAGAGCTCGGTCCCAACAACGGAGGTTGCATGCGGAAGACACTCTTCATCCTGACGCTCGCTGTCTGCGTCGCGTTTCCGGCGGCGGCCCAGAACACCGATATCGAATCGCTTTCCGGCCTGCAGTTCAACTTCGGAAATCCCGGCGCCCGCGCCCTCGGCATGGGCGGCGCATTCCTCGGCCTCGCTGATGACGCCTCGGCAGTGGAGTCGAATCCCGCCGGCCTGACCATCCTCCGAAGGGCCGAGGTGTCGCTCGAAGTGCGCAACTACATGGAGTCGCAGGTGCTGACGACGAGCGGAACGTTTCCCGATCTCAAGCGCACCGCCTTCAACCACCACAGCCAGCGCGCGCAGGTTGCCTTCGCGAGCGGCGTCTACCCGATCGGCAACTTCACGATCGGCGCATACTTTCACGAACCGTTGCGCAACGTCGGCGAAGGTGCGGTGGTTCCGACCGAGAACGACTTCGGACAGGTCGTTCCCGTGCCGAGCTTCTTCTTGCCGAGCCAGCCTGGGAGCACGCCGGTGTCGCGCGCCGAATGCGAGCGGATCAAGCAGGAGCAGAACGACTTTCTGGCGTGCCTCGAGTGGGGGTTGAATCCGTACTTCTCCGCCGTCGACGTCAACCAGCGAACCTGGGGAGTCGCCGGCGCGTGGCAGGCTCATCCGAGCTTCTCGGTCGGCGCGACGGTTCGCTACCAGACGATGCGCCATCAGGCCCTGACGTTCCGCGTCGACCCCTTCCTCACCACCGCGCAGCTCACCGCCCAGGCGACGGCCCGAGTCGACGAGAACGGCGTCATCGAGCTCACCGAGGAGAGCGACGTCACGTTCGCGGCCGGCTTCAAATGGACGCTGAACGAGCAGCTCAGCTTCGGGGGCGTCTACAAGAAAGGGCCGACGTTTCCGGCGCCGGTCTTCTACGGCGACCTCGACACCGACTTCGCCCTGTCGAAAGTCGCCGATACGTCGTTCCATCTCCCGGACGTCGCCGGACTCGGCGTCTCCTATCGCCCGATTCCGGTGCTCACGATCAATTTCGACGCCGTACACGTCACCTATTCGAATCTTGTCGACGACTTCTTTTCGTTCTCGCAGTCGATCCGCGAGCTGGACGCTCCTTATGAAGCGGACGACATCACGGAGCTCCGGCTGGGGGCCGAATATGCGTTCACGACCAGAGTTCCGTTCCTCCTCCGCGCCGGGGTCTGGCACGAGCCTGCCCACGCGGTGACGTATCGCGGCCCGATCAACACGATCGACCGCGTCGCCGAAGCGATCATTTTCCCGGAGGGAGAGGATCAGCTTCACCTGTCGATCGGCGGCGGCTTCTCCTGGCCGCGATTCCAGATCGACTTCGCCTACGACACCTCCAAGT
>DATLFC010000003.1:0-6269 GCA_035525015.1 Thermoanaerobaculia bacterium | reverse complement strand
CGGCGGCGATGCCCGCCGCCACGACCCACTCCCGCACCGTGTTCCCGAAAAACGAGGTCTCCACGGTGCGATCCTATCGCATGGTATGAGAGGGTTATGCGTCTGGCCTGTTTTCCGCAATCATGGCAGGGAGGTTTATGTCCGACCGGCCGGTCGTCCTGATCGCGGACGATGACGACGATGTCGTCGCGCTTCTGAAGACTTATCTTCGCCCTCTCGACTGCGAGATTCTGCAGGCGCAGGACGGCGAGGAGGCGCTGGCCGTTGCGCAGACGAATCTGCCCGACGTCGTCCTCCTCGACGTGATGATGCCGAAGCGGAGCGGCTGGGAAGTCTGCCAGGCGCTCAAGGCGGTGCAGCGGACGGCCGGCATCGCCGTCGTACTCGTCACGGGCCGCGGCGACGTGAAGGACCGCCTGACCGGTCTGCAGGTCGGCGCCGACGACTACCTGGTCAAGCCGTTCAACCGGGACGAGGTCGTCAAGCGCATCCAGGCCCTGCTCGACCGCAAACCGAAGATCCAGGCGGACGAAGTGGCGGCGCGGACCGCGGTCGAGAGCGTGCTGATCGACCGCACAACCGGGTTCCCCACCGTGGCCATGGTGGTCGACCGGCTGAAGGAGATCCTGATCGAGCAGGGGGAGGTGGGGATCGCGTTCATCGACATCGAGCAGTTCGAGTCGATCGAGGCGGAGTATGGCTGGGCGTTCTTCGACGAGTTCCTCCGCTGCGTCGGCAAAGCGGCGCTGGCCGAGGCGAAGGAGCGGTTCCGGAATCCGATCGTCACCGCGCACCGCGCCGGCGGCTCGAACTTCTACGTGTTCTTCGAAACGCACGGGCAGGACCTGTCGCAGGAGAACGCTCTGGAGGCCTCGTCGAACGAGATGCGTCAACGCCTCATCGAGCAGGTCCGGGCCCGCTTCCCGACGATGCAGCCCGAGCAGATTGGCTTCTTCGTCGGGACGACGCGGGTCGATTACCGCCCGCAGATCCGTCTGGAGCGGCAGATCTATCAGGGGATGCAGATCGCGGCCGACGCCGTGCGCGATGCCGAGCAGCAGCGCAAGAAGCAGCTGACCCGCGAGCTGCGCGACATCATCCGCCGCAAACGGACCAGCACTCTGTTCCAGCCGATCACCTGGTCGGCCGACGGGTCGATCTTCGGTTACGAGATTCTGACGCGCGGCCCGGCCGGCTCGTCCTTCCGCAACTCCGACATGCTCTTCCAGTTCGCGCGCGACGCGCGGCTGGCGTGGGCGCTCGAGTCGATCGCTCTCCAGGGGGCGCTGCAGCGGCTGCGCGAGGTCGACCTCCTCGACCGGAAGTTCCTTCTCAACCTCGAGGCCGAGATGTTCGGCGAGTCGGAGTTTCGCATCCACGAGATGGTGTCGTTCTTCTCCGAGCATCGCGGCCACTTCGTGTTCGAGCTGACCGAGCGCGCGGCCATCGAGGACTACGCGACGTTCCGCAAGTTCCTCGACGAATTCCGCGAAAAGGGGATCGAGGTCGCCATCGACGACGCCGGCTCCGGCTACGCGTCGCTCGAGGCGATCGCCGCGCTGGCACCCGACTATCTGAAGATCACCAAGGGGCTGATCTCGACGCTGGCCGACGAGCCGATCAAGCAGGACCTGGTGCGGATGCTCGTCGATCTCGCTGCGAAGACCGGAGCGAAGACGCTGGCCGAGGGCATCGAGACCGTCGAGGAGTACGAGGCGGTGAAGTCCCTCGGCGTCGATCTGATGCAGGGCTACTACATCGCGCATCCCCACGAGAGCCTCGAAGCCGGCGATCAGGAAGCGGCCAGCAGCCTCGCCGTACACGCCGTCTAGAGCCGTTCCACTCCCACCACGCGCCCCCGCTCCATCACGATCATCTCCGTGCAGATGGCCGCCGCCTCCTCGCGCGAGTGCGTCACGTAGACGAGCGGCAGAGGGAAGTCGCGATGCACGCGCAGCAGGTAGTCGAGGACGCGGTCGCGCAGCTCAAAATCGACGCCCGCCAGCGGCTCGTCGAGCAGCAGCACCTCCGGCGCGGTGACGAGCGCCCGCGCCAGCGCCACCCGCTTCCGCTCGCCGCCGGAGAGGTCGCGCACGCCGCGATCGAGAAGATGCCCGATCTCCAGCACCTCCACGACCGCATCCCCAGCCCCGAGCCCCGAGCCCCGTATTCAATGTTGCGGCGGACGGTCATGTGCGGGAACAGCGCGTCGTCCTGCGGGACGTACCCGACGCGCCGCTCGCGTGCCGGCACGTGAATGTGCGCCGCCGCGTCGAAGAGTGTCCGGCCGTTCACGAGGATCTCGCCGCGGACGGGCTTGCGCAGTCCGGCGATCGTCTCCACGAGCGAGGTCTTTCCCGATCCCGAAGGTCCGTACAGCGCGGTGGCGGACCCGTTCATCTCGACCGTCACCTCGAGCGCGAAGTGGGCCAGCGGCAGCACGACGCCACGAAGCGCGATCATCCCCGCGCCCTGCTCCGGCCGGCCATGAATTCGGCCAGCCAGACCGCTGCGAACGCGGCGGCGACCGAGTAGAGGAGGAGCCGGAAGGCCTCGCCGTCGCGGCCGAGCTGCACGGAGTGATAGATGGAGAGGGAGAGGGTGCTGGTGCGGCCGGGGATGTTGCCGGCGACGAGGATCGTCGCGCCGAACTCGCCGAGGGCCCGTGCGAAGGCGAGCAGCAGGCCGCCGGCGATGCCGCGCGCGGCGAGGGGAAGGGTGATCGTGGCGAAGACGCGCGCGTTGCTGGCGCCGAGGGTGCGCGCGATCTGTTCGAGGCGGGGCTCGACTTCCTCGAAGGCCACTCTCGCCGCGCGGACGAGCAGCGGGAACGACATGACCATCATGGCCAGCACCACGGCGCGCCAGGTGAAGACGATGTCGAACGGAAGGAGCGAGCCGATCGCGCCGCGCCGCCCGAAGAGGTGGAGCAGGATCAGTCCGGTCGCCACCGGCGGCATCACCAGCGGCAACGCGACGATGGTCTCGACGATCGATTTGCCCCGCCACCGATAGCGCGCCAGCAGCCATGCCATGGCGAGGCCGGGAGGAAGGATGAGCAGCGCGGCCATCGCCGCGACGCGCACCGTGAACCAGACGATCTGCCAGTCGTCGCTCATGACCTGACGATGAAACCATGTCTGCGAAAGATGGCAGCGGCGGCCTCGGACCGGAGCGCGGCCAGGAAACGCTTCGCCGCATCCGGCTGCTCCGCCCCGTGCACGACGGCCGCCGGATACGAGATCGGCGGACCATCCTCCACGACCGTCGTGATCCGCACGGTGCGCGACGTCGCGGCATCGGTCACATAGACGATGGCCGCATCCGCGTTGCCCGACTCCACGGCGTGCAGGGCGGCGCGGACGTTGTCGGTCGGGATGATCCGCGGCGACAGTTCATCCCAGAGCCCCTCCTGCTCGAGGTAGATGCGGGCGTAGATCCCGGCCGGCACGGCAGCCGGATCGGCGAGCGCGATCGAGCGGGCGCTGCGGAGGTCGCCGATGATGGCCAGCCGGTTGGAGAGGATGGCGACTCGTGTGGCCGGATCGATGCGCCGGCGCTCGGCCAGCCAGTCCATCCACCCCTCGTCCGCCGAGACGAAGAGATCGGCGGGGGCGCCGGCGTCGATCTGTCGCGCCAGCGTGCTCGACGCGCCGAAGTTGAAGACGACCTTCTCTCCCGACGCCGCCGCGACCTCGGTGAGCGCGTCGGCGAGACTGGCCGCCGCGAAGACGCGCAACTCGCTGGTGCGCGTGCACGAGAGGAGGAGAAGGGCGAGGAGAAGGAGCCTCGGCATGGTTTCGGAGTGCGGCGGCTCGCCGCCGCCCGAGCGCTGAGATGGTATACCCTTCGCTCTTCAATCATGACCGTCACGAATCACGAGCGCCGCCGGGCGGAGCGCCTGCTGCTGGCGCCGCCGCTCTACGCCACCGTGGCCGGACATCCTGTGACCGTGCACGAGATCGGCCTCTTCGGCAGCCGCGTGGAGAGCGAGGTGCCGATCGTCGGCAGCGACCGCGAAAAGTTGACCATGGTGTGGGAAGGGGAGGAGATCACCGTCGACTGCTCGATCGCGCACTCCGAGAAGCTGCACGTCGACGGCAAGGGCGACCGCTTCATGTCGGGGCTCCGGTTCGAGATCGCCGAGCCGCCCGCGCTGCGGCGGATGATCACCACGATCGCCGCGCACGAGGAGGTGGAACGGCTGAAGACGATCGTCGAAGCGTCGAAGCTGATCAACTCCTCCATCGAGCCGGGCGCGCTCCTCGAATCGATCCTCAGCGTGGCCCGCAACGAGCTCGGCGTCGAGCGCGGCACGCTCTACTTCGTCGATCAGAAAAAAGGGGAGATCTGGTCGAAGATCGCCGACGGGCTGCACGTCACCGAGATCCGCCTCCCGATCGGCAAAGGGCTGGCCGGCACGGTCGCGGAGACAGGCGAGCCGGTCATCCTCTATGACGCCTACGCCGATCCGCGCTTCGACCCCTCGCAGGATCAGCGCAGCGGATTCCGCACGCGCTCGATGCTCTGCGTGCCGATCCGCAACCGCGAGCAGCGCATCGTCGGGGTGCTGCAGCTTCTGAACAAGAAGAACGGATCGTTCGGCGCGCACGATCTCGAGTTCCTCGCCGCCATCTCCGAGCACATGGCCATCGCCATGGAGAACGCCACGCTGCACATGGCCGTGGTGGAGAAGAACCGGATGGAGCGCGAGCTGCAGCTCGGCCGCGAGATCCAGAGCCGCCTCCTCCCGTCGCCTCCCATCGACGTCTTCGACACGCAGATCGCCGCGGCCAGCGTGCCGTGCTACGAGGTCGGCGGCGACTACTACGACTTCATCGAGTTCGCCGACGGCGACCTCGGCCTCGCCCTCGGCGACGTGTCGGGGAAGGGCGTCTCCGCGGCGATGATCATGTCGTCGATCCAGGCCGCGCTCCGGATCGCCGCACCGATCGAGGAAGACCTGGCCGAGCTGATGTCGCGCCTGAATCGTCTCCTCTGCCGCATGGCCGGCGGCCGGAAGTACGTGACGTTCTTCTTCGGCCGCTACTCGCCGGAGACGGGCGAGCTGCACTACGTGAACGCCGGACACAATCCGCCGCTCATCGTTGCCAACGGAAGGATCGAGGAAGTGCCGTCGACCGGCAAGCCGATCGGCCTGATGCCCGACGCGACGTATGACGAAGGGGCGGTGCTCATCCCGAAGGGCGGCACACTCTACCTCTACACCGACGGCCTGAACGAAGCCGCCGATCCCGACGAGAACGAATTCGGCATGGACCGTCTGCGCGAGCTCGCCATCCGCGCCGCCGCCGACGAAGTCTCCGCGATCACGCCGCGCATCCTCACCGAGATTGCACAGTTCGAACGCGGCGCCCACGCGACCGACGACAAGACGATCGTCGTGGTCAGGCGCTCTCGCGACGCGACGTGAGCCAGGCGCCCAGCAGCACCAGCGCGGTGCCGGCGACGGCGCTCGGGGCGAGGCGTTCGCCGAGGAGGCCGACGCCCAGGACGATGGCCACGATCGGCACGAAGTAGATGGCCACCGATCCACGCGCCGCGCCGGCGCGACCCACCAGCGTCGTCATCAGCACGAACGCGACGCCGGTGCCGAGCACGCCGAGCGGGATCATCGCCAGCGCCGGCTCCCACGCCCATGTCGATCCCGGGAGGTGCCACAGCCCGAACGGCACGACGACGAGCAGCGCGGCGAGCTGTGCGCGCAGCAGCACCGGCAGCGCGCCGTATTTCTGTTGCAGCGGCACGGCGATGTTGACCGCCAGGCCGTAGAAGAGCACGGCCAGGATCACGAGCGCGGCGCCGAGCGCCGTCGCGCGCGATCGCTGCAGCTCCGGCCAGGAGATCGCCGCAATGCCGAGGAAGCCGGTGGCGATGCCGATCATCTGCGTCCGGCCCGGAAGCCGCCGCAGAAAGAAGACCGACCAGCCGGCGGCCATGATCGGCACCGCGCCGTTGATCATCCCGGCGACCGAGGAGCTGATCCAGCGTTGCGCGAGCGGGAAGAGGAGCAGCGGGAGACCCATCCAGACCACGCCGAGCAGGGCGATGCGGGGAAGGTCTTCGCGCCCCACCGCCCGCCGGGCGCGCGGGAAAAGCGACAGCGCCGCCGCGCCGAGCACGACCCGGCCGAGCGCCACGACGCCCGGCTGGAAGGCCCGCAGAGCGACCTCGATCAGCAGGAACGATGATCCCCAGATGAGCGCCGTCGCCGACAGCAGGCTCCACTCGGTCGCGCCGAACGCCTC